>JBCBCT010000031.1:0-27528 GCA_038530365.1 Pseudomonadota bacterium | reverse complement strand
CCCACACTGCTGGTGCGCGGCAGCAAGTCAGAATTGGTGTCCGAAGGGGCGGTCGAAGAGTTTCGAACCCTGGTGCCCCATGCCAAAACCGTGGACATTTCGGACGCGGGTCACATGGTGGCGGGGGACAAAAACGATGCGTTCGCCAAGGCCGTGATTGATTTCATCGATCAAGAGGTGCTTTCCCGCGCCGCCTGAGGACCACAGCGCAGCGACCGGATGGTCCGCACCCCTAAATGCCTTTGAAAATGGCTGGACGTTTTTCACGAAACGCGCGTCGGCCTTCCGCGTAGTCTTGGCTGTCAAACGTGACATCTCCGACATCTTTGGCCCGTTCCAAAGCATCGCCAGCGGCACTTTTTGTCAGCGCTGCAAGCGTGGCTTTGGTGGCCCGATGGGTCAGCGGGGCCAAGGAAGCGATGGTGCCAGCCACGGTCAAAGCCTTGTCTTCAAGCCTATCCACTTCGACGATCTCCGACAGGAAACCGAGCCGCAGGGCGTGTTCAGCGTCAATCCGCTCCGCCGTAAAGAGCAGCCGTTTGGCGGCTTGCAGCCCGACACCGTTCACGATGTCTTCCATCGCATCGACAGGGTAGGCCAGCCCAAGCCGCGCAGCTGGGACACCGAAAGTGGCCTTTGGTGTTGCGATCCGCAAATCACACGCCGCCGCCAGTCCAAAACCGCCGCCCAGACAAAAGCCGTTGATCGCGGCAACCGTCGGCACAGCAGCCATGCGGATGGCAGCAAATGCATCGGAATTTGCCGCTTCATAATGGCGGGCGGAGGCGGGGTCTTTGCGCACAACGTCAAATTCGCTGATATCCGCCCCGGCGCAAAAGCTGGCGCCGTCCCCCGACACGATGATCACCCGTGCGCCGTCATCGTTCAGTCTTGCAATCGCTTTGGGGATCGCCTGCCAGTCGGCCAGGGACAGGGCGTTGTGACGTTCGGGCCTGGCCAGCCGCAGATGGCCGATCATGCCACCGCCCTGGTCGGCGGACAGTGAGACGGAAACGGTCGAAGACAAACGCTCGTTCATGGCTGAGCCAAAGACTGTGCAAAGGTTTTGAGGGTATAAGCCAGCGCTACGCCCGGAGCGCAAGCCAGTATTAAGATCAACATAACGGACGGCCTTCACCCTTTAAGGCGCGGGTCGGTTGCACTATGTTGTTAAGGCAAGGGGAGCGGAAAAAAGCGGACCAGGCCTCTGTTCCGATCAGGAGAGCGATATGGCGACCCACCAACAGGTTGACCCTGCAAATTCAAGCCTACATCACCTCGATCCCGTCTGGGCGAAGCTGCGCGGTGAAGCCGAAGCCATAGTGAATCAGGATCCGTCGATGAGCGGGTTCATTTTCGGCACGATTTTGAACCAACGGTCCCTCGAAGATGCCGTGGTTCACCGCATTAGCGAACGCTTGCACACCGCAGAATTTTCAGCAGATTTAATCCGCAACGCCTTTCGCGACATGCGCGACGCATGGCCTGAATGGGCGGAAGTCATGCGGGTCGACGTGGCGGCGGTTTTTGACCGCGATCCGGCCTGCACGCGTTTTGTGGAACCAATTCTTTATTTCAAAGGGTTTCACGCAATCCAGACCCACCGCTTGGCCCATTGGGCCTGGCACGCTGGCCGTCGCGACTTTGCGCTTTACCTGCAAAGCCGGTCCAGCGAAGTCTTTCAGACGGACATCAATCCGCAGGCGAGGTTTGGTCGTGGCATCTTCATAGACCACGGAACGGGCATTGTTGTCGGCGCGACCGCTGTGATTGGAGACGATGTGTCCATCCTGCAGGGTGTTACCCTTGGGGGAACCGGCAAGGAAACCGGCGACCGCCACCCAAAGGTACAAAACGGTGTTTTGCTTGGGGCAGGGGCCATCGTATTGGGCAATATCGACGTGGGGCATTGCTCTCGCGTCGCCGCCGGGGCGCTGGTGGTCAAACCCGTTCCACCAAAATCCACGGTGGCTGGTGTGCCAGCCCGCGTGGTTGGCGTTGCCGGCTGCTCCCAACCGTCGCGGACGATGGACCAAATCCTGCAAGATGGTCCCATCGAAAATCCCGCCGACTAAGCGTCGCAGGAAAATCGCCAACTGGCACTTCCAGCGGTCGAGGCGAGCCGCTAGACACAGCCTCCACAATCGGGCGTCAACGGGCGCTCACCACCCCTATGTGCGGACACGTTTTTTAATGCAGCAATCAGAACTCGACAGCCTGACGACTTATCTTGCCGGCGTTTTTTCCAATCGTGAGCTGATGGTCATTCAGCATCCAGAAGACGATGACCAAGCGCTGGTGGCTATCGGCCAATCCTTCTTCGCGCGCATTGAGCGTGACGAAGACGAGGGCGAGTTGTCCTACAATCTCACCAAAGAAATTCCTGATCAGCCCTTCGACGAGTTGAAAGAACACATGAAAACGGTGCTGAACAGCCCCGCAATCGATGTGCGCAAACGGGGCAAAAAGACCGACTCGACGGAGGTCTATAAGGGCGATGAGTTCCTAGGCCTGCTGTATGATGACGATGGCAACGAAGAAGGCATGCAGGTTTTCAACATGGCCATTCTCGACATCGATTTGGAAATTGATGAAGACTGATCACGCGCGCACCGAAACGTGTTGAAGCAGATTCTAAAGATGATCTTACCGGCTTAAGCCATTGATTGTCTTCAAAAAGAGAGCGTCAATCCCACGCCAGTTCTCCAGCAACGCCCTGGGAAAGCGATATGTAAGGCTCACACCACCATCGAGATTTACATCCCGTAGGCAGGTCGGCACCGTGGTGCCCTTCGCAATTTGGCACCGCGCAACCCAAAGGGATTGACCATCGGCCACGCCCCCGATGGCCAGCTCTTCCCCCTCATAGCCGCGCCCCTCCTGCAAACGCTGCAATTGTAGACCGGCGGGACCTTGGGTTGATGTGCCGGCAAACAGGGGGCGGTAGAGTGAATTCAAGCGCCCATCCATGTCCTGCGCCTGCGCGCTGGGTTGCAGATGTGCAAACATCAAAAGGCGGTCGGCTGTCGTGTTCAAAAACGCCGTGCGGTTTTCCGCGCTGTAGCCCGCGCCGTCGGGCCAAAGCAGGGCGAGATCCACCCGCTTGGCATTGCCGTTTCGCCGCTGTTCCGAAAATCGGATCAGGTTTGCGGGAATAGCAAAAACTCGACTGTTGATCACCACCTCGACGGGTTGTGTGTCCGCCGTCCAAATGGGCCCCTTCATCTGCCCTTGCAGCCAATTGGCCACCATGAAAGTAAAAGCGCCAACCACCAGCGCGATGCCGAGCAGACTGTAGAGTAAGCGTCGGTTAAAAAATAAGGCCACGGGCACAGCGTTCGGTCATTAAGGTATATGTTGAGGGTGAGGCAACGAAAAAGCTGCACGCCAACCTCCGGAAAATTGCAGATGCGATACCATGTTTTCCAACAACACCCTAGGGATGGCAGCACTCAACATCGCAAGTGAAGTGGCTTATGAGTGGCGCTGCAACGGCCGACGAAACGGCCAGACACGAAGACCACGGCCATCGAAACGGTCTGTGGCAATTGTGCGAGGAGGAACACCCCATGCCCATCTATCAACTCGACGGCATCGACCCGGATCTTGCTGGATCAGCAGCGCAAAGCGATGCCTGCTGGGTGGCTCCCACGGCGGTTCTTATCGGAAAGGTGCGGCTGTCCCAAGATGCAAACGTCTGGTTTGGCGCGGTGTTGCGGGGCGACAACGAGTGGATCGAAATTGGTGAAGCCAGCAATGTCCAGGAAAGCTGCACGCTGCACACCGACATCGGCTTTCCGCTCACGGTTGGAAAACACTGCACCATCGGCCACAACGCCATCCTCCACGGCTGCACGATTGGCAACAGTTCGCTTGTGGGCATGGGCGCAACCGTTCTGAACGGTGCAGTGATCGGTGAAAACTGTTTAATCGGGGCCGGCGCTTTGATCCCGGAAGGTAAGAAAATCCCGGACAATTCGCTCGTCGTTGGCGCACCGGGAAAGATCATCCGCGAGCTCGATGAAAACGCGGCCAAGCAATTACACATGAGCGCACTGCATTATGCCCAAAACGCCAAACGGTTTCGCGACGGCATGGTGCGCACGGACGCTTAATAGAAGCGAGCGGACGCGTTTTAAAAAAGCGAAGCCGGTCTGCGCTACTGGAACGCAAACCGGCTTCTATGACCTGGCCACGGTGGGGACGGGAAGTGGGGACGGGACCAGGTCAATCTCGTCAACTATTGTCAAACTGTAGCGCGTAGGCCCGTCCAATCTTTATGCGCGCAATGCTGCTAATAGCGTGCGACTTGGTTGCGCCGGTCGCGAATGGCAGTCCATTTTCCGGTGTGGCGCACGCTTTGACGCTTCAAAAAGCGGTAGTTCGTCCGCGCCCATGCCTTCACCTTGCCGTTTAGATTATCGAGCACGAAATCGCCGCGGCTGGTGCGCACGGTGAGAACGGCATGGCCCTCTCCATTGCTCTGTTTCACCACGGTGATCAGAAGGGCCGATGCTGGCCAACCCCGTTGCATCAGCATGTAGCGCTTCAAAAGCACGTAATCTTCGCAGTCCCCATAGGACTTGGGATAGGTCCAGTGCTCCTCGACGCCGTAGTGTTCCAAGTCCGTCACCGGCGTGACGGCGGTGTTGGCATAATTATTGACCGCGATGAGGTCGGCCCAGCGTTTGCGGGTGAGCTTGGGCGCCTTGGTCTGGCTGCTTTTCACCGCGCACTCCGCCGGCAATTGCTGGCAGAATATGGCATGGCCAATCGGTTGCGAGGTGCGTGATCCCATCGGCATATGTGAGGATGCAGCCTGCGCTGCGGTTGTCAGCATGCCCAACGCAAAGCCCCCCAAAGCTACCGCCGTCGATCGCCGAAGTCTGAAGTGTCTAAAGGTCATTGTGAGGTCTCCCGTCCGTCCGGGGATGGAAACTCACAGAAGGAATTTGAGTTCAGATGTCATTTGCCGTGGACATTAAACTCAAAAAAGACGCTTATTTTCAGATAATTAGCGGTTCATTCAAAACAAATTTGTTTCAAGTTTGAATCAAAGTCTGAAGGCACGGGGGCCGATGGTGCGCCCGCCCCAAACGAGCAGTTCGGTAAGGGTCGCCACTTGGCCAACCGTGGGCGTTTTTTCGTCGGATCGCGCGGGTGCGCGGCTTGGTACGGCGTGAACAAGCTCGAAGGCTTTTAGCTGTCGAGGATCCCGCTTAAGCCGGATCGCTGTTGGACGGAGTGAAACTCCATCGCCACGCCTTCCGGGAAGTGCCGAACGATTATGCCCTTCATACCACTCAACGAGACGCGGCTCCCGATCGCTGGCCGAACATCGGTGGCGAAGGCTGCTCCGGACAGAGAAATATCAATGATTTGAATGGGATAAGTCCGGCCGTCTTCCAACTCCAGCATGGAATTGCTGTTTTGCGGTTCCAGCCGCTCGTGGCGGCGGCTGTCGCGGGGATCGAATGGATCGGTGTTCTTGAGCCATTCCAACGTCGCTGCAATTTTTTCACGCTTACGAGCGGTGCCTTCAAGACGCATGGCAAAGCCGCCCTCGAAAAGGCGGGTCACCAACCCTTCCAGCCGTCCAACATGGTCGAGATAAACGATGATATGATCATCAATCCGTGGTGGATGAGCCACCACAAAGGCAGCATCGCCCGGCGACAGATTGATGGCTTGGCAGGGAATTTCGAGCTTGTTGGGAAGCAAACACCGACCAAAGATCGCCACCGGCGTCCGTTCAAATCCACGCCGGTCCGGTTCAGATTCCCGCCATGTGACGTTTTCGGCAGCCATCGGCTTTGGTGGTCAGGGTTAACAACACCCCAACATAGGGCGCGCATTGTTAAAAAAGTGTCTGCAAATTGGGGTGCTTGGGCTGCGCA
Organism: Pseudomonadota bacterium; assembly: GCA_038530365.1. Classification (GTDB taxonomy): domain Bacteria; phylum Pseudomonadota; class Alphaproteobacteria; order Rhizobiales; family Rhizobiaceae; genus Pseudahrensia. The sequence goes on along the minus strand of JBCBCT010000031.1, from coordinate 21,631 downwards.
GACGCCATTTGTTGACCGCTTAACGGCTGCGCCCGCCCTCAATAACCTTCAAATGCGCGACTTGCCGGGCAGCCGCTGCTTGTTCCGCCGGGAGGGCGGGACGGTTGGTATCTACCAACGCGGTGTCGTAACCCAAAGAAGCTGTATCTAATGACCGACGGTTGGTTGAGCGCGCGGCGGCGGGCACCTCAAAGGGCCAATTGGCCTTGAAGGCATCGTTCTCCCAGGGACGGATAACGCGGATGCTCCTCACGGTTTGCGACACCACAGGCGTCACGCCCAACCAATGGGGCTGTGTGCAGGGCACGGTGAGCCCCAGCATGCGCTGGTCGCGCTCCCCTTTATGTTCCAGCGGCATCAACAGCGTTTCAAGGGAAACGGTATCGCCCGCTTCGGTCTCGCCACGGCTGCAAATGAGCACGAGATAATCATCAATCCCCAAGCGCGAAACCCAACTGCGCACCGCGCGGCGGTCCATGCCGCTAAAGGCTTCTTCGAAGGTTTCACGCCGCAATTCTCGCCCATAAAGCGCGCATATCGATGTGCCTGCCAGCCGATACACGGGTTGGGAGCCCGAGGCATCGAGTATGAAGAGATCCGACAACAGATCACGGCATGCGGCGGGCTGAATGGCGGCGCGGTCGGGCCAACGGCGAATAGGTTCTGCGGTCGCATGGGTTTCAATGCTATCGAAACCTGAAAGGTCCGGCGCCGTGTTGTCAAACAGGTCCATCCAATAGGTTAGCACCCGTTTTGTTTTGTTATGGCGCATAGCGACGGCTCCGTTTTTGATCAAAATTCGCGCTAGGTGCCGTTCCTGTCCCAGAGTGAGACAAGAGCCGGACGGGGCACGCGTGTTGTCATGATCGGTGCACAAGGCGTGCCACGGGGGGCGTGCCACGGGGGCATTGCGCCGCGAAAGGTCGGCGGGACGACGAGCTGTGGACGAAAAAGTCTGAACGGAAATTAAGGTTAACAGGGAGTAACGCTTGCGCGGACAATTCGACTGGGTCTATCTGACCGCGAACTCCACGCGAGCGCCAATAATCCTCGGCGCCCCGGCAGATCGCGAAGCTGACGTTACAGCACGATGCTTCGCAACACTTCGCTTGGCTCAACAATCCGGCAGGGGGCGGGATTGGGGACTGACCAACAGCCCGGTGCTTCGCGCGCCGGGCTTTTTTTTGTGAAATTTTCAAAACGGAGCGTCAGGTCGAGCTTACGTGCCCAATCGCCGACGAAGAACCCGACACGGCGAGTGTTCCCGTAACCGTCACGCCAAACCAAGCAACGAAAAGCGACCTACAGTCTAGGCACTCTCAAAATGCGCTGTCGGCTTCCGTCAGGAATTCGATTTCTTGTTGGGTTGAAACACGACCCAGGATCGCATTTCGATGCGGAAACCTTGAAAACCGCTGAACAATTTCCTGATGGCGCACTGCAGCCTCCAACGCTTTGTCGAAAAAGTCTGCGGTCGGCCAGCCTTCCTTCCGGCACCGGTCCGGGAACTGTTTGAAACGGGACACCATAAAGTCCTGTGCGTCCACATCTTCAGCGTGCATGAATGGCATGAGCGCAAATTTCTGCTTGAAAAGATCAAGTGCACCAAACTGTTCATGTTCGGCCAAGTGCCGGGCCTGCTGAAGAGCCAGGGGATCGCTTTCGTACATCCTCGGTGTCTCGCGGTACATGTTTCGCGGAAACTGATCCAAAACAATGATGGCCGCCACTTGATCTGTCATGGTCGGAAACGCGAGAGAATCCGTCTGCGCCGCATCGCGTAGGGTCTGGTACAAGTCCTCAAAGCTGGTCCGGATATGGGCGTCGATGTCTTCGGATTTTCCGTACCACCGTTGCATCTGTATCGAGTCGAGATCAAAGGGGCGGTCTTGCGCAACATCGCCGAACCAGAACGTGACAACGGATTTAAGCTGCGCTTGGGTGGTCTCTGGCACCATTCTTTTTCTCCATGTTGCAGCGGAGGGGGGGCGCGCCGCAGGTTCCGGAGCTGATACCAAGTTCGTGGTCCCATTGCACCCACGTCCGAAGTTATCCGCTGACCCAGCATCGAGGTTCAATTTGCCTCCCTATCTTTGCCTGGGTAGCGATCTTAGATAAGCGGCACACGTTGGCCTTAACCCATGCGAAGACCGCACCATGAACGCAACGCCCTCCGGCCCCAATCAAGACCCGTCAGACCGGCAGTTCGCCCCTGATGATGATCGCGCTGACAGTTGGGATGGGTTTGAGCCACCCCGTGAGCCGACACCCGCGCCGCCGATTTTCAATCTGCCAGGAATCATCGTGGTGTTGGTCGCCGCTTTCATCGTCATGCATGTCTTGCGGGCTCATATTTTGGAGCGCGAGGTCCAAGTCCAGGTGCTCGTTTGGCTGAGCTTTATTCCGGCGACGGTCACCCAAACGATCCCCGGCTTTCCCTCCAACTGGGTGGCATTGTGGACGCCCGTCACCCACGCGTTTTTGCACGGCGATTGGTTGCATCTCGGCGTCAATGCGTTGTGGTTGGTGGCGTTCGGTTCAGCCGTGGCCAAGCGGATTGGAACGGCGGGTTTTTTGATCTTTTTTGCCTTGGGAAGCGCCTTTGGGGCGCTCGCCCACTTCATTACCCACGTCGACGCCGTCATCCCGGTGATCGGCGCATCGGGCGCTGTGTCCGCTTGTATGGGGGCTGCGGTACGCTTTGCGTTTTCGGGCCGTGGGGTCACCAATAGCCCAGAAACCGCGCGCCGCTTATCGCTGGTTGAATCGTTCCGCAATCCCACGGTGCTCGGGTTTGTCGGCATTTGGTTTGCGCTCAACTGGCTGTTCGGTTCAGGCGTCATCCCCATTCCCGGAGCGGACGGTCAAATTGCCTGGCAGGCCCATGTCGGCGGCTTTCTGTTCGGCCTTTTGGCGTTCAGTCTCTTCGACCGTCGATCACACGCTCGAGGCTTTTATGGCTAGATCCGCCATACGCGGCAGTTCGTGGCGCGCGGCTTCATAGCCAAGATCGATGGTTTCCCGCGCCCGGTGAAACTCCGAAAGGCCAATGTCACCCACCCGAGGCCGCACTGTCAGATCCGGCGGATCACCGGCAAGCCGTGACCGCGCGATGCGGTCTTGGATGATGTTGAACGCCTGAACCATAACGCCTGTGAACCCGAGAGCCCGACCCATGCGGCTGTTGTCGGCCTTTTTGCCAAGTTTTCGTTCCAGCGCCGCAGCGACAAGATCATCACCCCCCATTGCCGGGTTGCCAGTGTGCAAATCCCGCACCACCGTGCCGCGCCCAAAGACATCGGACGAAAGGTTCACCGCAACGACAGCATCCGACTCATACGCTCGGCAAACCGGCACGGGCACTGGGTTGACGAGGGCCCCATCCACCATCAGCCGATCCCCAATCAGCACCGGTTCAAACACGCCGGGGAGGGCGTAGGATGCGCGGATCGCTTCGATGAGCGGTCCTTGACTGAGCCAAACCTCGTGGCCGGTGGTGATTTCAGTGGCAACGCACACCAACGGTTTGGGCAAGTCTTCAATGCGCAATTCGCCCAGATGCTTGTCCATCCGCTCTGCCAAGCGAAACCCCGATATCAGGCCCGCGCCGCGCAGGCTGAAATCAAGAAAGCCAATGATTCGCCGTTGCGTCAGGCTGAGGGCGAAGTCTTCCAATTCGTCGAGTTTGCCGGCCAGATAGCAAGCGCCTACCAGCGCCCCGATGGACGTGCCGGCAATCATTTTGACGGGAATTTTCGCTTCATCCAGCGCCCGCATAACACCGATATGCGACCAGCCCCGCGCCGCGCCGCCGCCAAGGGCAAGTGCGATGCCGCCTTGCTTTGTCGTGGTCGGCCCCTTTGGCTGAGCCAAGGGCTGGCCGCCATCTCCAGCCTCTGGCGTTTCAATCTGATCGTTTTCAGACATCGTCGTTTGCTTTTTCATTCCCATCCACAGCCGCGTAAGACTGTCAGAAAGCCCTTAAGAAAGCCGTTAATGGCGACAGTATCGCCCGTCCATCTGTGGCTCCCCAATCAAACCCCGGTGAGAGGTGAGTGCGCTGGGAAGAGATGCAAGTGCAAACTGTCCATCGCGCGTCGTCAGCCTTGTGAGCCATGCCTGCCACGGCTATCCAGAACGAATGGGAAACGATTTGATTCCGCCAGGCTCCGGTTCGGGAGACGATGGCGACGACAACACCAACGGCATTGAACCGATTGATCTGAAAGCCGCGCTTGAAGAGCGATACCTGGCCTATGCGCTGTCCACCATCATGGGCCGTGCGCTGCCGGACGTGCGCGATGGAATGAAGCCCGTCCATCGCCGCATTCTTCACGCCATGCGCCTGCTGCGCCTGAACCCCGACGCTGCCTTTGCCAAATGCGCCCGCATCGTGGGTGATGTGATGGGTAAGTTTCACCCCCACGGCGACCAAGCGATTTATGACGCGCTGGTGCGGCTGAGCCAGGACTTCGCCGTGCGTTATCCGCTGGTGGATGGACAGGGCAATTTTGGCAACATCGACGGCGATAACGCCGCCGCCATGCGCTACACCGAAGCGCGGATGACGGAAGCCGCAACCGCGCTTCTGGAAGGCATCACGGAAGATGCCGTCGATTTTCGCCCCACATATAATGAAGAAGACGAAGAACCGGTGGTTTTGCCGGGGGCGTTCCCAAACCTGCTGGCCAATGGCGCAGCCGGAATTGCTGTGGGCATGGCCACCAACATCCCACCCCACAACGCCGAAGAGCTGTGCGATGCGGCGCTGCATCTCATCAAGTTCCCGAACGCTGGTTTTGAAAAACTGCTGGAATTCGTTCCGGGTCCCGATTTCCCCACCGGTGGCGTGATCGTCGAACCCCAAGACAATATTCTCCAAGCCTACAAAACGGGGAAGGGCGGGTTTCGCCTGCGCGCGCGCTGGGAAAAAGAGGACGCGGGCCGCGGCACCTGGCAAATCGTGGTTACGGAAATTCCGTATCAAGTCCAGAAGTCAAAACTCATCGAGAAGACAGCCGAGCTGCTTTTGGCCAAACGCTTGCCGCTGCTGGCAGACATTCGAGATGAATCGGCCGAAGACATTCGTTTGGTACTGGAACCCAAAAGCCGCACCGTCGATCCCGTTCTTCTGATGGAGCAGCTCTTCAAGCTCACCGATCTAGAGGTGCGGTTCCCGCTCAACATGAACGTCCTGTCCGGTGGACGGGTGCCCAAAGTCTTGTCCATCCGCGAGGTGCTGCGCGAATGGCTGGAGCACCGCAAGGACGTGTTGGTGCGCCGCTCCAAGCACCGACTGGCCCAAATTGAACGGCGGCTGGAAATCCTCGGTGGTTACCTTATCGCGTTCTTGAACATTGACGAGGTGATCAAAATCATCCGCGAAGCGGATAAACCAAAGCCTGCGCTCATCGAACGGTTTGAACTGACCGACACCCAGGCCGAAGCGATCTTGAACCTGCGCCTGCGCGCGCTCCACAAGCTGGAAGAGATCGAGATTCGCAAAGAGTTCGACGATCTCACCGAAGAAAAAGCGGGCATCGAAGCGCTGCTTGCCAGCGATGAGGCACAATGGAAAACCATCGCCTGGGAAATCGGCCAAACCAAAAAGCGCTTTGGAAAAAATACCGAGTTGGGCGCACGGCGCAGCACCTTTGCTGAAGCCGTCGAGATCGATGAGGACGCCGTTGCCGCGGCAATGATTGAGAAAGAGCCGATCACAGTCGTGTTGTCTCAAAAGGGTTGGATACGCACCCTCAAGGGCCATGCCACCGACACCACCACGCTGACGTTCAAAGAGGGCGATGCGCTCAAATGCGCGTTTCCGGCCATGACGACAGACCGCATCCTTCTGTTCACAACCGCAGGCAAGTTCTACACGCTCACCGGCGACAAGCTGCCCGGCGGTCGCGGCCACGGCGAACCGGTGCGCATCATGGTCGATATGGAAAACGATGCCGACATCCTGGACGCGTTTGTCCACGAGCCGGGCCGCCATCGTTTGCTGGCCTCGACCTTGGGCAATGGGTTTACCGTGGCGGAAGCCGATGTCATCGCCAATACGCGAAAGGGTAAACAGGCGCTTAACGTTGCAATGCCCGCAGAAGCGGCCCTGTGCATTCCTTTCCTGCCGCAAGGCGTCGAAAAAGGGGCCCTCGCGCCCGACGCGGTGGCCGTGGTTGGCGAGAACCGGCGTCTCCTCGTATTCCCACTCGACCAGATACCAAAGATGACCCGTGGCAAGGGCGTTCGTCTGCAAAAATACAAGGACGGTGGCATCTTGGACGCCAAAATTTTCGTTATGAAAGAAGGACTTAGTTGGACTGACAGCGCCGGTCGTACCCACACTCGAAGCGCCGAGGATCTGCGGGAGTATATAGGCGAGCGCGCACAAGCCGGTCGCATGGTACCCAAGGGGTTCCCTAGGAACGGCAAGTTCTCCGCCTAAGGCACCGGTTAACCACCGTTAACAATTGGGTCTGAAAAATTTTACAGATATTTCCAAACGGAATTTGAAATAAATCACCGTGCCTCTGCAAAATGATCGGTGAAACCCTTGCTCTAGCGTGAGTGGCAGGAACGACGTGCCATTTGGGCGCGTTGGTAAGGCGCAGGGGCCAGGTCATGAAAAACAATGATGATGCAGTCGGTTTGGGCGATGAGCGCAAGGACGACGCGCTGACAAGCACGTTGAAGGTGGATCAAACCAAATCTGTCAAAGATATTGTGGGCGACGAACCCACGGTGATGGTCGTCAGCGGAACAGACAAGAACGACCGCCTGGTCGCTACGTCCGATGCTGAGGCATTCAACGGCGGCGACGGCACCCGTGATCGTGTAGACTACCGCAAGTCCAAAGAAGGTGTGGTGGCAAGCCTGTTGGACGATGCGGGCACCGGTGGTGGCGCAGCGGGCGACACGTATACGGGCATTGAAGGGCTGTTGGGTTCACGCCATCAGGACTATCTTCAGGGCGATGATGGCCGAAACGTCCTTTCGGGCCGCGCCGGGGATGATGTCCTCTACGGTATGGGTGGCAACGACCGTCTTCACGGCGGCACGGGCAGCGACAGACTGTTTGGCGGCGACGGTAACGATACGCTCGTCGGCGGCGCGGGCGCAGATATGCTCGTGGGCGGCGTGGGAACCGATAGTGCAAATTACCACCGCTCTGACGCCGCTGTAACGATCAACCTTGCGGCGGGCACCGCCTCCGGCGGCCACGCCGACGGCGACGTCCTCAATTCCATCGAAAACCTCGTCGGTTCGCGGCACGATGATGTCTTGATCGGAGATGACGGTGACAACCGCATTGCTGGACGCGATGGCGATGATGAGATCTCCGGCGGCGCAGGCGATGACCGTCTCCTCGGTGGCAAAGGTGATGATGTCTTGGACGGCGGCTCGGGCAACGACCGCCTGCATGGTGGCCAAGGTGCTGACACACTCACCGGCGGCGAAGGCAATGACCGGCTGCACGGCGGCGACGGCAACGACCAACTCATGGGCGGTGCTGGAAATGACCGCTTGCACGGTGGCAATGGCATCGACGTTCTCAACGGCGGTGACGGAGACGATTGGTTGAACGGCGGCGCTGGCGCAGACGTGCTGGATGGCGGCGACGGTGTTGACCGTGCCACCTACGGGCGTTCGTCTGAAGGCGTCACCGTTGACTTGATGTTTGGCCTTGGCTCCGGCGGCGATGCGGAAGGTGACCGCCTTTTGAACATCGAAAATTTGTCCGGTTCCAAATTTGAAGATGTCCTAACCGGCAACCTCGACGACAACCGTATCTGGGGCAATGACGGAGACGATGTGATCTCCGGGTTCAACGGCAACGACCGGCTGCATGGCGGTCGCGGCGACGACATCATTTCTGGCGATGAAGGCAATGACCGGATCGGGGGGGGCGATGGCGAAGACGCTCTCTTCGGCGGGTCGGGCGATGACCGTTTGTTTGGTGGCAATGACAACGACATCCTAAACGGTGGCGAAGGCGCAGACCGCTTAAACGGTGGTGCCGGTGATCGCGATGCCGCAGACTACATCAATTCTACCGAGGGCGTTGACGCCAACCTGACCACCCGGCGCGGCAGCGACGGCGAGGCCGAAGGCGACCGCTATTTCAACATCGAATTTCTGTACGGTTCGAACTTTGATGATGCGCTGACGGGCGATGCCAGCGTCAACCGTCTTGTGGGCCGCGAGGGCGACGATGTTCTAAACGGCATGGCCGGCGATGACATCCTGCGCGGTGGCGAGGGGGCTGATGTCCTCATCGGTGGTGATGGGGATCGTGATGCAGCGGAATATGGTTGGTCCGAGGCGGGCGTCACCGTCAACCTCACGACCAACGTGGGCCTGGGTGGCGAAGCCGAAGGCGATACGTTTGACAGCATCGAATATGTCTACGGCTCCGACTACAACGACGACGTCACTGGTGATGCCGCCATCAATCGCCTCATCGGCGACGCAGGCGATGATGCCCTCAGCGGCATGGGCGGGAACGACTACCTCCTGGGTGGTGTCGGCAATGACAGCCTGACTGGCGGCGAGGGCGATGACGTCTTTCAGTTCGAAGCCGGCTTTGGAAACGATGTCATTGCGGATTTCGAAGCGGGCACCGGCCGCACGGACCGCATTTGGTTGCGCGAAAACGACTTCGGCAGCGTCGACGACCTCTTTGCCGCCATGGAACAAACGGAAGAGGGCGTTGTCCTCACCGTTGGCAGCGAGGGCACGGTTACGCTGTTGGACATGACGGTAGCCGAGCTCGTTGCAGACGATTTCATTATCTAAAAAAAGCGGCGTAGGGCTCTCGATGCACTTCGCCGCTTTCGAGATGGCATCAATCGAAAATGATCCCGGGCCTCAGCGGCCCGGGATTTTTTTGCGGAGAACCGCCCTTTATTGACCGGCTTTCAGGGTCTCAAAGCGCAAGCCCTTGGCGGTCCGATTTGGGAACCCTTTCCAATGGGTGTGGGTGTCCTTGGGGGTGCCGTCTTTTTCCAGCGCATAAACCCCGTCATTGGAATTCGGCACCAGCTCCAAAAAGGCATCCATCGCCGCATCGCCTTTCAGATGTTTGCCCAGCCACGCCGTGGTGAAGTGTTGGGCAATGTTGTTCATCCGTGCGGTATCCCAAACGGCATCAGCATAGTGGTCGGCGAGGTTGAAGCCGAGATCCTTGTCGAAGATGTTGGCCTCCTTGGGCGCAGGCATCGGAGCGGCGGCGTTGTGGTTTGCATTGTCGAAGGTGAGGAGCGAGCGATCAACACCCGTTGAGGCTTGCCAGATAGCGCGCACACCTTTTTCGTAGCCGGAGACATCGTCCACCGAGCCCGACACGTAGAGCATCGGGATTTTGACGTCCTTCAGGGTTTCTGTGTCCCAAAACGCAAAGTTCATGCCCCAGGGCGCAAACGCGATGGCGGTTTTGACGCGGGGATCGAACAGCTTTTTGAACCCGTCCGAACCGCCTTTGTGGGCAGCCAGCAGTCCGTGCGGCGCGCCCCATGGATAGGCAATGGATGTATCCGTCACGCCGCCACCGGCTGTAATGACTGCACCATAACCGCCCATGGAATAACCAATGATGGCGGTGTTTGACGCGTCCACCAAACCGTTCATGGGGTGCCCGTCTTCCTTGGAGAACCGGTCCATTTCGTTGAGGACAAAGAGTTGGTCGAGGGGACGGTTGACCAGCGTTGAACCGAAAGGACCACGGTCGGAATAGGTGGAATCCTTGTGGTCGATGGACGCGACCACATAGCCCTTTGAAGCGATGTTTTCGGCCAAATGGGACAGAAGAAAGCGGTTGCCGGGATAACCGTGGGATACGATGACCAACGGATAAGCCGAATCAGCCTTTGCCGGTGCCGCATCGCGGCGGGCCTGGCCGACCAGTTCAACTTCCGTTTTACCGTCCCGGAGTTTGGCTTTCAGAACCTGGCTGCCGGTGGCGCCGGCGGCGGCGGGGTACCACACTTCCAGCGTCAGCGTGCGGTCGGCCATCGGCAAGGTGTCGGGCTTGGGCTTGGACCCATCGATGGCGGCAACGTCAATCTGGTTTTTGTTGGTGACGGTCAACGTGCGCACGCCGACGGGAAGATCGCCATATTTGGCCAGTTCCGGCGCGCCGGGCAGTTGGGTGTCGATCCGGTTTTCAGCCGCCGTGGGCCCGGCCAAGAGAGCTGTCATGGTAAAGGCGGCCACCGTTCCCAGTGCCAGAGACGCGCGGATTGGCGACCCCATGTGTGTGTCTTTCGTATTCATTGTGTCCTCCCAAAAGGGTTTTGTGCGAGATTCTTAAAGCACGACGACATGTGTGCACGTTCCAGACGTAATGTCACTTTCCAGACGGCCAGCCCTCTTCAGCGGCCCCAACCAGCGGCTCTACTTAGCGACATCTTGTAAAAGTGACATGACGGTCGGACGGTGCAGACCTGCAAAAGACAAAGAAGACGCAAGCGTTAGCGCTCAATGCGCTTCCAGCCGCCGGGACCCAGCCGCTCCTGGGGCATAAACCGAGCTTTGTAGTCCATCTTCGGCGAGCCCTCGACCCAATAGCCCAGATGGCAATGCGCCAGCCCCTTTTTGCGGGTGCGTTCGATGTGATCGAGGATCAAAAACGTGCCCAAGCTGCGTCTGTTTTCGGTGGGCTCAAAAAAGCTGTAGACCATGGACAGACCATTGGAGAGGCGATCAAACAGCACCACCGCGATCAACGGGCCATCGCCCTTGCCTGTGATACCGCTATCGGTTCCGCGCCTGCGATATTCGAGGATGTTGGTGTCGATGTGGCTGTCTTCCACCATCATCGCGTAGTCCAGCACACTCATCGTCACCATGCCGCCGCTGGAATGTCGGGCGTCCACGTACCGGCGAAACAGCGAATATTGTTCGGAGGTTGGCACGTTGGGCACGGCTTCGCCGATAAGATCGCTGTTGCGATTGATGATCCGACGCATGCTTTTGCTGGGACGAAATTCCTGCGCCAACACCCGCGTGGCATTGCACGCGCGGCAACCTTCGCAGGCGGGCCGATAGGCGATGTTCTGGCTGCGCCGAAATCCGCCTTGGGACAGCTCATCATGAACGTAGGGCGCACGCTCACCCACCAGATGGGTAAAGACCTTCCGCTCAAACATGCCTTCAAGATAGGGGCAGGGAGCGGGGGCCGTCAGATAGAATTGAGGCGTATCGAGGGGGTGCGCTGTCATGACGTTTTTGTGCGAAACGAAATCTAAGGTGTAAAGTCTTTCTGATGCCGCAGACTAAACTGTCCGTTATCGACGGCAACTACAGTCCGTAATGGGCCGGAACGAACAGGGTGAACGCCACCCATAACAACAAAATCAGCGGCACACCGCATCGCATGTAATCTGAAAAACGATAGCGACCGGGGCCGAGCACTAAGAGATTGGTTTGGTAGGCAACCGGCGTTGCAAAGGAACAATTGGCGGCAAACAGGATACCGATCACAAAGGGTTCCAACGGCGCATTTAGGGCTTCCGCAATGCCGATGGCGATCGGCGTGAACAGAACGGCCGTCGCATTGTTTGACAAAACATTGGTGAGCGCCGCCGTCACCAAAAACAGCACCGACAGGATCACCGTGGGGGAACTTCCGGCAAACGCGTCTACCGTGGTTTGGGCGAGAAATTCCGCGCCCCCGGTTTTCTCAAGTGCGGTCGCCGCCGCCAACGATGCGCCCACCAGCATGAAAATCTGCCGATCAAAACTGCGCGCGGCTTGGCGAATGGACAAACACCCAGACGCGATGACACCGTAAGCGCCGATCAGCGCTGCGGCAACGATGGGCAAAACGCCGGTGGCCGCAAGGGCAATGACGAGCCCGAAGATGATGATCGCCCGCGGGGCATAGGCCCGCAGCGGCACTTCCGTGGTGGAGCGTTCCAGGAGAAGCAGGTTCCGGCTTTCGCGCAGTCGTTCCAAGTCGTCCACCGTCCCGCCCACCAGCAGCGTATCCCCGGCTTCCAATCGGTTGGCACCGATCAGCCCGCGCGAAACGCTGCTGCGGCGCTGCAAGCCTAAAACCATGGTTCCATAGGTTTGACGAATGCGAGCGGCCTCAATCGTGCGCCCGGTGAGGCGGGAGCCGGGGGCGACGACGGCCTCGGCGACGGTGAAGCTGGGCGCGACGGTCTGGGTCCCATTGGGCGCGTCGGCGTGGCTGGGCTCATCAACCGCCAGTTGTGGCAGGCTGGCAGCCCCCACTGAAAGCGCGCGTAAGAGGGCGCGGCGGGTGGCGGCGACCACAATGCTGTCCCCACTTTGGAGCGTGACGTCTTCAAAGGGCGGGAGGAACGTCGTTTCACCGCGGTGGATCGACCGTACTGTTATGCCCTGAAGCGCGGGAAATAAACCGGCAACCGTCGTTTCGCCTTCCAGCCGATTCCCGCTGCCCACATCGATTTGCGATATAAAATGCCTACCACTGGCCAGCGCGCTGCTTTCGTCCGGCGCTTCCCGGTTCGGCAAAAGAATGGGCATGATGAACACAACGAACAGAAAACCCGTTCCGGCCATGACAAGACCCGGCACAAGGAAATCAAAAAAACCCAGTTCTAAGCCGTTGCGCGCGGCGACGCCCGCCACCAGCAGGTTGGTCGACGAGCCGATCAGCGTGGTCATTCCGCCCAGAATGCCGACATAAGACAGAGGCAGCAGTGCCTTCGCCGGATGGAAGCCCCGTTGCTTGGCTATGGCGGCAATAATGGGAATGAACATCACAACGACCGGGGTGTTGTTCAAAAAGGCGCTGGTCACCGCTGCGGTGAGAAGAAGCACCAAAATGGTGCGAAACACACTTCGACCGCCGAGCTGCGCCATCAACTCCGCCGGTTTTTCCAACGCGTCGGTGTTGAACAACGCCTGGCCGATCACCAGAAGGGCCAACACCGTGACCAAAGCAGGGTTGGCAAACCCAGCAATCAGATTTTCAGCGGTGACGGGGGTCTCGCCCGCTTGCGGAACCAGCGTGAACAACGCCAACAGAACCGCCAACGTTGCCAGCGCCACGCCTTCGATGGACCATCGCTCGGTGGCGTATCCGACGATGGAGAGGGCGATGACGACGAACGTCGCCCACATGTGAAAATCGCTCAAAGGGCCGGTATCCGGACGCATAATGCCAATGGCGCAACGTTAAGCGCCGTTGGACCGGCTGGAAAGTGCGCAGTGGGGAACCAGCACACAATCGCAGGGTGCCTCAGCATATCAGCTGCGCACAACATAAACGCCCAAGACAATGTCGTGCAGCAGCCGTTTCTTTGAAGAAAAGAACGTCACGATGAGAGGCAAAATCATCGCGAAGGAGTGGATCACCCAAAACAGCACCCCGTGCAGGATGGCAAGGAAGGGATCGATCCGACCACCGCCCAACCGTTTCATACGAACGCCCATCATGCGCATGCCGATGGTGGCCTGATTTGGCCCGCCCAGCGTCATTGCAAGATAGAGGATCGCAACAAGCGGGTAGAGAACAGCAAACAGGCCGAACGCACCGCCAAAGGTCAGGACCGTCAGCAGCAACACAACCACCGCGAAGGGCAGGCACAAAACCCCGACGATGAGATAGTCGATCAAAAACGCAAACACCCGCGCCGCGCGAACGCCATCAAGATCAGCCCGTGTGACGACGTCTTCGGCGGTGTTGTTGTCGATTATGATGGAATTCATCCCGTGCGCTCCCCGTTTCATTCACTCCAGCTGACTTGGCCAAGCAAATGTGGCGATTCAAGATGTCAGGTCCGCGTTGGTCTGAAGAGCCAGACAGCCTCGCTGCACAGCCAGACACATGCTCAGCTGTTCAACATCCGCGCCGCGTCCAGCGCGTGATACGTCAAAACACCATCAGCCCCAGCGCGTTTGAAGGCATCAAGGCTTTCCATCATCACGCGGTCGCGGTCGATATAGCCTGCGGCACCTGCCGTTTCGATCATCGTGTACTCGCCGGACACTTGGTAGGCAAAAACCGGCATGCCGAACGTGTCTTTCATACGCCGAACCACATCGAGATAGGGCATGCCGGGCTTCACCATCAGCATGTCTGCACCTTCGGCGATGTCGAGTTCGGCTTCCCGCATCGCTTCTTCATGGTTGGTAGGGTCGATGTAATACGTCTTCTTGTCCCCTTGCAAAAGCCCGTCGGTGCCGATCGCTTCCCGGTAAGGACCGTAGAACCCTGAAGCGTATTTGGCGGTGTAAGAGAGGATACCCACATCGGTAAAACCGTCCGCGTCCAGCGCTTGGCGGATGGCCCCGATGCGCCCGTCCATCATGTCCGAAGGCGCAATGATGTCGGCGCCCGCGCGGGCTTGCACCAATGCCCCTTCCACAATCATAGCGACGGATGCATCGTTTACGATCACGCCGTTTTCCAAAATGCCGTCGTGGCCGTGGTCGGTGAACGGGTCGAGCGCGGCATCCGTAATGATGCCTATATCGGGCACGGCATCCTTCACCGCTTTAACGAACTGGCATATCAGATTGTCGGGATTCATGATTTCGCAGCCCGACTGGTTACGTTTTGCCAGGGCGACGTTTGGAAATGGGGCAACCGCAGGAATGCCCAGACGCACGGCTTCTCGGCAGGTTGCCACCGCCAGATCCACACTTTGGCGGCTAATCCCCGGCATGGCGGTGATCGCCTCTTTGGTGTCGGTTCCCTCCATGATGAACAGCGGCAGGATCAAATCATTAGGTGTGAATACGGATTCGCGCACCATGCGACGAACCCAATCCGCCCGTCGATTGCGCCGCAACCGGCGGTGCCCGGTCACGCCATCGACGATTTCGCGGGCTTCAGTTTCGCTGATGCTGGGTTTGGACATGGTTTGATCCTGCGCGCGCGCAGCCTTGAACGGACTTTGGCGCTATTTTGCACATCTGCCGGACCATCGCAGTAAACCGATAGGCTAAGATGCCCACTGCGCTTTGAAAGCCTGCCAGATCAGTCTAAGCATTGTCGCACGACGTGTGTGATCAAGAGCCCGCCTTTTTCCTGTGTCCAATCCAGACGACATCCTTTTTGAACAGCGCGGCGTGGCGGGGATCATCACCCTCAATCGCCCGGCGGCCTTGAACGCCGTCTCCGACGCCATGCTCACCCGCCTGAACGGACAGTTGGACACGTGGATGGCGGCAGACGCTGTCGAGCGCATTCTCATCAAGGCTGTCCCGGGACGAGCGTTCTCAGCGGGGGGCGATATTCGCCATTTGTACGACCGTGGCCGCGAAGGGGCCTTCGATTTCGACTTTTTCGCACGCGAATATGCGCTCAACGCCCGGATTGCCGCCCTGCAAAAGCCCTACATCGCGCTCGTAGATGGCATCGCCATGGGCGGCGGGGTTGGCGTATCCTTTCACGGTTCCCATCGCGTCGGCGGTGAAGCCATGGCGTTTGCAATGCCGGAAGTCGGCATCGGCTTCTTTCCCGACGTCGGCGGCTCCTACATATTATCGCGCCTGCCGGGAAAGTTGGGGCTCTACCTTGGCCTCACCGGCACACGGTTGAAACAGGCTGATGCGCTCTGGGCGGGTTTAATCACCCATGCCTGCGCTTCGGACCAATTGGCCGATCTGGAAACCGCGCTCATATCAGCACCTACCGTGGACGACGCCCTTTCGGTCGCAGGCTGTCGAACCCAAGACGACGAAACCGACGCGCCTATCGTGTCCGCCATGCCGTTCATCAACCAGGTGTTTGCCGCAACCACCGTTGAAGGCATTGTCGCAAATCTGGAAGCCATGGCTGGCACAGAAGGGGAGGCGTGGGCGGAAAAAACGCTGTCTGCCTTGCGCACAAAATCCCCCACCAGCCTAAAAATCGCTTTTCGACAGATCACCTACGGAGCGGACCAAACCATGGCCGACTGCATGCGCATGGAATATCGAATTCTGCGACGTCTGCTCCCTGGCCCAGAGTTTTACGAAGGCATCCGCGCTGCCATCATCGATAAGGACAATGCACCGCGTTGGTCGCCGGACAGCTTGAATGACGTCACCGACGCCACAATCGACACCTATTTTGAGCCGCTGCCGCCTGAGCTGGAATTGCCGTTGGGAGCGAACGCCTAGCTATGGCCAAGGACCTCACGACCTCGATACCCGAAGACCAAGCCATCCACCTGGTGCCCGCGACGCCCCAGGGCGCCGTCGCCCGCCTTTCCTTCGTGATGAGTGCCTATTTACGCGTGGTGTCGCTGGTCTTTTTGGGGCTCACCGTTTTGGTCTGGGCCAGTGCGGTTGGTTATGAGGGGTTCCAGAACGTTCCTTACGCGCTGCCACCGTTCACAGGCCAGTCCGCGCCGCAGCAAGTCTTCATCATCGTCATGGCGGTTCTTTATCCGGTGACGGCGGTGGGGCTGTGGTCGACGTTGAGTTGGGGCCGTGTGGTTTGGATTTCTGCCATTCTGCTGCAAGTCGTCATGGGCATGCTTTACCTCAACCCACCCATGCGGGCCGATGGGCTGGTGTTTTTCCACCTGACGGCCGTCGCATTGTATTTCACTCTCGCGCTGGTGCGCCGCGTTATCGCCAACAGGGGCTGAATTCCTAGAGTTTCTGGATGATTAATATCAATTATTTCAATAACTTAATTTTTGAAACGCAAGTCTTCGTTAAGACTGTGCTTTGACTCAAATTTTAGTCGAAATCCCTAAGGTGCTCGTCAAGGCGACCAAAGAGTTGCCAGACTTCAGGTTGAGAGGCACCCGCGATGACAACGATGGAAATGATCGGCAGACCAGCCGCGCCCGGAATGGAGCGCGGCGGTGACAAACCCGATCTCAAACAAGTATATTTGGAAGCACTCACGCTGGTGGAGCGTCTGCATCGCCGACTGCTCGACGTGATCAAAGATGAATTTGACCGGCATGGCAGCAGTGATCTGAACGCTGTCCAGGCCTTGCTGTTGTACAATCTCGGTGACAGTGAGTTGACCGCCGGGGAGCTGCGCACGCGGGGGTATTATCTGGGGTCCAACGTCTCCTATAATCTCAAAAAGATGGTGGAGATGGGTTACATCCATCACCAGCGCTCCGCCACGGACCGTCGTTCGGTGCGGGTGAGCCTGACGGACAAAGGCCGGGACGTGGCTGCACGTGTAGACGCGCTTTACGAACGCCACACGAAATCGCTGGAACAGATCGGACAGATCGACGCCAACGGCTTTGCTGATCTAAACCGTTCACTCCACCGACTGGAACGTTTCTGGACTGACCAAATTCTCTATCGACTTTAGGCCCTCGCTGAGCGCCCTTGGATGCCGCGCGCTTGAGGGGCAGCGGGTCTGAGGGAAAGGTCCACCTGTTGTTTGTCGACTTGCGTTTCGGCTCTGGGAGCCGAGACGCCTTTGGTGCTGTTCAGCATGGAGGAAATGACGCTCACAGCCCGGTGATACGGATTTGAGACATGCGGGGGGCAGCATTGACCTGCCACATATCCCGGTCACATTTCTTTGACGCTGTGGGAAAGTGGCCGCTTGAACCTTGCTCGCGACCTGATTTGGCCCCATTCCGAGGCCATTCAAGACCTTGGTAGCCGTTGATTTACGTAACGTTAACGACGATTAACCATATTAGTCTTGGATGGGGGCCGTATCATCGGACCAGATGCGGGCAAAACAGGCGTTTGTGATGTCAGATACGCGAAAATACGGTGCGATTGAGGGAAACGCTGGCCGCGACGCCATAAAAAATGGCGGACCGCACATACCTGCTGGTGATCTGAGCCGCCGTTCCCTGCTGAAGACCGCCGTCGCCGGCGTTGCTATGCCCATGGTGCCGGCCGCAGCGGCTGCTGAAACCGCCATTGACCGAATCTTGAATGCCCAAGGCCGCGACAGCTGGGACGACCAATTTTCAAACGACACGGCCATGCCCGAAAAGGGCCGCTCGCGTTTGGCTGTCTTCGCGCCACAAACACAACTCCACGTCGAGCAGGCGATCCGAGCCTATGAGGGCATCGTGGCCGGTGGCGGCTGGCCCCGCGTTCCCGCAAACAAAAGCCTGAAGTTTGGCGCAAATTCAGACGCTGTCGTTGCTCTCCGCCGTCGCCTCATGATTTCCGGCGATTTGCCGACCAAAGCCGGCCTGTCGCGCAGCTTTGATACGTTTGTCGATGCCGCCGTCAAAGGGTTCCAAACGCGTCATGGATTGCCCGCCGACGGTGTGCTGGGCAAGTTTTCCTTCGCCGCGATGAACGTTTCCGCACCCATCCGGCTCGGCCAGCTGCGCACAAACCTCGTGCGCCTGCGGTCCATGTCCGGCTTCCTGGGCGAGCGTTATGTGATGGTGAATATCCCCGCCGCCGAAATTGAGGCCGTGGAGGGTAGCCAGGTCGCCCAGCGGCACACAGCCATTGTTGGCCGCATTAGCCGCCAGACCCCCATTCTGAATTCGAAAATTTACGAGTTGAACCTCAATCCCTATTGGACGGCCCCCAAGTCGATTGTGGAAAAAGACATCATCCCGCTGATGCAAAAAGACCCCAACTACCTGCGGGACAACAAAATTCTTGTGTTCGACAAAAACAAGAACGAGATCGACCCAACGCAGATCGATTGGTCGACCAATGAGGCCGTCGACTATCTGTTCCGGCAAGAACCCGGCAAAATCAACGCTATGGGCTCCGTGAAGATTAACTTCCCCAATCCCCATGCTGTTTATCTCCACGACACCCCGCAAAAAGGGCTGTTTAACAAGTTCCTGCGGTTTGATTCCTCCGGCTGCGTGCGGGTGAAGAACGTGCGCGATCTGTTGGTGTGGTTGTCCAAAGACACCCAAGGGGTGGATCGGCGCTTGATTGAGCAGATCATCGAATCCCGCGAGCGCACCGACGTAAAGCTCGCGCAGCCTGTTCCTATTTATATGACCTACATCAGCGCCTGGGCCGGTGGGGCAGGGGATGTTCATTTCCGCGATGACATCTATCAGCGCGATGGTGTGGATGAGTTGGCGTTGAGCCAGTAAACGCGCTCAAAATCGCCATCGGGCCTCCCTTTTCGCTCTATTTGTTCACTGTTGTGCATGGTTTGACGCGCATCAGGGTGCTTGAACGCTGTTCTGTGACACGCTAAGCCCCGTCCACCGCGTTTAAAGCCCAACATAGATGTTTATCTATAGATTAAGGACGAAGCCCATGTCGCTCGTGGACACCATCGGAAGCACTGATACTTTCTTTTCTCGCTCCTTGGCGGACACCGATCCCGACATCGCAAAGGCCATCAGCGGTGAATTGGGCCGCCAGCGCCACGAGGTTGAACTCATCGCGTCTGAAAACATCGTCTCCCGTGCGGTCCTCGAAGCGCAGGGTTCGATCATGACCAACAAATATGCCGAGGGCTATTCTGGCCGCCGCTACTACGGCGGTTGCGAGTTTGTAGACGTCGCCGAAGACTTGGCGATCGAGCGTCTGACGCGTCTGTTTGGCTGCGAGTTTGCAAACGTCCAGCCGAATTCCGGCAGCCAGGCAAACCAGGCGGTCTTTCAAGCCTTGATCAAACCCGGCGATACAATCCTGGGCATGAGCCTCGATGCCGGTGGTCACCTGACCCATGGTGCAGCACCCAACCAGTCGGGCAAGTGGTTTAATGCCATTCAATACGGTGTTCGGGAAAACGATCACCTCATCGATTTCGACCAGGTCGAGGCCCTTGCCAAAGAGCATAAGCCGCAATTGATCATCGCTGGCGGCTCCGCCTATCCCCGCCAAATCGATTTTGCCCGCTTCCGCGCGATTGCCGACAGCGTTGGGGCATACCTCTTGGTCGACATGGCGCATTTCTCCGGTCTTGTTGCCGGCGGTGCCCACCCAAGCCCGTTCCCCCACGCCCATGTTGCCACATCGACAACGCACAAAACGCTGCGCGGGCCCCGCGGTGGCATCATCCTGACCAATGACGCGGCGCTGGCGAAAAAGTTCAATTCGGCCATCTTCCCCGGCATTCAGGGCGGCCCGTTGATGCACGTCATCGCCGCTAAGGCCGTGGCATTCGGCGAGGCGTTGACACCGGACTACAAAACCTACGTGGCCGATGTGGTCGCCAACGCCAAAGCACTCGGTGAAACCTTGAAGTCCGGCGGTCTTGATCTGGTCTCCGGTGGCACCGACACCCACGTTTTGTTGGTTGATCTGCGCCCCATGGGCGTGACCGGAAAGGCCGCCGAAGCGGCGCTGGGACGGGCCAACATGACGTGCAACAAAAATGGTGTGCCGTTCGATCCTGAAAAGCCCATGGTCACCTCCGGCATACGCCTTGGCACCCCGGCGGGCACCACCCGTGGCTTTGGCATTGCGGAGTTCCAGCAGGTCGGTGCGCACATTTTGGAAGTCGTCAAAGGCCTTGCGGAAAACGGTGAAGACGGCAATGCCGCCGTGGAGAAAGACGTGGCGGCACGGGTGGTCAGTCTGACGGACCGTTTCCCGATCTACAGCGTCTAACAACAACGCGCGCTTAGGGGCACGACACCATGAAATGTCCCTTTTGCGGCGGCGCGGACACCCAGGTCAAAGATTCCCGTCCCACAGAAGACAACACCAGCATCCGCCGTCGTCGCATCTGCGCCGATTGCGGAGGTCGCTTCACGACGTTTGAGCGGATCCAACTGCGTGAGTTAAGCGTCATCAAAAAGTCAGGAGAACGGGTGGTCTTTGATCGGGACAAACTCGCCCGCTCCGTGGAAGTCGCCCTACGCAAGCGCCCGGTGGAGCAAGAGCGTATTGAGCGTCTCGTGTCCGGCATTGTACGGCAGTTGGAGGCAAGCGGCGAGGCTGAAATCCACGCTGAAGAGATCGGTCACATGGTGATGGAAGGCCTGAAAAATCTCGACGAGGTGGCCTATATTCGGTTCGCAAGTGTGTACCGCGATTTTCGCGAAGCGTCGGACTTTCAGGCGGTTTTGGGTGAACTGGACGCGGACGCATCTTAAAGCCCGGCGCTTCGGGGCCGGCATGAAACGGCTCAGGCTCGACCATCGCTCCATATGAGAAATTTGATTGTGCCGTCCATGACCCCCACCCGTGCCACACAAGACGACCGCTACATGGCAGCCTGTCTACGGTTGGCGCGTCGGCACACGGGGCTCACCGCATCAAACCCCTCGGTGGGAACGCTCCTGGTTCAGCATCAGCCCGGCGGCTCCCTCATTGTGGGGCGTGGAATTACGGCCATCGGCGGACGCCCCCATGCTGAACGGGTGGCCATTGATCAGGCGGGCGAGCGGGCACGCGGGGCTACGGCCTATGTAACCCTTGAACCCTGTGCCCACCACGGCGCGACGCCCCCATGCGCCACAGCGTTAATCGAAGCAGGCGTTTCCCGTGTGGTGACCGCGTGGATCGATCCCGACAGCAGGGTGGATGGCAAAGGCCACGCGATGCTGGAAGCGGCCGGTTTTGCGGTTGAAACAGGCGTTCGATCAAGCGATGCCGCCCGCGACCTCCAAGCCTACCTGACGCGCAAACAGCTCAACCGCCCGGCGGTAACGCTGAAACTGGCCGTCAGCGCGGACGGTTATCTGGGCCGACGTGGCGAAGAAGTAGCGATCACCGGGGCTTTGTCCCGCGCCATGGTACATCGCTTGCGAGCAGAGCATGACGCCAT
>JBCBCT010000030.1:8196-28452 GCA_038530365.1 Pseudomonadota bacterium | reverse complement strand
GAACGTGTGCCATCCGGAGGCGCAAAGGCGGCCAAAATGGCTGGCGGCGGCGCCCTCTTCCGACAGATGAAAGGCTTGCGGATCAAACTTGGTTGCAAACCGTATGATCTCGTCATGCTCAAACGTGTGGCTGCCGAGCTCTTGGACCAGACCGGGTTCAACACGATCAAAGAAGCTGCGTGTTGCGTTCGCTTCGCTCATGTGCTGACCCCCCGTTCCGCTACCGCCGCCGCAGTGGCAATCATTCCGCTTCCTGAGACCGACAGCACGGTTTCACCGTTTTGGTTTTGCACATCGTAGCGGTGGCTCACGATGCCACGGCCCGGTGTTGACCGCGAAAGGCGCGCCTCCAGAACTGTGGACGTTCCTGTTAAGACGTCCCCCGGACGCACGGGTTTAAGCCAGCGCACTTCGTCGAGACCTGATGAGCCTTCTGAGGCGGTGCGGAGAAGGTATGCGTCGCACATCATGCGCATCAAAATTGCGCTGGAGTGCCATCCAGATGCGATGAGACCGCCGACGGCCTGGGCCTGCTCCGATTCTGGGTCGAGGTGGAACGGTTGGGGATCAAATTCGGCGGCAAATTCAATGATCGCCTCCGCCGTGACCTCGTAGGGCCCAAGTGGAAAAACCGCGCCAACCGGGAAGTCTTCAAATGTCAGTAAATCTTGCATGCCTAGCCGACGTTACCCCAACATGAAGATAAAGTAAGCGGGTACGGCGAAATAGGCGACGATCAGTGTGATAATAATCACTCGCGTGAGCCACCCTTTGAAGCGGCGAAATAAGATGATCGAGAGCGCGATCCCCAAAAGGCCTTCAAACACGCTGAACGCGCGGCCATGGTGCTCCGGGTTCCAGTAGGACACTGGCGAGATGAACTTCCAGTCCGACAGCGGCCAAAGGTGGCGGTGTGCGTCTTCCACATGAACCGGCAGATCGCCGGCGACATGGGTGATTGCAGCAAGGGCAAAAAATAGCGCGACCATGCCCAGGCGGTGGGCGGCGGGCACCAGCCGTAGAATCAAAACCCCGAACACAGCAATCAGCAGGTAGAGCGGGAGCGAATTTCCCGCCGCCGTGTAGGTCTGCCATGGCTCCTGCCAATAAAGCTCATTCCAAACCCGGGTTTCGGGAATACCCATCACCTTCGACCAGCCCAACAGCCCAAAAATCGCGATATCCGGCACAATTGCGCCGGCAACGACGGCGGTGTTGCGGAGTGTTTTTCCGGGTTTTGCAAACAGCGCAGCCGCCAGCAACACGTGGGTTTGGCTCATCATGGGCGTTGCTCTTGCCAGCGCGGAGGGTCGGTCTGGGCGAAGGCTTGCCACAGATTGCCTGAAGCACACAATGAATGCTTGAGCGACGCGTGCGGCTCGTTGGCAAAGACGGGGGCAAAGACGGGGGCAAAGACTGGGACAAGAACTGGGCCGGAGATTGGGGTGAAGGCTGGTCGTTCACCGCACAAGGACGGGGTGGGCTTTGCTGAATTCTCGTTGTGCGTGAAAAAGCCGGAAGCTGACACCATTTGCCTTTTGCGAATCCGCCCCGCCATTGCTATAGCGCGCCCAGCGGTGCCCAGGCTGTGGGCACGATAGCCCCAAGCCGGTTTTGTCATGAAGCTCTTCTCCGGAAACGCCAACAAAAGCCTCGCTGAGGCGGTTGCGGGTTACCTTGATATTTCTTTGGGTCGCTGTGTTGTGCGGCGCTTTGCGGACCAGGAAATTTTCGTTGAAATACAGGAAAACGTGCGCGGCGAGGATGTTTTCGTCCTTCAGTCCACGTCCTATCCGGCCAATGACAATCTGATGGAATTGCTAATTATGATCGACGCCGTGCGTCGCTCATCGGCCAAGCGTATTACGGCTGTCCTGCCGTACTTCGGCTATGCGCGCCAGGATCGAAAGCCGGGTCCACGGACGCCCATTTCAGCAAAATTGGTGGCAAATCTCATCACGGAGGCCGGCGCAGATCGCGTGCTGACGATGGATCTTCACGCCGGGCAGATACAGGGCTTCTTCGATATTCCCACGGACAATCTGTTTGCCGTGCCGGTTATGAGCCGGGATCTCAAGGCTCATTATGACGTTGATAATTTGATGGTGGTGTCACCCGATGTGGGCGGGGTTGTGCGGGCGCGAGCCCTGGCCAGCCGCGTGAACGCGCCGCTTGCAATCGTGGACAAGCGCCGAGACAAGCCGGGGGAATCGGAGGTCATGAACGTCATCGGTGAGGTTGCCGGTCGCGACTGTATTTTGATCGACGATATTATCGATTCCGGCGGCACTCTGTGCAACGCGGCCGAAGCGCTGCTTGCCAATGGGGCTACCAGTGTGACCGCTTACATTTCACATGGTGTTTTGTCCGGCGGCGCCGTAGCCCGCATTAGCGCCTCGATGTTGAAGGAACTGGTGATCACATCTTCCATTGAAGCGACGGCTGCGGTGGACGCGGCGCACAATATCCGCGTGATTTCCATTGCCGACCTCATCGGTGAAGCGATCAACCGGACAGCGCTGGAGCAATCCGTGTCGAGCCTGTTTGACTGATCCGTCCCACCTCTCAGTTCTCATGCTGATGCGGGCTTAGTCGTAGCGCAGGTCGACCGCCTTTCCGCGGAACACGTAGTAAGACAAAACCGTGTAGCCAATGATGGTCGGCAACACGAAAAGCGTTCCGACCAAGATAATGAACAGGCTCTCCGGCGCGCTTGCAGCTTCGTAAATCGTTAGCTTTTCCGGCACGACATAAGGGTAAAACGAGTAGGCCAGCCCAGCAAAGGCCAGTGCAAAAAGCATGGTGGTCGCTGCAAACGGGACATGCCGCCAACGGTCCTGACTGTCCGGCAAATGGCGAAGGGCGATAAACAAAACCGCTACGAGTGCCGCCGACATTAAGGGCAGGGGCGCTAAGAACAGCATCTCAGGGAAAGAAAACCACTTTTCAAAGATGCGCGGGCTGACGAGGGGGCTGGCCGCGGAGACCGCAAACAGTCCGCTGATGACCCCATAGAGACAGATTTTTGCCCAGCGGACGGACTGTTCCTGCAATCGTTTTTCCGTTTTGATGATCAGCCAGGCCGCGCCGATGAATGCGTAGCCCGCCGTCAGGCAAAGCGCTGTGATGGTGGCGAAAAGCACGTTTGGTCCCGTCCACGTCAGGCCCATGATGTAGAGGCCCAGCATAAATCCTTGAGCGAGGCTGGAGAGGAGGGAGCCGGCGAAAAAGGCAAAATCCCACAGCGCTTTGCGCTTCACCCGCGCCTTGGCCCGAAACTCAAAGGCTACACCGCGCAGGATCAGCCCCAGCAGCATCACCGCCACTGGCAAATAGAGGGCGGTCAGGATCGTGCCATGGGCCTGGGGGAAGGCCACCAGCAGTAGCCCCGTGGCCAGCACGAGCCAAGTCTCATTGGCGTCCCAAAACGGGCCGATGGACGCGATCATGCGGTCGCGCTGATGCTCCATGGCGAAGGGCGACAGGATGCCAACGCCGAGGTCAAAGCCATCGAGTACCACGTAGATGAGGATCGACAGCCCCATCAAACCGGCGAAGGTGAGGGGCAGCCATTGTGCCGGGTCGTTGAACAGATCCATCACGTTTGGCCTTTATTCCGCCGGGATCACGGCAACTTCCGCAGCACCGGAGGATGGTGTGAGGGGGTTCAATTTTTCGCCTCGGCTGGCCTTCGCAGCCAGGTGGAACAAAACCCCCACATAGGCCGCGATGAGGAGGGCGTAGACCGCGAGGTAGCCAAGCAGGGTTGTGAGCACCATCGGGGCCGGGACATCGGCAACAGCTTGTGCGGTCGTCATGACATTGTTCACCAACCAGGGCTGGCGACCAATTTCCGTGGTGTACCAGCCGGCAAGGGTGGCGATCCAGCCGGAGAAGGCCATGCCCACCAAGCCGTAAAGAACAATTGGCGGCAGATCGGTCCCGGTGCGGGCGTGGGCGCGGCGGCGCCACAGCAGAAAGGCGGCAAACCAGGACAGCGCCAGCATGGCCATGCCCGTTCCCACCATGACACGGAAGGACCAGAAGACCTGCGGTACCGGCGGATGAAGGGGCGTGCCGTCTTTTGCAACAAAGTCGTTCAGTCCGGGCACCACACCGTCAAATGAATGTTTCAGGATCAGACTTGCTGCACCGGGAATGCCGATCTCAAAGTCATTGGACCGGGTTTCAGAGTTTGGCAGGGCAAACAGCAAAAGCGGCTTGTTGGGGCCGGTTACCCAATTGCCTTCCATAGCAGCGACCTTCGCGGGCTGGTGCTCCAACGTGTTGAGGCCGTGGAGATCGCCCACCAGGATTTGCACGGGAATAAGAAGGGCAGCCAGGCCCACACCAAAACGCATGGCGATAGTCACCGAGCGATCCCGATCCCCGCGGAGGCGGCGGTAGGCGGATATGCCCGCGATCAAGAAGGCAACTGTAAGGCCACTGGCCAGCATCATATGGGTGAAGCGATAGGGCATCGAGGGGTTGAAGATGATGGCCGCCCAGTCCGTGGCGAAGGCAACGCCCTCGCGCATTTCAAACCCGGCTGGTGTGTGCATCCATGAATTCAAAACGATGATCCAAAACGCGCTCATGGTTGTGCCAAACGCCACAAGAAATGTTGCCAGCGTGTGCAACCAACCGGGAACGCGGGAGAAGCCAAACAGCATGATGCCAAGGAACACGGCCTCCAAAAAGAAGGCGGTCAGGATCTCATAGGCCAAGAGCGGGCCGGCGATATTGCCGACCGTTTCCATGAAGCCCGGCCAATTGGTGCCAAACTGGAAGCTCATGGTGATGCCGGAAACGACGCCCAATGCAAAGGACAGGGCAAACACCTTCACCCAAAACCGATAGGCGTTCATCCAGCCTTCATCGCCGGTTTTGCTATACCGCAGCTTGAAGAACAGAAGCACCCAACCCAGAGCGATGGTGATCGTTGGGAAGAGGATGTGAAAGGAGATATTTGCCCCAAACTGAATGCGAGACAAAAGAAGGGTGTCCATTGCGCCGTCCATGTTAACGGGGCTCCTTCATCGGTTTGATTTTCGGTGTGTCAGAAGAGGTCGGTGATTTGGCCGTTCGGCCAAACGGGATGATGCTTTCGGCCTTGCCGATAAGACCCTGGAGTTTCGATCCCAGAGCAAGCAGTTGAACGAGGCGTTCCGTCTCCAGCCGGTTCATGTCGTCATACCAGCCGGTGAGAAGTTCAATGAGTTCGCGCAACTCGCCGATGCGACGGGTGGCGTAGTCCGGTGGCTCGGCCCCTCGATCAGCCTGAATTTGGAGTTCGCGCAGTTTGGAGAGCGTCGGGTCAATCTCGCGCTTTTTGCGCTGCTCGACGAGGGTGCGCACGATGGTCCACAGGTCATCAGGGGTGGTGAAGTAGTCCCGCCGGTCACCGGCCACATGCCCGATGCGCACCAACTCCCAGGACTGCAACTCTTTTAGGCTCATGGATACGTTGGAGCGGGAGATCGACAAACGCTCAACAATCTGTTCGGCGTTTAGCGCATCTTCGGAAAGGAAAAGCAGAGCATAAATCTGCCCAACCGTGCGGTTGATGCCCCACTTCGATCCCATCTCGCCGAAGTGATAAATGAAGTCCTGTTCGGTTGATGAGAGCATGGCTTTTCGTAGGATTCAGTTATTTCAGAAATTTCTGAAATTGATATATCCCTGAAATCTTGACGCGCCACCAAAACCGGAATGGTGTGCGCGGATGCCGCGGCTGGTCGATGAATGGGCCGGGGGCCGTAGTGTTGGATGACGTGGAAAGCGCCAACCATTCCGCTGCAAACACGTGCCCGCTTCCGGCATGGCACGCCCAGCCTACGAAACTTGCGCTGTCGGGGTAACTTCGCTACACGCTCCCCACCGCTCTGACACCCTTGGAGGCAGTGCGGGTCAGGGAAAACGTTGTTAAATATAAAGGCCTGTCCGCAGGGCGTGCCACACTCTTTGCAACGTCTTCTTTGAGCGTTTTGACCGTTGGACCTGCCGCTGTGCGCGCAGGTCTCTTGGTTCAGGCGCAACCTCTACACACACAGATCCGCTTAGGAGTTACCGATGAGCGCAGAAAACATGCTCAAGGGCCAAGCGCGCGACCGTGTCGGCAAGGGGGCCGCACGGGAAATGCGTCGCAACAATATGGTGCCCGCCGTCATTTATGGCGACAAGAAACCCCCGCTTTCCATTGGCCTTCCCCATAAGGAAGTGACCATGAAAATCCACGACGGTGGGTTTATGACGAATATTTTGACCATCGACATCGATGGTGACGAGCACAATGTGCTGCCGAAGGATTATCAGCTTCATCCGGTCTCCGACCGCGTGATCCACGTCGATTTGCTGCGTGTGTCCCGTAAGACGCAGGTGACGGTGGAAGTGCCTGTGCATTTTGAAAATGAAGAAAACTGCCCCGGCATCAAGCGCGGCGGCGTGTTGAACGTTGTGCGCCATGCGGTGGAAGTGAACTGCCCGGCCAACTCCATTCCGGAAAACTTTGCCATCGACCTGACCCCGTTTGATCTGGGCGATTCGATCAACATCTCTTCGGTCTCTTTGCCGGAAAACGTCGTGCCCACCATTACGGACCGCGACTTCACCATCGCAACCATCGCAACGCCGGCTGGCCTGCGTTCGGACGATGCGGCCGATGACAGCGAAGCGCCGGAAGCGCCGGAAACGGAAGTGACCGGACAGAAGTCTGAAAACGACGGCTAAACCGACACCACGCTCTTAAGCCTGCGGCCTCCGCGCCGCAGGTTTTTTTTGAACTGTCGTCATCCTGATGGGATGGTCTCCCGTTGGCATAACGTCTTTGAGGGCCCCTATGATTTCGGGTCAATGGGCTTGCGGGCCGGTCGATCTGGGTTTGGCAAACAAATGAGGGCCGTGATGAAACTGCTCGTTGGCCTCGGCAACCCCGGTTTGAAATATGCAAAACACCGGCACAATGTCGGCTTCATGGCGGTGGATGCGATCCAAGCCTATGAAGATTTTGGGCCGTGGAAAAAGAAGTATCGCGGCCTGATCAGCGAGGGACTGATCGACGGCCAGAAGGTGACGCTTCTCAAGCCCGAAACGTTCATGAACGAGTCTGGGCGCTCGGTGTCGGAGGCGGTGCGGTTTCACAAAATTCCACTCGCCGATGTTGTGGTGTTCTACGACGAACTTGATCTTGCGCCGGGCAAAATCCGGATCAAGACCGGGGGCAGCGCCGGGGGGCACAACGGCATTCGCTCCATCGATTCCCACATGCAAAAGGACTATCGCCGGCTTCGTATCGGCATCGGTCATCCGGGCCACAAGGATCGGGTGACGGGCCACGTTTTGGGTGACTTTTCTGCCGCCGACCATCTGTGGCTGGATGGTCTGCTGGACGAGATGGCGCGGAACGCGGCGTTGCTTGTTGCCGGAGATGATGCGGGTTTCATGAACCGTATTGCGCTTCGCACCGCCTCTAACGAACCCTCCGGGGCTAAGGGTCAGGTGACGGCTAAGAAGACGCCCAAAGGCAAGAGCCACATTCGCCAAGCTCGCCCCAAACAAGGCATCAAACCACCCACCAGCGGCCCCATGGCCGACATGCTCGCCAAGCTTTTTGGCAAGAAGGATGGATGAGTGATACTTGATGCTCGCTTGCGCCTTGGAGCAGCGGTGTTCTCTCTTTCTTTCTGAGGGCATGGCTGGCAATACGACGGTGCTGGGCGTGGGGTTGGTGATGGCAACCCCTTCGCAACCGGCCACCATTCTTTTTCGACGTTTAGAAGGTCGCTTCTTCCATGGGCTTCAAATGCGGTATCGTTGGATTGCCGAATGTCGGCAAATCCACGCTCTTTAACGCGCTCACACGCACGGCCTCCGCCCAGGCGGCCAATTACCCCTTTTGCACGATCGAGCCAAATACCGGCGAGGTTGCGGTGCCCGATGATCGTTTGGCAAAAATTGCTGGCATCGCGCAGTCCAAAGAGGTGATCCCCACGCGCATTTCCTTTGTTGATATTGCGGGCCTCGTTCGCGGCGCATCGAAGGGCGAAGGGCTTGGCAACCAGTTTCTTGCCAACATTCGCGAGGTGGATGCGATCATCCATGTGCTGCGGTGCTTTGAAGATGATGACATCACCCACGTGGAAGGCACGATTGATCCCATTGCCGATGCCGAAACCATCGAAACGGAACTCATGCTCGCCGATCTGGAAAGCCTGGAACGTCGGGTGGAGCAAACCCGCAAGCGGTCGACGGGGAAAGATAAAGAGGCCCAGTTGCTGCTGCCGATGATGGAGGCGTCGCTGGACCTTCTGCAAAACGGCAAGCCCGTGCGGCACCTCTTGGACGGGATTGCGGCGGAAGATCTGCGCATTCTCAACGGCCTGCAACTGCTCACCTCAAAGCCGGTTTTGTACGTGTGCAATGTAGCCGAAGAGGACGCGTCCACCGGCAATGCGATGGCGCAAAAGGTGGCTACGATGGCGGCGGAGCAAGGGGCCGGCACGGTTGTCATTTCGGCGGCCATTGAAGAGGAAATCGCACAGCTTCCCGACGACGAGCAGGCCGAATTTTTAGAAATGAACGGGCTGGAAGAGTCTGGGCTCGACCGTCTGATCCGTGCCGGCTACGAGCTGTTGAGCCTGATCACCTACTTCACTGCCGGACCGAAGGAAACACGGGCCTGGACCATCCACCGTGGCACCAAGGCCCCCGGGGCTGCCGGGGTCATTCATACTGATTTTGAACGCGGATTCATCCGCGCGCAGACCATCGCGTTCAGCGATTATGTTGATTTGGGCGGGGAAGTGGCGGCCAAAGAAGCCGGTAAAGCGCGGGATGAAGGGAAGGAGTATGTCGTCCAGGATGGCGACGTGATGTTGTTTAAGTTCAACACCTGACCGGATCGCACTGCGTTTTCCGCAGCCGCCTTAAAGAACGCCCGAACGCTGGTGGGCCAAGGCCAACGAAAATGGGCCAAGGTAGGCCAAGCTGGGCGGCCTTTAGACCCGCAACATCACCATCTCATGGCGCGACAGACCTTTGGCCCGTTTTTCGCCGGTAATGTAGGTCTGACCCAAAGTCATGGCCGTGCCGCTGTCGCTGTCCATGATGATCATATGGGCAAACAGCGTCATGTTGGGCACGATCAGGCTTTCATTGCCCGCATAAAACATCGGTTTGTCCATCCAGCATGGGGCGAACACGGCGCCGACGCTGTAGCCACAGGCGTTGAGGCGATGGCGTGACAGGCCGTGCTGGTCCATGGCGCGGGCGTGGGCGTCGAAAACGTCGCCAAAGGTGTTGCCGGCCACCATGGCAGCTTCCACATCGCTCAGTGCGTCATGGGCGGCTTCGAAATAGGCGGCGTGTTCGGGCCGCTCCTTGCCGACGACAACCGTTGCCATCATCGGTGCGTGGTAGTGGGCGAAGGCCCCCGACCATTCCAGCGTCAGTTGATCGGTTTTAGACAGCTTTCGGCGGCCCGATTTGTAACGGCACAGCAGGGCATCCTCGCCGGACCCCAGGATAAACTCATTGCCGGGATAATCGCCGCCGCCCTCAAAAATCGCGCCTTGCATGGCGGCCAGGATCTTGCCCTCGTCGGCTCCTGCTTTTGTGGCGGACAGTGCGGCATCCAGCGCATCATCGGAGAGTTTTGCCGCCTTTTTAACGTGCTTGAGTTCCGCATCGCTTTTCACCGCTCGCAGACCGGGAATGACGCCGGACTGGTCGGTGGGCTGGGCAAAGGTGGTGAGCATCTCATCCACCATGCGGCCATAGTGGGCGTTTAGACCGGAGGTGTCATACTCCACGCCGATGCGGGCGCCCAAAAGGTCCATGTCGGTGAGCAGATTGCGCAGATCGCCCACGGGGTTGGCCGCGCCGCCGTCTTTCCAAACTATGATGTTGTCGAGGATTGAGGTGTGTTTGGCCTGCCGCAGATCTGCGGAACGTGTGAGGAGCGCCATTTCGCCGGATCGTTTCACCACAAGGCATTGGAAAAAGCAGAACCCGAACGTGTCGTAGCCGGTGAGCCAAAACATGCTTTCTTGGGAAAACAGCAGCATGGCGTCGAGCTGCCGTTCGGCCATGGCTTCTGTGAGCTGGGTTCCGCGGTTTGCAAATTCCTCGGTTGTGAAATGAAGCATGAAAAAATGTCCTGGTTCTTCGCGGTTAAGCGGTGTCTTGGCGCAGCATAATGGCCGACATTTGCCGCCCGTAATCCGGCTCCTTGCGGTGGGTGGTGCGGCGATAGGAAAAGAACTGATCCGGGTGCTGATAGGTGCACAGATGGACGCCGTTTGCTGTGACGCTCTCAGCTTTCACACCGGCGACCAGCAATTGATCGATGATGTAGGCGGGTAAATCGAACCGGTGATGGTCCGCCCGGTTAGACGGTACAAAATAGCGCGCGTTCTTCGCAGATTGGTCCAAGAACGCTGTCGGGAAATCCGGCCCGACCTCGTAATTTGCCTGACAAATCATGGGGCCGAGGACGGCTGTGATGTTGGATCGTACCGCGCCCAGGGCTTCCATGGCCGCAATCGTGTTTTGCAAAACCCCTGTGAGCGCACCTTTCCAGCCGGCATGGGCAGCGCCGATGACGCGGGCTTCCGGATCGGCAAACAGGACCGGTCCGCAATCGGCGGTGACGATCCCGATGGGGAGATTGTCTGTTGCCGTCACCAGCCCATCGGCTTTGGGTCGCGCGCTCGGCGTTTCGTTTGAAATGGGCTCCGACACCGTCACAACGTCGGCTGAATGGACCTGATAGGGAGATGTAATATCACCAAAGGAAGCACCCAGGTGCGCTGCCATGCGGCGGCGATTTTCCACGACATCGGCGCGGGCATCGTTTGACCCTAAGCCTGCGTTCAAACCGGCATAAAGGCCCTGTGATACGCCGCCGGCCCGGGTGAAAAAGGCGTTGTGGATGCCGGCGCAGTTTTCCAACGCGGCAGATGTGACGGGTGTCAGCCTCGGCTGGGGCCCAGCTGTGGCGATGTCACCGGTCTGCTTGTTCGCGGTGGACGTTGGCATGGGGCAAAGACCGCCTCGAAGTTGAGATCGACCATGAGGGTATGGGTGATTTGGAGAAAGGCAAGCGCTAAATTTTACCGAGGACCCGATCACAATAGGCGATGTCCTGGGCACTCAACTCATCTTTATAGCCGCCCACTTTCCCCTTTCGCACTTTGGCTGAATTGGGATCGTCGGAGGAAATCTGGGTGAGGACTTTGCCATATTGCTTTTTGTAGAAGCCGCTTTTTTCTCGCGCCTGCATCTTTTCAAACGCGCCTTCCGCTACGGCTTTTGCGATGACGTCGGGTGCTCTGTCCTGTTCCAGAAACGTGCAAATTTGTGCCAGACAGGCGTCGGTGTCGGCTTTGAGCTGTTCATAGGAGACAACAAGAATATCGGGATCGTTTGCGGCCGTTTCGATCCACAGCCGGTTGAAATGGTCAATTTTTTCGACCCCGTGGTGGGGGTCTCGGATGAAGTCTGAAATGCTTGCGTCATAGCCTTTCAGACGGCTGTTGGTTTGGTGATAGCCCGATACGGCGGTGTCCCTCGGATCGCGGTGCAGAAAAACGATCTTTCGGTATTTGCGCCGCTCTTTGTTGTTCAGTCTCGACAGATGCAGGGCCGACACGTGGCCGGAACCGGCGTGGGAGTAATCCAGTGCGATCTCCAATTTGTCGAGCATCACCCGCAACCATGTGCGTCCCGATTTCGGAAACGAGATCATCGCGTGGTCTGGTCGGCGGCGGAACAGGGAGAGATTGCGGAGAAAGGGCATGGCGGGTCTTATGCTTGAGTGGCGGCTGAGGCTTAGGGCCCGCGCCGGGGCTTGATCAAGGTGTGTTTGCAAACAGCCAAATGTCTATCGATGCAATGAGGGTTATCGACGTCGGAGGATTTATCCAAATCCCGGCCATCGCTCACCCAGACTTGCCGGCGCGCCAAAGGCGAAGACCTTAAAGAGGCTGCCCATGCCCACGGGGTGGTGTCCTGGCCCGTTGCCGGCGGGGAGGACCAGCCGTTCGGCGACATCTTGCAACATGGCCTGGACGGCCTGCCGCTGGCCCTGCCCAAGGCTGCCGCAGCGTTCGGCGATGCCAAGCGCTGCTAGAAATTCGCCTTGGGTGGTCACCGGCGGACCGATGCAGCCGGCTTCCCGCACGATCTGTTCAAGGGGCTGGAAGTCGACGTGGCTTGTGAGGTCCGCACAGCCCGGTGCGGCCAGCACGTCGACATGGGCATGGTCTTGGAGAGCCTGGAACGTGTCCCCGGGCTTGGACCGGCGGTGGCCGTAGTCGATTAACAGGGCCGCGCCCTGAACCTTGGAGATATGGTCGGCCAAGCGGCGCACGAACCCTTCGCGGGCGGGCGCGGTCTCGAAAATTGTGCCATCGGCGCTTGCGTCCAGCACGTCGCCATGGGGCGGTGGCAGGGTATTGGGGCGCAGGACGAATTGCAGTCCGCTCCCGTCAGCCAAAAGACCGATGCCGCGCTCGTGCCAGCGGCCCGAATGTTTGATCCATTGGCGAAAGGGCAGCGCGTCCAACAGTTCGTTTCCAATGAGGATCGTGGGTTGATCGGGCAGATCATCAATGCTGCGCACCCACTTCATGCGGGCGAGATGCTCCCCAAGCGTCAGGCTTTGTTGTTCGCCCAGGGTGGGGGAAATTTCGATGAGATGAATGTCCGCTGCGTCCAAAAATCCGGGCAGGGCGCGGGCGACGCGCAGAAAATCTCGCATCAAGGTGCCGCGCCCGGGACCGATTTCAGCAAGTGTAAAGGGTTTAGGGCAGCCCAGCGCCTGCCATACCTCCATGGACCACACGGCGATCATTTCACCGAAGAGTTGGCTGATTTCGGGCGCAGTGATGAAATCGCCGCCCTCACGCTGGTTTGACGCACGACCCCCCAGCGGGGTGCCGGTGGTGTAATAGCCGTGGTCCGGGTGGGTAAGGCACAGCGCCATGTAATCGGCCACCGACAGGGGGCCGTCCATCAAGATGCGTTCTTTGATGATGGAAAAGAGAGCGGCGTCAACGCTTGCGTTTTCGTCCGTGGCGCTGCTTTCATTCGGGGGTGTTGGCTCGCTCATGGCGCGGCCTCAGGATCTGCTTTTCGCCAGGGCTTCCGCCCGGCTGCTGTGGCCATGGCCCACGCGCCGATCAGCAACATGGGGACCGACAGGACCATGCCCATGGTCAGCCAGCCATCGAGCAAGTAACCGATATGGGCGTCCGGTTCTCTAAAGAACTCTACGAAGATGCGGGCTGAGCCATAGCCGAACACCCAAGCGCCGCTGACGAAGCCGGGGGTTGCGAGTTTTCGGGCCAGGGTGATGAGCGCGAACAGGATCACAAACAGCAGCAGTCCTTCCAGCAACGCTTCATAAAGCTGGCTTGGGTGGCGCGGTAGGGGCCCTGCTCCGGGAAACACAAACGCCCATGGCATATCGGTGGTGCGGCCCCAGAGTTCCGCGTTGATGAAATTGGCGATGCGGCCAAAAAACAGCCCGAAGCAGGATGCGACTGCGATGACATCCAGAAGGGAAAACGCCGAAAAGCCCCGTGCACGGGCAAACAGCCCCATGGCAAGCATAGAGCCCAATGCGCCGCCGTGGAAACTCATGCCCCCGTCCCACACCGCAAAGGCTTGCAGAGGATTCGCCGCATAGTAGGGCAAATTGTAAAACAGCACGTAGCCCAGTCGCCCGCCGGCAATGATGCCCACCACAGCCCAGGTCAGAAAGTCGTCAATCTCCAACCGGGTGATGGGTGGGCGAGGACCAGTTTCGGTTTCGGGCTCGGTCTTCGACCAATAGCGCGGTGTGGATACCAAATGGCGCGCAAACCACCAGCCGATCAGAATACCGACCACATAGGACAGCCCATACCAATGCACGGCCAGGGGGCCGATCTGAATGATCACAGGATCGATGGCGGGGAATGTTAAAGCGGTGGCAAACGGATAGGGCACGGAGCGGGCGTTTGGTCAGTAGGGTGTTTGCAACCTTGTTGCCGGTATTCGCTCACCCCGGCAAGGGGCGCGGCGCGGGCGCTCCCCCATGCGGCAGTATGGGCGTCAGCTTGGGCGTTGTGTTCGTTGTAATTTATGGTTGGGCGTCTTAGGTCATGGATGTGCCGACGAAGAGTGGAGCGAGATGATGAACCAGTCCGGTGGACCGAATATGGGTGGCTTTGGTGGCTTTTCGGGTGGTGGACAAGGCGGCCCTGGTGGCGGTTTTCAGGGGCCGGGTCGTCTGTTGGATGAACTGGCCAAACTGGTGACCGATGCCGCCGGCATGGCCCAGGGCGCGCGGCGGGAAGTTGAGACTGTCATCAAATCCCAGGGCGAGCGCATCATCGGTCAAATGGAGCTGGTCCAACGCGACGAGTTTGAAGCTGTGAAAGAAATGGCGGCCAAAGCGCGGCTGGAAAACGAGACGCTGCGGGCTGAGCTTGACGAACTAAAAGCGACCGTCGCTGCCATGACCGCCAAGCCCGCCTCAAAAGCGAAGCCAGCTGCAAAAAAAGCCGCCCCCAAAAAAGACTAGCCTTTGCCACAGCAGTGCGTGCGCCCCGCTGGTGTTCTATGGTGCGGTTTGGCGCTCCGCATACGCTTCCTGCACATTTCCAGCGGTTTAACGAGCCGCGATCCCTTTATCGGCGCGCGTATGGTTAACGCGCGGTAAAAAAAATTTGGGCTGTGAGTGGCTGTGGATAGCGTTGCGATTCCTGAGTCAAAAGAATCACTTGGCCCCATGCGGCAAGCCTCGAAATAACCTGTCCCCAGACCTTCGCGGTGGATGCTTTGGCCTACGGGGCTATGCCTCGCGGGTGGGCGTTATATTCTGAATTCATTGAATGATTCGCGTTTGCCGGGTTGGCTGGTTCCGCGTGCTTCCCGCCTGGTTCAGCAAGGGTTGTTCCGCGACTGCTGTGCGCGTGCCGAATGCGTGCGCTGTTCGGCGGGTGTGCGCATTGCGGGTCTGCAGCGTGTGGAAGGCGAATTGGCAGGGCTGTGACCTTGGTAACTGAGCAGCGCAGCCGCGGCAATGAGAGGGTGACTATGGAACTCAATGATGGTGCTTTTGAACGGGGGAACCACCCCGTCGATGCGATTGAGTATTTTGCCGACGTCAACGAATGGGCGTTTGAGAGGCCCGGCGAGGATGAAATCTCCATCCTCGTCAAAGGCATCTGGACCGATTACACCGTCGCGTTTTCCTGGATGGAGGCTTTCGAAGCCCTTCACATCAGTTGTGCCTTCGACATGAAGGTGCCGTCCGGGCGGCTGGTGGAAACAATGCGCCTTCTGTCGTTGGTCAATGAGCAGATGCTCTACGGTCATTTCGATCTTTGGGCGCAGGATGGTTCCGTGATGTTTCGCCACGCGATTCCCCTGTCCGGCGGTGCAGAGCCCAACGAGGCGCAAATCGAATGCCTGTTGGAAGCGGCCATGACGAGTTGTGAGCGCTATTACCAGGCCGTTCAGTTTGTGGTGTGGACCGATAAGAGCGCTGCAGTGGCGTTGGACAGCGTCTTGTTTGACACGGTCGGGGAAGCGTAGGGCGGCGTGGTCAGCGTGGGTGAAAACCGCATGACGGTGTGCCTGGTCGGGGCGGGCAATATGGGCGGCGCGATGCTGCGGGGATGGCTTGAGTCCGGTTACGACCCCACGCATTTGAGTGTCGTTGATCCCTCTCCCTCCCCATCGATGGCTGAACTTTTGGCGCAGGCCGGCGTTGCCCATGCCGTCGATTGCACGGCGGCTGCGCCCGTTGATGTGGTAATCGTTGCGGTGAAACCACAATTGATGGCCGCCGTCTTGCCCACATTGGGGCCGCTGATTGGCGATAAAACCGTTCTTGTCTCCGTGGCCGCTGGAACTCAGATCGCGCAACTTTCGCAGGCCTTTAACACCGGAACGCCCACGGTGGTGCCCAAAGTGATACGGGTGATGCCCAACACACCCTCTATGATCGGCCAAGGCATGTCCGTCTGTGTGGCCAACGCAGCCGTCAGTGCAGACGCGCGCGAGGCGGTCACCGCGCTTATGGAGGCGGTGGGCGAGGTGGCTTGGGTGGACGATGAGGCGCTCATCAATGCGGTCACCGCCGTCAGCGGCAGCGGACCGGCTTACGTTTTTTATCTCGCGGAGGCGATGGCGTCAGCGGGGGAGGCGGCGGGCCTTCCCCCTGCGCTTTCGCGTCAACTGGCCGTGGCGACCGTTGCGGGGGCGGGCAATTTGCTCAAACAGTCTAACGACGATGCTGCAACGTTGCGCAGGAACGTCACATCGCCCAACGGAACGACACAGGCTGCCCTTGAGGTGCTGATGGCCGATGATGGCCTTGGACCCTTGATGAAAAAGGCGGTGGCGGCGGCGGCGAAACGGTCCGAAGAATTGGCACAAGACTAGGCAGGCGAATAGGCGGCGAAACCGATGAGCGAGACGATCACGTTTGATGATTTTTTGGCCGTAGACATTCGTGTCGGCACAGTGGTGAAAGCGGAACCGTTTCCCGAGGCGCGCAAACCGGCCATCAAGCTCGTGATCGATTTTGGCGCGGACATCGGGGAGAAAAAATCCTCGGCACAGATCACCGTGCACTACACCCCTGAAGTGCTGGTGGGGCGGCAGGTCATGGCGGTTGTCAATTTTCCGCCCCGACAGATTGGACCCTTTATGTCGGAAGTGCTGACGCTCGGCTTTGCCGATGCTGCCGGTGCCATCGTTCTTGCACACACTGATAAGCCAGTGCCGAATGGTGAGCGGTTGATGTAGGGCTTTGGCTTTTGCAAGCTGGTTGACCACAACAAACTGAGGCGTCGCGCTCTATGTCATCCAACTCTTCGCACTTTGACGCGCCCTTCGGTCCCATTAAAGCATTGCGCACGCCCGATGCGCGGTTTTCAGCGCTGCCCGATTGGCCTTACGCGCCGCACTACGTTGATGATTTGGCGGGTTATGAAGGATTGCGGGTTCATTATGTGGACGAGGGTCCACGGGATGCGAAACACACCATCCTTTGCCTCCATGGAGAGCCGACTTGGGCGTATCTCTACCGCCGTATGATTCCGGTTTTTGTGGCTGCTGGATGCCGGGTGATCGCGCCGGATTGGCTGGGCTTTGGCCGATCCGACAAGCCCGTGAAGGACGCTGATTACGGGTTTCATTTCCACCGCGAGATGATGCTGCGCTTCATCGAGCGGCTCGATCTTTCATCCATCACGCTGGTTGTGCAGGACTGGGGCGGGCTGTTGGGTCTCACGCTTCCCCAGGACATGCCAGACCGGTTTGCACGGCTTCTCATCATGAACACGGCGCTTGCTGTGGGAAAGACGCCCGGGGACGGGTTTCTTGCCTGGAAGGCCTATGCCGCCAGCCAACCGGACATGGATGTGGGAAAGCTGATTGCACGTGGAACGCCGCATCTCACCGCCGATGAAATCGCAGCCTATAACGCGCCTTATCCCGATATCCGCTACAAGGCGGGGGTGCGCCGCTTTCCTGAAATGGTGATGGTGGAACCAGGGATGGAGGGGATCGAGACCAGCAAACGGGCGATCGCGTTTTGGCGCGACGCCTGGGCCGGTGAGAGCTTCATGGCCATCGGTGCGCAGGACCCGGTGTTGGGCACCGGGACTATGGAAGCCATACGATTGATCATCAAAGGTTGCCCCGAGCCGTTGGTTTTGCCGGAGGCGGGACACTTTGTGCAGGAATGGGGGCAGGACGTCGCGCGCGCCGCGCTGGCGGCGTTCCGCTCCGACTAGCTGCCCATTCCGTGGGACAGTGTTGGTTGTCCGATCAAAGCCGACACATTCAACGCCCAGA
Source organism: Pseudomonadota bacterium (assembly GCA_038530365.1). Classification (GTDB taxonomy): domain Bacteria; phylum Pseudomonadota; class Alphaproteobacteria; order Rhizobiales; family Rhizobiaceae; genus Pseudahrensia. The sequence goes on along the minus strand of JBCBCT010000030.1, from coordinate 10,596 downwards.
CACTTCTGCAAAGACTAAGACGGTGCAACCGCTAGGACAGGATTTTCAAATCGATGGCCTTTGGCCCTTTGCCCTTTTTGTCGGGCTCAACGTCAAATTCGATTTTTTGACCTTCTTGAAGCGTCTCCATTCCGGATCGCTCAACGGCTGAAATATGAACAAAAATGTCTGTTGCGCCGTCATCAGGCGTTATGAAGCCGTAGCCTTTTTCAGCGTTAAAAAATTTTACAGTGCCTTGCATGCTCACGTGCGAATACCTCCCGGATGCCAAATGGGTGTGTGCGGCTTGGGTTCGGTACTGGCTTCGGGGAAAGGAAGTGATGCGCTTTGAAAATAGAACCTTATCGGGAAGGGGGGCATCACGCATTTGACCCGTCTGCGCGTTTCGCGTTCAGACGATCAAAAGTCCTCTCGACAGGCGGGCCGGCCAAACCTCCTCGCAAACGTTCTCGCCGGCAGCTCGTTTTCCAGTCTCCGGGCGCGGGCCCGAACGGTTCCGTTATGCGTGACAAAACGCCGCGCAATCAAGGGGGGAGGCTCAAGTTTTTTGCAAGGTTTTGTCCGTGGCGGCCTGCTTGACCATCGGCGCCAGCGAAACGATGGCGATGGCGGCCATCAAAAGTGCACAACCCAGATAGCCCACAGTGGACAAGCGCTCGTTGAGGAGAATCGCGCCGCCGAGGGCTGCAAATAGGGCCTCTGATGACAGCAATATCCCAGCGTCGGCGGGTTTTGTGTATTGCTGACAAAAAGCCATGATCGTGAAGGCGAGCGCCCCGGCAATGAGGGCGGCATAGAGTATTTCAGGGGCAGCGTTCCAGACCTTTGCCGCCGTTGGCACCGGTTCAAATGGGATGTTCCCGGCCACGCACAGTGCAAAGCCCAAGAGACCTAGCAGGCCACAGATAAGAAATTGCACGGCGGCCAGTGCCATCGGGCGACGGCTGGATTGGGCGGCGTGGCCCACGGCCAACACGTGGATGGCTGCAAAGACCGCGGCGATGACCATGATCCAGTCGCCCCAGGTCAATTGATCCAAACCGCCGCCGCCGATCAACCAAATGCCCAAAAACGCAAGCGCTGCCGCTGGCCAAACGATGCGGGGCTGCGCGTCTCCAAGAAACACGCGGGCAATGATGGGCACAAGCATCACGTAAATGCCGGTCAACATGCCCGCATTGGTCACGGTGGTGCCGAGGATCCCCAGCTGTTGGAGCGCCATGGCGATGAAGAAGACCAGACCTGCAAAGGCGAGCGCCCCCTTATCCCGACGGGAGAGCGTAAAGCCTCCGGCGGTCCGGGCTTCCCACATCACAAAGGGCACCAGCGCCAGCGCTGCCAGGCAAAACCTAAGACCGAGAAACAGGAAAGGGCCGATGGAGGCCATCGCCGTGGATTGGGCAATGAAGCCGCCGCCCCAGGCGAGCCCGGCCAGCAACAAAAGGAGATTGGCGCTGGTGCGTGACATGGCAGGGCTTCCAACAGAACGATTGCTGGGGTGGGGTAGCAGAGGCAAGCAGGGGTTTACAGCGGACTTTCGCCGCCATGCGGCCTTAAAATGGGCCAAAGGTGCGCTACAGTTTCACTAGAACTTCGCTGGTCGATGCCAGCAGGGTTGTGATCGACCGTGACCGTGTGGACCGTTGCCCCGTGGCCGTGTTGTTTGTCACACTTGAAACCGGGCGGTGGTGTTAGCCGTTATAACGAGAGTAGGGTTCGGTGCGTTTGAGCCGATCCAGTGGATCAAACAGGGTGGGGAGAGGCCCCGTCCTACCATCAGGAGATGATAGACTATGAAAAGCGCTTTGCGACTGACCGTTCCAGGCCTCATGGCCCCCGCCCTCGCACTGGCTATGGGTTTGAGCCTTGGCCTGTCCGGAACCCTCGGCACCAGCGGTGTAGCCATGGCTGCCGAAAGTGAGCCGGTGATCACGACCCCAAAATGCAAACGCGGCTTTGCGTGGGATCGTAAAGTGCGCAAATGCGTGAAGGCGAAGAAGTCGTCCAGCTTGGATGATGAGGATCTGTTCAACACCGCCCGCGAGCTGGCCTATGAGCGCCGTTACGACGAAGCGTTGGCGATGATCAATCTGGCGGAAAACCAGAACACACCGCGTATGTTGAACTACCGCGGTTTCGTGACCCGCAAACTTGGCCGCGTCGACGAGGCGTTGGGATATTACAAGGCGGCCCTTGCCATCGACCCAAATTACACATTGGTGCGTGAATATATGGGTGAAGCGTTCATCCAGCTTGGTCAGATCGACAAGGCGCGTGAGCAGCTGAATGAGATCGCCACCCGCTGCGGCACCGGCTGCCGAGAATATGCGATGCTGAAAACGGAAATCGACAAAGCCGTTCAGTAAACGGCCACGACTTTCCGACATTTGATGGCGGGCT
>JBCBCT010000030.1:0-8099 GCA_038530365.1 Pseudomonadota bacterium | reverse complement strand
CGTGTCATTTTCGTCCACCGAGCGCACCATTTGCGCAAAACCATCGAGACGGTTGCTTTCCACAAAGGCTCTGATCTGCGGATCCCGCGACCACTGATATTGGTTCATCATGAAAGGGATCATGATGCGCAGCCAATCGGTGTCGTGATTGGGTAGGGGCACGACGCCACACAACTGGTTCTTCTCGGCTTCGGTGTCCCGTGTTGCCTCAATGTGGGCCACCATGGAGGCGGAGAAGACGGGCTGATAGGAACGTACGGTCTGAGGTGTGATCCGTTTACCCTGGAAAATCGGCTTGGTGGCGAGGTTCATGATGGCGCTTGCTGAGCAATCGACATGCAGCGTGTTGGCGTCCGTGGGCAGTTCGCCTTCATCAAGGATGATCCGGTCGGCCTGAATGCTTTGAACCCGCCCCATGCGAATGACGTTTTTGACACGGCGCAATTCTTCCGCCTCGGCGCGCGAAATCGTGGCCCCGTGGAACATTTTTGGTTTGATGGACTGATCCAGCCGCAACAGCACCCCCGCGCTTTCCAGGCGTTCGAACAGATTGTCGACTGAGGATGCGGCGGCGATGGCTTCCATCTGGGCTGCCTGCGCACCGATGGTGTTGCCAAAAAAGTCCTGGCCCGGTTGGGTGTTGGCGCGGTCTATGAGCCAGCCGTCGCGGGGCATGATCCAGCGGATCGCTTCGGGGGTGGTGCCGTTTTCCAGCAGATAGATGATCGCATCCATGCCGGTTTTGCCGCCGCCGATAACGACCACATCTTGCGGCGGTTCGGTGCGATCGGCCAGCCCATTGACTGGCACAAACGCGACGCCATCGGCGATGTCGAAGCTGGGGGTATGGTTGGCTGGCACAGTGTTTTGCAGGTAGGTTGCGTCCACCACGCGGTTTGCGTCGACCGTATAGTCTGTTCCATCGTCCAGCGATGTGAAGGTCAAGCGTTGGTCAAAATCGCCGGTAAAGTTGCAGCTTGGAAAATACTGCACGCGGCCTGATGGCAGAAAGCGATCTTCCATCACGGATTGAAAATAGGCGTTGATTTCAGCGCCCGTCGCGAGGTGGTGCATGCCCTTGTTCAGGCCTTCGGTGACCAAGCCGGGGCGGGACAATTCCCGCGACGCGACACCGTAAAACGCCGACGGTTGGTGCAGTTTCACGAAAGGGTAGGCGATGGTCCAATGCCCGCCCGGCTTGGCGTGACGGTCCACCATAATGAGGGTCGCGGTCTCATTTTCGCTAAGCAAAGTATCAGCAAAAGCCATGCCAACGGCGCCGGTTCCGATGATGAGATAGTCGGCTGAGAGTTGGATTGTCACGGGGTTGATACCTTTAGAACAACAGGGAAGTGATTCGCTGAAACACTAGAACAAAAGTCGCTTTTTGCGATTTTTAACGGCCAGTGACGCGTTGTGACCCAATTTAGAACGATTATTAAGGTCTTGTTTACCAATTTCCTTGACATCGCCACAGTTGCCATAACTTGTAGCCACACTTGGGAGCTAATTCGTACACTGGCTTTTTGTTCTTTGCGTCGCCAGAACCATAACGCACCGTAGGAGCGCCCTTAGGGGAATGGGCGCGGGCTGGAATCGTATGACGCTCAATAAACACGCTCAGGCAAGAAAACACACCCGCAAAATGGTCATTGAAGGACGGTCGCAGATCGGCATCCTCGCCGTCGTGACCACCCTGGCCCTGGCTCTCGTTACATATCTGGCCTTCGTTGTTGGTCCTACATTCTTTTTGTGATCCAGGCGCGGTGCTGCATGTTGCGCACCATACCTCTTGACGCTCTTTAACTTCTGAAGCACCAGCGCCGGATGAAAATTCTGCGGTCCGTGGCGCTCACCGTCGGCGCTTGTTTGGTTTTGCTGTTTGGAGCGTTCTACGTGATTGGATTTGAAACACTGTGGCGCATAGCCGGTCCTGCGGACCTCGGCCCCGTCGTTTGGGAAGGCTTAAAGAAAGGCCCGCGGCCGAACCAGGGGCTGGTTGCGCCCCGCGGTCTGGTGAACGATGGCGACCTTGACCGCGAAGCCCCGGTCTATGCCGTTGATGCCGATGCATTGGCCAAAGCGTTTGTGTCGTCCCTCGATGGGGAACGCAGCTTGACGCGGGTGGATGATGGCGATGATCCCCACGCTTTTCGTTTTGTCACCTACTCGCCCACGATGCGTTACCCTGATACGACGCGGGTGAAGATCATTCCCCTTGATGATGGCCGGTCCACCATCGCACTTTATGCGCAGGCGCAGATTGGTGTTCGGGATTTTGGGGCGAACCTTGCCCGGATCGAACGCTGGTTAAAACGTCTATCGGCTTTGGAAGAGAATGGCGACTGATCGCAGGTGAGGCAGCCGCTCAAGGTGCTATTGCGGGAGCGTCACCGTCACTTTCAAACCGCCCAAATCACTGTCGCCCAAAACGATGTTTCCACCATGGGTGCGCGCGATATCGAGGGCGATAGCAAGCCCCAGTCCAATTCCGCTTTTGTCCAGATTGCGGGCATCGTCGAGGCGCACAAACGGTTTGAACACCTCCTGCCACTGTTCGCTAGGGATACCGGGTCCGTCGTCATGGACCTCGATTAACAGCGTCTTACGCCGCCGTCGGGAGCGTATTTCGACACGATCGGCATAGCGAATGCTGTTGGAGACGAGATTGGAAACCAGACGTCCGAACGCCACCGGCCGCACCCGGGCGTCCACATCGCCGGTGTGACTGTGGGTAATCACTTTGCCCGCATCGGAAAACCGGTCCACCAGTCGTGCAATCGTGTCGCCAACCGGCACATCACTTGCCTCTTCGCCGGTGTCACCGCGGGCAAAATCCAGATAACCCTGCAACATGTCCTGCATGTCATCGACATCGCGGGTGAGCGCTTTCAAGTCATCCTCTGTGGGCTTGACCGCCAGTTGCAGGCGAAAGCGCGTGAGAACCGTGCGCAAATCGTGGCTCACGCCGGCCAGCATTGCCGTGCGTTGGTCCAGCGCGCGTTCGATGCGATTGCGCATCTCCAGGAATGACACGGTCGCCCGGCGCACCTCAGCCGCGCCGCGCGGCTGCAAGGGTTCGTCCGGGGTTTGGCCCTTACCAAAACGCTCGGCGGCCTCAGCCAACCGTTGGATAGGGCGGATTTGGTTGCGTAGAAACAGGATAGCAATTGCGATCAACACGGAGGCCGTAGCCACCATCCAGACCATGAAAATATGGGTGTTGGAGGCATAAGCCCGGCTGCGCTGAACGTACACGCGCATGATCTTTTCAGATAATTTGATGCGGATTTCCAAGAGATCGGAATTGCCCACCGTGTCGATCCAAAACGGTTTGCCCACTTTATCGATCAATTGCTCGGAAAGGGCGCTGTCGAGAATGGAGAAGAAGGGCTTTGGGGCCGGTGGGGGCAGGTCTGTTTCCTCCAAAAAGCGGATGCGCAGGTCAAACCGCTCCTCTGCAATGCGGCTGATCGCTTCAAATTCGACGTCTTGGGGGTAGGTTTCAATTACGTCCACGATACCGGAAATATCGCGAACGACGGCTGCCGACAGCCGGTCTGTTACCGATTGCCAGTGACGCTCCATGAACACGGTGGCCACTACGGTTTGTAACAGCAGCATGGGCGCAACAATGATGATGAGCGAGCGCCCGAACAGGCCGGTGGGCATAAGCGCGGCAAACACGCGGTTGAGCCGCCACCATGCGTTGCGTCTGGGAAGTCTTGGCTGTTTGCGGGGGGTTGGCTTTGTCTGGTTTGCTCGCGCTGGCCGCTTCGGCAGGGGCAAAATGCTTGTCAGACGGGCCAAGAGGCCTGGCGCGGTTTGACGGACGCTTGGCGCATCTTTGACGGGGGGCGACGCGTCATGGGTTGCTGATGTGATCGTTTGATCCGTCACTGCCGTTGACCGTCCGCTGCTGTGATGAAGCCACCGCGCGGGGCGTATCCGTGCGCGGGCTAATTACTCAATGTGCAGCCTATAGCCTATGCCGCGGACGGTTTGCAGCCAAGTGGGGGCGGCGGGGTCACGCTCAATCTTCCGGCGCAGGCGGTTGATTTGCACGTCCACGGTGCGTTCGTTGGCGGCGCCATCGGGACCACACAGTTCATGGCGGGGCACAACCTCACCGGCGTTGAGCGCAAACAGGTTCATGATCTCACGCTCCCGCTCCGTCAGTCGAATCACGTCGGCGCCGCGTTTCAATTCGCGGGACGCAATGGAATAGGCGTAGGGGCCAAAAAGGATCTTTTCGGCCGCCGGAGTGTCCTCCACTTGGGTGCGGCGCAAAATGCTGTTGATGCGGAGCAGGAGTTCCCGCGGGTCAAAGGGTTTGGGAAGGTAGTCATCCGCCCCCGCTTCCAAGCCTTTGATGCGGGCTTCCGTCTCCCCCAATGCCGTGAGCATGAGAACCGGCACTTCAAGTTCCATCCGGATCCGACGGGTGAAATCTGTGCCCCGTTCCCCCGGCATCATCACATCCACGATCAGCAGATCGAAACTTAAGCCCTCCATTTTGCGGCTGGCTTCGCCGGCATGGGCGGCGGTGGTGATGCGGAATCCCTGTTCGGCCAGATAGCGGGACAGAAGATCGCGAATGCGGCTGTCATCGTCGATAACGAGGATGTGGGCTGCATCATCCAATGTGCCCTGTGTGGCCGTGGACGCTGCGTTGGCCGACGCGCCGTTCCGCGCGCTTTGCGGTGTCGTTTCCATGGCCTTACCCTTTCGTTACCGCCTGATCGCTCAGCGTCAGACCTTCCACCAAAGCGCGCTCCTCCGGCTCAATGAGGCCAAACAGGAAGGCTTCGATCATCTGCCGATCCTGGCCGTCAATGCCTTGAAGGGAGGCGCGCAGGCGGCGGGACTGCATGCGGGTGAGTTCAATGGAAAGATTGCGGCCATTTTGGGTTGGAAACAAAAGCCGTTGCCGCCGGTCCTGCTGTCCCGGCTGCTGGATCAAAAGATCAGCGTCCACCAATTGGCGCAGCACCGGGCCGAGGCTTTGTTTTGTGATGCGTAAAATATCAAGAAGGTTTGCAACCGACAGACCCGGGTGGCGGTTCACAAAGTGCAAAACTCTATGGTGGGCGCGGCCAAAGCCGTATTTCTCCAAGACCTGATCGGCATCGCCGACGAAGTCGCGGTAGGCAAAAAACATCAGCTCAACGAGGCGAAAGTCCAATCCGTCTCCACCCTCGGGCGCGTCGCGAACGGGGGATGCATCCTTGGTTTTGTCAACTGACACCTGCGCCGACGTGGACGCCGACGGGCCAGTTGCCAGGGCTTTACCGCCGCCGGCTTTAAGGCCTGTTGTGGACACGGAGGAGGCCATGGATAGCGTTTGCCTTCCTGCCGACGATCGCCGGCACCAATGTATCAATGTGTTGGCCCTGCATGGCGGCACACTGCGCCCGCACGGGCGGCGGTGGCCGTGGGAAAATTTAGGTCAGGTCGCTTGACATAAATTGCCTCGACAGCATAGTACACCTCGCGTTGATAGAATCCGGCGGCGGTCGGTTCAATACTTGCGTTGCACGCTTCCCTGCGAAAGATTTTTGGACGTTGCAACGCCCTACGGAGGTAAAACCCATGGCCGGCGTGCCCTTTGATCAGCTGGATGGCGACATCTGGTATAATGGAGAATTTGTTGCCTGGCAGGATGCCCAGGTGCACGTGCTGACACACGGTCTGCACTATGCAAGCTCCGTGTTTGAGGGTGAGCGGGCTTATGGGGGTGAGATTTTCGAACTGACCAAGCACTCTGAGCGCTTGCACAAATCTGCTGAATATCTGGGTTTTGAAATTCCCTATTCGGTGGCTGAAATTGATGAAGCGTGCCGTCAGACCTTGGCGCGTCAGGGTTTGAAAAACGCCTATGTTCGCCCGGTCGCCTGGCGGGGCAGCGAGATGATGGGCGTGTCAGCCCAGGCCAACCGCATTAATCTGGCCATCGCGGTTTGGGATTGGCCGTCTTATTTCGATCCGGCTGAAAAAATGAAGGGCATCCGCCTCGACATTGCCGAATGGAAGCGGCCGGATCCGGCCACCATCCCCTGCAAATCCAAAGCCGCTGGCCTCTACATGATCTGCACGCTTTCAAAACATGCCGCCGAAGCGAAAGGCTATGCCGATGCGCTGATGTTCGACTATCGCGGGCAAGTGGCGGAATGCACCGGTGCCAATGTGTTCTTTACAAAAGACGGCACCCTGCACACCCCAACCCCCGATTGTTTCCTTGACGGCATTACGCGGCAAACGGTGATTGGGCTTGCCAAGAAACGGCAGATTGAAGTGGTGGAACGCGCCATCATGCCGGACGAAATGGCGTCCTTTGAAGAGTGTTTCATCACCGGCTCCGCTGCCGAAGTCACCCCGGTTTCTGAAATTGGGCCCTATACTTTCCAGCCTGGACCGATCAGTCAGGCCATGATGGATGACTACACGGCAGCCGTGACGCCGGCCTAATTGATGGTCTTTGGGGTCGGTCCTTTGGCCGCTGAGTTGCCGTTACGTTAACCATCTGGGGAGAAGCGGGGCATTTTCTCTGTTTTTTGTCGGCTTTGGTTGGACTTTGGTTTGACACAGCACCTTACCAAAGGGTTAATCGCGCCGTCCGCACGGGGTGGACGCTTCTTGGAGGGACTTTTCTATGGAATTGCTTATTCAATACGGTCTGCCGATCATCACCGGGATTTTGGGCGGTGGCGCTGTAGGCCCAATGCTTAAAAACGCTGCCATGGGCATGCTGCCGAAACTTCTGGCCGGTGGTGCCGGTGGTCTTGGTGGGGCGCTGGCACTGGCCGGTCCGTTGGCTGGCTTGCTGGGTGGCGATGCTGGCGCGGCTGCGGATGCAACCGCTGCTGCCGGTTCGCTCGATATCGGTGCCCTCGTGGGCAACGCCGTTGGTGGTGCTGCCGGCGGTGGCGTGCTGACCGGTATTGTCGGCGCTGTTATGGGTGCCATGAACAAGCAGTAAGCTGCGGCTTTTGTTGACGCGATAACATCAAACGGGCGGCTCCATGGGCTGCCCGTTTTTCGTTTGCACCCGTTTGAAAACACCAGAGGTTCGCCATGTCCAAGCTCAATATCGGCATTATTCCGGTGACGGATTTCCAGCAAAACTGCACCCTGTTGTGGGATGAAGCGACCTTGGAGGGGGTGGTGGTGGACCCCGGCGGCGAGATCAACAAAATCCAAGCTGCCATCGATCAGGTGGGCATGAAGGTGCAGGCGATTTGGTTGACCCACGGTCATATCGACCATGCGGCGGGGGCCATGGATTTGAAAGAGGCGCTGGCGGTGGACATTATCGGTCCCCACCAGGACGACGCGCCGCTGCTCTCCGGTTTGGAAAAACAGGCACAAATGTTTGGTCTGGCCGGTGCGGTGCGCAATTGCACCCCGGATCGCTGGCTTGAGGAGGGCGACACGCTCGCCATCGCTGGCCACACATTTCAAGTGTTCCACTGCCCGGGCCACGCCCCCGGTCATGTGGTGTTTTACAACGCTGAGGATAATTTTGCCCATGTGGGGGATGTGCTCTTTGCCGGCTCCATCGGTCGCACGGACCTGCCCGGCGGCGACCACGCCACGCTGATCCAGTCGATCAAAACCAAACTTATGGCTTGGCCGGACAACACAAACTTCATCTGCGGCCATGGACCGGACAGCTCCATCGGCAAGGAGCGCGCCACAAACCCGTTTTTACAGTAGCGGATTTTTCGGGCGGTTGGTGCTGGGGTCAATGTGTTCAGCCCCGCCCGTTCGTCATTGCCGGGCGTGTCCCCATATGGTCGTCATTGCCGGGCGTGTCCCGGCAATCCATGCCTCTGGTTTTGAACGCGGGTCTTGGATTGCCTGGACGCGCCAGGCAATGACGGGCTTGGGGAGCGCCTAACAACCCAATAAAAACTGGGAAATGCAGCCGCCTTCCCTTAGGTTTCGCCCCCTACGCACACCCCTTACCCACACGGATGACGGACCTGCCCATGCCTGCTTCTGATATTTTGTTTCGACCGTTTGAAGGCGGGAACCTAACGCTCAAAAACCGCATCGCCATGGCGCCGATGACCCGGTCCATGTCCCCCGGCAATGTG
>JBCBCT010000029.1:0-28991 GCA_038530365.1 Pseudomonadota bacterium | reverse complement strand
GACGCAGGGCGCGTCTTCGCAATGCAGACAGGACTTTGGAAAATGGACCACCCGCGCATCGCCCGCCGTGCCGATCAGCTCGCCCACCCCTTGGCCGGAGGGCTTGGCGTTATCGGCAACGACTTCAAATGTGTGGATGCGGTTTAACCAGGCACCGGTTGGATTGGCCCCATAGGGGTCCTGGTCGGACAGGGCCGTACCGTAGCCGGAGGTGTTCCATTCTTTGCAGTTAATAACGCAGGCGTGGCAACCCACGCATGTATCGAGATCGATAACGAGACCGAGCTTTTTCTCAGTTGATGCGGGAAGCATGGTCATGACGTCCACTCCAAACCAAAACGAACTTCATCCACGGACCCGCCGGCCCGCTTTTGCTCACCCAAAACCGGTTCGGTGACCGCATCGCCATCGGCAACTTTTTCTATATTGACGCGCAGATCGTACCAAGCCGCCTGCCCGGTCACCGGATCAGAGTTCGCCCAACGGTAGCCATCCTTGCGCGGCGGCAACAGTTCGTTGATCAGGTGGTTGAGCAAAAAGCCCTTGGTGGCTTCCGGCGCATCCTTGTCGAGTTCCCAGGCCCCGCGACGTTTGCCGATGGCGTTCCATGTCCACATCGTATCGGCGTTCACCGCATCCATGCGCGCGATCTGCACCTTGATGCGCCCGTGCCAAGACGACACCTCCGCCCAATCCCCATCTTCCAGACCCTTCGCATCGCAAATCGCGGCCGGAACATAGAGCGGATTTTTGGTGTGAATCTGGCGCAACCAGGCGTTCTGCGAACCCCAGGAATGGTACATCGCCATCGGACGCTGGGTCAGCGCGTGGTAGGGAAACTCGCTTTCGGTGCGCACGCCCAGATCATCCCCTTCAAAGGGTGCATACCAAACCGGCAGCGGATCGAACGTCATTTTGATGCGGTCGCGAATACGGTCCGGCGGCTGGACATCGCCATGGCCTTCTGCAGCCAAACGGAACTTCTGCAACACTTCCAGATAGAGGTTGAACGTCACCGGCTGTGGCGCGTCGAAGAAGCCCATTTTGACGGCAAAATCCTGGTAGGATTTGTTGGCAAATTTATAAAACAGCGCATCTTCAGGAAGATGCGTGAGCGAGAACGAGCCCTTCGCTTTGTAGCTTTCCAGCTGGTTGGGATTCGGCTCCCCCCGCCCGGATTGCTGGCCATCTTCGCCGCGGAACCCGGACAACGGGCCGATGCCCGGCTTGCGCTGATGGTTCACAAGATAGTCGGCATAATCACGATATTTCGCAGACCCATCCTCGTTCACCATGCCGGGCAAACCAAGGCGCGCACCTAGTTCCAGCACGACGGATTGAAAGCCCTTCACGTCCCGGTCGGGTTCCACCACCGGCCAACGCATCGCGTCCACCACCGCTTCGGGTTCCGAACACGGACGGTCCAAAAGCGAGATACAATCGTGACGCTCCAGATAGGTGGTGTCCGGCAGTATCAGATCGGAATAGGCCACCATTTCAGAGCGATAGGCGTCGCTATAGATGATGTGCGGGATCAAATAGTCGCCGTTTTCATCCGTGTCCGTGAGCATTTCAATCGTGCCACGGGTGTTCATGGACGAGTTCCACGCCATGTTGGCCATGTACATGAACAGCGTATCGATCTTGTAGGGATCCCCGGCATGGGCATTGGCAATCACCATATGCATCATGCCATGGGCGGACAGCGGCGCGTCCCACGTGAAAGCCTTGTCGATCCGCAGCGGATTGCCTTCGGCATCCAGTTGCAAATCCTCTGGCCCGTGGGGATAGCCGAGATGCGGCCCGGCCAGCGGCCCCGATGTGCCGTTGGCGTTCTTCGCGTGGGGCTTGGGGTGCGCCGTAAACGGTTTGGGATAAGGCGGTTTGCTGCGGAAGCCGCCGGGGCAATCCACCGATCCGATCAGGACCTGGAGCACATGCAGCGCGCGGCAGGTTTGGAAACCGTTGGAGTGGGCTGAAATACCCCGCATCGCGTGCATGGAAACAGGCCGGCCGATAAAGCGGTCGTGCTTTTCGCCCTTCATGTCCACCCATTCCTGCTCGATGGTGATTTCTTCTTCAAACGCCACCCGCGCGATTTCTGCCGCAAGGCCACGGATGGTCGCCGCATCAATGCCGGTGCGCGGCGCGATGTTTTCAGGTGAATAGTCAGCCTTGCTGTATTCTTCCGCCATCAACATGAAGACCGGCTTGGCGGACAGGTTTTTGCCGTCGACCGTGACCGTCACCGCGCTGGTCAGGTTGTGCGTCACGCCTTTTGTCGTATGGGGCACAGCTTTCTTTTTGGCGGTATCCCAAACCAGCTCCACACCATCCTTGTCCCGCGCGATTAGGCCGTGTTGGGCCGTGCCGGGCGCATCGATGACGAGGAACGGCGCGTTGGAATAGCGGATCAGATAGTCAAGATCGATGGACCGCGTACGAAACAGTTCGTGGATCAGCGACAAGATCAGCAGGCCATCAGTGCCCGGCTTGATGCCCAGCCAATCATCCGCAACCGCGGAATAGCCTGTGCGCACCGGATTGACAGATACAAAGCGACCGCCCTTCCCTTTCAATTTGCCGATGCCCATTTTGATGGGGTTGGAATCGTGATCTTCCGCGACGCCAAACATCAAGAACAGCTTGGTACGCTCCCAATCCGGCGAACCAAATTCCCAAAAAGCACCACCGAGCGTGTAGATGCCCGCCGCTGCCATGTTGACGGAACAAAACCCACCATGAGCCGCATAGTTTGGCGTGCCGAACTGCTGCGCCCACCAAGAGGTCAAAGACTGCGACTGATCACGGCCTGTGAAGAAGGCAAGTTTCTTGGGATCCTGCTTCAACGGCTCCAGCCAGCCGGTGGCAATGGAATAGGCTTCTTCCCAGGAAATCTCTTCAAACTCACCGGAGCCCCGCGGACCGACCCGCTTCATGGGCGCTTTCAGGCGCGCGGGAGAATAGTGCTGCATGATCCCCGCAGACCCTTTTGCGCACAGCACGCCTTTGTTTACCGGGTGATCACGGTTGCCTTCGATGTAGCGCACCTTCTGCACGCCTTCTTCGTCGGGCTTCAGGTAAACGTTGATCCCGCAACGACAGGCGCACATGTAGCAAATCGTGGAGTGTTTTTCTCCAACCGGTCCGTTCAGTTTGACATCATGCGCTCCCACGCCGGTCCTCCCTCTTAAATTTGCGTCAGCGACCTTAAGTCAGCGCGAGCCGCAATAGGCCGGCTGCCGCCAGCGTCACCAAAAGCACAAGACAAAATGGCTTGTAATACGGCTCTAGCCGCGGACGAAAAAGCGCCTTGCCCGCCAAAACCCCCAGCACAACCACCGGTATGAAAACTGCAGCCCGACCAAACGCTTCCCATGTCATCATTCCGTAGACGGTGAGATAGAGAAAGCTCGTTGCCGAACCGATGAACAGATACATCACCAGCGATGACCGCATGAGAGCCGCCGGCGCGTCCCGTGCCAAAACGTAAAGTGCGACCACCATACCACCAACACCCGCCAGACCCGTGGCGATGCCTGCGGTTACGCCCGATCCCAGTAAGCCGGGATTGGTGGCCAAAAACCGCGGCCGCAGGCGCAAAAGCTGTGCGCAGGCGAGGCCGATAATCACCCCAAGCGCCATCATGCGTGAGGTGTCCGGCGACACGGCGTTGGTAAGGTAGAGCCCGATGGGAAGGCCCATCAGACCACCGCCCCAAAGGCCAAGCACCATCTTCATATCCGCTTGGGCAAACCCGCCGCGCACCATCAACAGACTGGCAGCCAGTTCCAGAAACCAGCAGATTGCGATCAGTTCGACGGGGGGAATGATGAGCGCCAGGCTCGCCATCACCATGGCCGACAAGGCAAACCCTGAGAATCCGCGCACCAAACCGGCCGAAAAGACGGCTAAAACGGCGATGGAAAACTCCACCGCCGTCAAATCCGTCAGCGCCAGCAAAGAGCTGAGCACGTCTATCAATGGTCAATAGGGGCGACAAACACCGTCCTCTTATGAGCCAACCTGGGGGCGCATATCGTCAATGCTGATGCCTGCAACGGAAACGGGCTTTTTCATCGCGTCGCGACGGAACGGTTCGCCCAATTCCTGGTTCAGCACACACTCGATAAACGTTGTTTCATTGCGCTTCATCTGCCCTTCGATGGCGTCTTCCAGCGCGCTGGACAATTGCTCCATCGAGCGCACTTGCACGCCCTTAAGGCCACAACCCTCAGCGATCTTGGCATATTCAACGCCCAGGTTCAGTTCGGTGCCCACGAAGTTGTCTTCGAACCACAGGGTCGTGTTGCGCTTTTCAGCACCCCATTGGTAGTTGCGGAAAATCACCATCGTGATGGGAGGCCAGTCGTTGCGGCCGACAGCGGTCATTTCGTTCATCGAAATACCAAAGGCACCGTCGCCTGCAAAACCAACGACCGGCACGTCAGGCTTGGCGATCTTCGCGCCCACAATCGAAGGCAGACCGTAGCCGCAGGGCCCAAACAGACCGGGGGCCAGATATTTTCGTGGCTCGTCAAACGAAGGATAAGCGTTCCCTATGGCGCAGTTGTTGCCGATGTCGGAGGAGATAATGGCTTCCTTCGGCAACACGCGCTGGATCGCACGCCATGCCATGCGAGGCGACATGCGCTCCGGCTCACGGTCGCGGGCGCGCTCGTTCCAGTTCGTGCCCGGATCATCATCCTCGTGATCCATGGAAGAAAGCTGCTGCAACCAGGACGATTTGGTCTGGTGGATAAGCGCCTCACGGTCAGCGCGACCAGCGTCGCCTGCATCCGGTGCCAGTTTTACAAGCAGCTGCTCGGCCACCATTTTGGCATCGCCCTGGATGGCAACGGTAACGGGCTTGGTCAGGCCGATACGGTCGGAGTTGATGTCCACCTGGATGACCTTGGCATCCTTCGGCCAATAGTCGATCCCGTAGCCGGGCAGCGTGGAGAATGGATTGAGGCGCGTGCCAAGGCACAGAACCACGTCCGCTTTGCTGATCAATTCCATCGCCGCCTTGGAACCGTTGTAGCCCAAAGGACCTGCATGCATGGGATGGGAGCCGGGAAACGCGTCATTGTGCTGATAGCCGCAGCAAACAGGGGCGGAGAGCGTTTCAGCCAATTTTGCGGATGCGGGGATCGCACCGGACAAAACCACGCCGGCGCCGTTCAAAATCACTGGGAATTTCGCGTTCGAGAGAAGATCAGCCGCTTCTTCAATCGCCTGGGAGCCGCCCCGTGGCAGTTCCAAACGCACGATTTGTGGCAGTTCGATATCGATGACCTGTGTCCAGAAATCGCGCGGCACGTTGATCTGCGCCGGTGCGGACCCGCGCCATGCTTTTTCGATCACGCGGTTCAAGACTTCCGCCATGCGGGACGGATCGCGGACCTCTTCTTGGTAGCACACCATGTCTTCGAACAGTTTCATCTGTTCGATTTCCTGAAAACCGCCCTGCCCGATGGTCTTGTTGGCAGCCTGCGGCGTCACCAGCAGCAAGGGTGTGTGGTTCCAGTAAGCGGTTTTCACCGGCGTCACAAAGTTGGTGATGCCGGGGCCGTTCTGCGCGATCATCATGGACATTTTGCCGGAGGCACGGGTGAACCCGTCTGCCATCATGCCGCCGCTGGTTTCATGAGCACAATCCCAGAACTTGATTCCCGCCTGCGGAAACAGGTCCGAAATCGCCATCATGGCCGAACCGATAATGCCAAACGCGTGCTCGATTCCGTGCATTTGCAGTGTTTTTACAAACGCTTCTTCCGTGGTCATCTTGGTCATGGTCGGCTCCAAATTTCATAAAAATGAGACTGAAAGTCTCGATACCTGTGTTTAGCACATCATAGTGGGGGCAGAAGACGCAGCTTTAGTACCACATGAAACTATCGGGTAATACCACACGGACAAACCCAAAGGGTCGCCCGCGCTATGCGTGCGTTTCCGCACGCTCTTTCCCGTCCCGTTTGTGGTAATGCTTCACCAAGCCTTGAGGCACGAACAGTTGCTGATCTTTGCGGCATCAGCACGCACAGGAGAAACAGTTATGACCATGTCGTCTTCTCAAACCCGTAAAGCGGCTGTCGTGGCCGCCACCGTTATCCTCACCGCCGTTGGCACCGTGGTTGCAGACGCAAGACCATCGACCCGCGGTTTCACCTGCGGCGGGCTGCTGGATTTTGTCGACGCCCGTGGCGCGGTGGTCATGAACCACAGAAGTTCAAGCCTCTACCAACGCTTCGTTTCAAGCCGCTCCTATTGCGAGCTGGACGAAATCACGCAACGCTTCTCCGTGCCGACACGCTCCGGACGCTGTGTGCTTCGCATTTGTAAGTCGCAGTTTAAGTTTAAGGGCGGCGGCCGCGACTGATCGGCCCAGAGCGCCCTACCGAAGCAAACGGCCCAGCGCCTCCAGGCCCGGTTCAATGGCTTCGGTCTTGATAGAAGAAAAACCGAGCCGCAAGCAGGAGCCCGGCGGCTGGCCTCCAAAATAGATGTCGCCGGGTTCGACGTAGATGTCTTCTTGAAGAGCGCGTTCAACAAGCTGCTTGCTGTCAAACCCGTGGCCCGGTCCAAACTGCATCCAGTAAGACGATCCGCCGACACCGCGCGTCACCTGCGCCTGCGGCAGATGTCGGGCCAGCGCGCTCCCCATCACACGCCAACGCTCCGAATAAACCCGGTGCAACCGGCGCACGAACACGTCGTAATAGCCAAGAGAGAGGAAAAAGGCGGTGCTGCGCTGATTGTTGTTGGGGGGATGGCGCACCATTAAGCGCCGAAGGGCGCGCATTTCGGCAATCAGTTCCCGCGACGCCACAATGAAGCCCAACCGCAAACCAGGAAACAGCGTCTTTGAAAACGAGCCGAGATAAATCACGCGCCCGTCTTTATCGAGGGATTTCAGCGCAGGAACCGGTTTGCCAACAAAGTTGGTTTCAAGTTCATAATCATCCTCAACGATCACAAAGTCATCGTCGGTTGCTCTAGCTAGAAGTGCTTTGCGTCGCTCCAACGGCATGGTCACCGTAGTGGGCAATTGATGGCTGGGCGTGGTGTAAACCAGTTCCGTATCGGCAGGAATGCCTGCAACCTCCAAACCATAGCCATCAACACCGGTGAAATGCACCATATCTGTACGCAGTGAAAAAATGTTGCGGGCATCGGGATAGCCCGGCTCTTCCAACACAACGCGGGTCCGCTCCCCCACCAGCAAACTGGCCACCATATAAAGCGCCTGCTGCGCCCCCAGCGTGACCAAGATTTGGTCTTCACTTGCCAGGATGCCCCGTCGCGGCAGGATACGATTTCGAATCTGTTCGATCAGCAGCGGATCATCATTGTCCAGCGTGTCCTGGCTCCAATCGTCCAGCCACTGCTTGCCCATGGCCTTGTAAACGCAGTCGCGCCAGTCGGTGATGGGAAAGAGGGCTCGGTCCGGCTGCCCGTAAATGAAGGGGTATTTGAGCTTTTGCCAGTTGCGCGGCTTCTTGATGTTTTCCTGCTGGCCGGGACGCCGCTTGATCCGGTCCGACCAATCCATCTCCGCCGGTGCAGTGGCATCACGTGCCGAAATTTCCTGAAGAGCTGCTTTAGACACGCCCATGTCCGCGACAGTTTCATTGACGAAATAGCCGCTGCGCTGATTGGTGCGCAAATAGCCGTCCTCGGTCAGGCCCTGATACACCAAAACGCTGGTGTTGCGGGAAATGCCGAGTTGGGTGGACAGACGCCGAGTGGAGGGCAGTTTCTCCCCAGGACTGAGATGCCCTTGAAGGATCGCAGACACCAGAACCTCCCGAAGCTGGGATTGCAGGCTCTTGTTCGCATTCCGATCGAGATCAATCAGCAGTTCCTGCACCGTGGCACCAAACCTAAGAGAAGAAGTGGACCTAGATGCGAGAGGCAATGGGAGGATGTCAAGGCAAACGCCATGATGCCTCCCATATGAGGGTCAAAAGTGAGTATGGATAAAGGAGACGCCCATGATCACCCAACACATCAACACCTCCGGCCCCCGTCCTATCGTTCGAGACCTCGCCTTTGGCCTTTGGGGCAACGATGCGAATTTCGATGCTGACGGTGACGCGAGCCACCCCGACGACCAACACTGGAACAGGTTGATGCTCTGCCTTCGAAGAAAGGACGAAGAGAGCGGTTTTTCGAGAAACGATGAGACCCAACGTATCGAGATCACGGTCCAGGCGGCAAAAAGCGGGAACGTAATTTCAATACACGCGCCATCGGAGGCTTTAGCGGACCGAGTCGCTCAGATCTTATTGGGCGAGCATTCGGTCTAAGTCTCCGCGCGTTCAGCCCAGCCGGCAAATATTTTTTCCAGCACCACGACCACGTAGTAAAGAACAATGCCCAGCAGTGCCAAGGCGATCAAAACGGCGAACATAAGTGGGTAGTCAGCGTTGATCTTACCGCTGTCAAAGAGATGGCCCAAGCCTTTGCCGTGGGGCTCAACGATTTCCATCAGATTGGTACCGATGAATGCGAGCGTCACCGCAACTTTAAGCGCGCCAAAAAACTCAGGCAACGTCTTGGGCAGAGCGATCTTGGTGAAAATCGTCCAGCGACTCGCCCCCAGCGAGCGCAGAATATCGCGGTATTCCGGCTCCAGCGTCGACAGCCCCAAGGAAATAGACACAGCAATCGGGAAAAAGGAGATGAGGAACGCGATCAGGATCGTATTCATGTCGTGGGCACCGACAAACATCAGCGCGATGACCGGCACGATGGTGGCCTTGGGGATGGCGTTAAACCCAACGAGCAACGGATACAGTCCATCGCGCAGCGTCTTTGAAAAACCCATCACCATGCCGATGAGGACGCCCACGACGACCGCAAGTCCCAACCCCACGACGGTACGCCACAGCGTTTCCCAGCCGTATTGCAGAAACAGCCAGCGGTATTGCCAAAATGCAGGCCCAAGATCGGAAGGCGACGCCATCTTATAATTTGGCCAACCGTTGACCCAGACCAGCCATTCCCAAAAAACGACAAACAGTGCGATGGCAACCAGTGGGATGGTGAGTTGCCGAAGCCAGTTGGGTGTACCGGTCATGCTGCGGCTCCCTGTGCTTGATCCGCCGGCAACCGACCCTGGGCGATCTGAATTTGCGCGCGCAACTGCGCCAGCATGTCGACCGACTTTTGCGAATACAGGTCTTCAAGCTCCCGCTTGTCCCCCAAATCAACATCCAGAACATATTGCGCCGTCGCCGGACGGCCCGACAGAACGACGACCTGGTCAGCGAGAAAAACGCTTTCGCGCAAATCATGTGTAATCAACAGAGCCGTAAAGGCTTCCTGACGGCGCAATTCATGCATGGTTTGCCAAAGATCCTCACGGGTGAAGGCATCCAAAGCACCGAAAGGCTCATCCAGTATCAAGACGTCTGGCTTGTGCACGATGGCACGGCAGAGCGAAGCGCGTTGGCGCATTCCGCCGGAAAGTTCAGAAGGACGTTTGTCCTCAAATCCAGCAAGGCCCACCAGTTCCAAAAGGTCCATCGCCCGGGCTTTTTTCTCCGCAGAAGACAACCGATTGGGGACGATTTCCAACGGCAGCAGCACATTATCTATGATGGTGCGCCATTCCAAAAGCACCGGGTTTTGAAACGCCATGCCAACGGTCGCACGGGGCGAACGGACCACTTCGCCGTGCAGCGTCACCTCCCCTTCATCCGGCAGCATCAGACCGGCGATAAGCCGCGTGAGCGTCGACTTTCCACAACCGGACGGCCCAACAACCGCACAAAACGCATTTTCTGGCACTGCAATCGACAGATCATTTAACACCGGCAAAGGCCCACTGGCCGTCTTGTAGGCGTGGGTGACCGCCTTCAGTTCAATTTGATTTGCCACGACACACAGTCCTTCGCCCGCACATTTTGTCCACTGTTATCAAAAAGGGCGAGCCGATGGCCCGCCCTTTTTAATCGTTTCTTCGCATAAGATGTGGATGGCGCGCTGCGCGGGCCATCCAACCCAGTTTTAATCGAGCTTGAGGCTGCCATCCTTCGGCAGGTATGCGTCGGTGAAGTATAGCGACGCATCCGGCTTAGTCTTGAAGGTGTAGTTCTGCGCCAGTTGCTCCAGGCTTTTGGCCATGCGGGCCGCATCGATCATGCCCATGCCGTTGGCTTTCGTGAAATCCGTGACCACGTTGGATTCGATGGCCAACTGCAAGCGGCGGGTTTCCAACGCCACGTCGGACGCAGGGTTGCGCTTGGCGACGGCCTCGGCACCCATTTTCGGATCCTTAATCACATCTTTCCAACCCTTCGCGACAGCACGCAGGAAGCCGGTAACTTTCTCACCATTGGCCTTGGCAAAGTCCGTGTTCACGATGATCGCGTTTCCGTACAACGCCAAACCATTGTCGGCCATGAGGATAACTTTGATATCGTCCTCCGGCACGCCCAGGCGTACAAGGTTCAAATAGCTGGAAAACGAGAAGCCAGTGATCGCGTCGACCTTTCCTTCCGCCAGCATCGGCTCACGGGTGGGAAAGCCCACGGGCTCCACTTTGATTTTCGAGGTGTCGAGACCGTTGGCGGCTGCAAAGGCCGGGAACTGTGCCCAGGCACCGTCTGGTGGCGGCGCACCGAGGGTTTTGCCTTCCAGATCTTTCGGCGCACTGACGCCCTGGGACGCACGACCCACGACAGCGAATGGCGGCTTGTCATAAATCATCATAACAGCGGTGACCGGAGCGCCGGGGTTGCTGTCCAAGAACTTGATCAAGGAGTTGATGTCGGCGAACCCGATGGGGAATGCGCCCGTCGCCACCTTCGGAATAGCATCCAAAGAGCCCTTACCGGCGGACACGGCAACGTCCAACCCTTCGGCCTTGAAGTGACCATTGTCGATAGCGGCAAAGTAAGCCGCGCTCGGTCCTTCAAATTTCCAATCCAGCGCGAACGGAATTTTCGTTGCATGGCCGTCAGCCAATGCCGACCCCAGCGCGCCCGCCGCAAGGCCAGCCGCCATGGTCAAAGTCAAAGCAATTTTCTTGAGCACCCAATTTCTCCTAAAAGCGCCCGCCAACGCCCAGCGATGACAGACAGTACAAAAGTCGCGCGCAGGACAACCATCCAACGATCATCCCGTCTTCCCTCATAAGAAAGGCTGCCAAAATTTTAGTCAAGAAATCAATTGGTGAAATTTCAGGCAGCGAAAAGGGAGGGGGCGGCTCGCAAATGAACCGTCCACTAACCAGTCGCCCAATCCATTATCGTACCGATCGAAGGAAACGCGCCAAATGGCGCGTTTGCCTGTCCAACGATCCAAACCTTAAGCCGCAGCCATCACTCGGGTCATGGCACCGTCCACGGCGTGGATGATCTCATCGATATCGGATTTCGTGCAGATCAGGGCGGGGCTGAAGCACAGGGTGTTGTTGAGACCCGCCAGGGACCGGTTGGTTGCGCCGATGACGACGGCGTTGTGGGCAAAACAGTCTGCCACGACGGCTTGGACCATGCTTTCGGGAAGCGCTTCCTTGGTCTCACGATTGCTCACAAGTTCGGCCCCGCAGAACAAACCGGCCCCACGCACGTCACCAATGATCTCGTGTTTTTCAGCAAGGCTGTTGAGCTGCTCCACCATGTAATCGCCCATGGAGGCACAGTTCTCGAGCAGGTTCTCGTCTTCCAGAATGCGCATATTTTCCAGTGCTGCCGCAGGCCCCGCCGTGCAGCCGCCGAAGGTTGAGATATCGCGGAAATAGCTCATGTGGTCGCCGGGGTTGCCCTTAAACTCGTTGAAAACAGCCTCCGTCGTGACAGTGCACGAGATAGCCGCGTAGCCAGATGCCACACCCTTCGCCATGGTGACGATGTCCGGCTGAACGCCAAAATGCTGATAGCCGAACCACTTGCCCGTGCGGCCCATGCCGCACACCACTTCATCGATGATCAGCAAGATGTCATACTTCTTGCAGATCTCCTGAACCCGATCCCAATAGCCTTTCGGCGGAGTGATCACGCCGCCACCAGCCGTTACGGGCTCCAGGATCAAGCCGCCCACGGTGTCGGCACCTTCGCGCAAAATCACGTCTTCAATCGCGTTGGCCGCACGGATGCCGTAGTCGTCCACGTCACCCCATTGTGAGCGGTATTCCAAGCAATGGGGAACCTCCACAAATCCAGGCGTAAACGGACCGTACTGCCCTTTTCGCTCATCTTGCCCGCCGGAGGAAAGCGCGGTGATCGTCGTCCCGTGGTAGTCGCGCTCGCGGTAGAGGATTTTGTGTTTCTTACCGCCATATTTGTTGTGTGCGATTTGGCGGACGATTTTATACGCCTTTTCGTTCGCCTCTGAACCGGAGTTCGAGAAATACACGCGGCTCATTCCGGGCATTTTTTCAATCAAACGCTGGGAAAACTTTGCACCGGGCACAGACCCGGTGGTGCCACCAAAAAAGTTCATCTTCACCAATTGATCGCGCACTGCATCGGCAATCGTTTCGCGGCCATAGCCCACGTTTACCGTCCAGACGCCACCGGAGACGGAATCAAGATGTTCACGCCCCGCCTGGTTCCACACGCGAAGGCCTTTGCCCTCGACGATGATCAGCGGATCGCTGTCATCAAACTTTTTGTGTTGGGTCAGGTGGTGCCACACATGCGCCTTATCGGCCTCGATGACATTGGAAATGTCGTTTTCGCCTACGTGAATATTCATGGGGAGCGCTCCTTTGCCCGCACAACGTCATGCCAGTTGAACAGAAAATGAGACTTCTTGGAAGGAGACAAACGGAGCCAGATGGATTTTTGAATTGGGTCCAACACGCCACACAAAAAAAACCCGCCACCGAACAACGGTGGCGGGTCTTGTGAATGCAATGTGTCTGACGCGTGTCACGTGACGTCGTTTGAACGCAACGGCCAGCCCTTAGTAGGTAATTTTTACCCGGCCGCCGGAGCGGCGCACCATCGAAAACAGGGTTGCTGCATGCGACGGATGCAAGCGGATGCAGCCATGGGATGCGGTGCGTCCGAGGCGACCGATGGAGTTGGTCCCGTGGATCGCGTAGCCACCGCGGAAGAACATAGCATAGGGCATTGGTGCGCCATTATATTTCCGTGAGAAATAGCGCTTGTGCATACGGCCAACGCGATAGGAACCGGTGGGCGTGCGATAACCGGCGCGGCCTGAGGACACCTTCCACGTGTAAAGGCGACGGCCATTTTTGTAGACGTGCATGCGCTGCGTGGAGAGGTTCACCCGCGCCACAACGCCGTAGCGCGAGACGCCCAGTCTGCGTTTGGCGCGCTTCGAACTTCTGTAAGAAGCCTTGCGGACTGTGCCCTTCTTGCGCTGTTTTGCGTACCAGACCCGGGTCCAGTAGGCGTCGTCCTTTTTGACCGAGTAAGATTTATCTCCGGTCGTGAGTGTTTTTGCGTGATGCGCCAAAGCTGGCGTCATGAAAACCGCCATGATGATGGCGATAAGTGCGGTCAGTCGTTTCACGGCTTTCCCCTTCAAAGATTGGTACTGCGTTACTGCCCCAAGTTGAAGTCCAAATCGGCAAGCGTCGCTTTCCAATCCGTCCAACGAATTCATGTAACCGTGCAGAGTTAACGGCCTTGTATTAGACCCCATCTGCTTTCGGTTACCCGTGGTTTGCGTAAACAGAAAACTAAATCTGTGTTCAAACACACGCTCTGACCCAAAAAGAGCCAACATTCCGCCGCAAAAAAGACACTAAACAGAAAGTTAACGAGACGGGACAACTGTGAGATAACATATTTGTGAGCGACACCCGCTCGCCCAATGCCTCACTTGCAAAAAAACAAAGCCGTTGAAGGTCAGCGCGTTCCCTGCAATCTTTCCGCCTTATGGATGCTCTGTCAGCTCTTCACCAACGCATTGATGCCAAGCGCGACGACCTCGTTGCTCTGACCCGTGATCTTATCCGCTTTCCAACAATCAACCCGCCCGGGGAAGCCTACACGCCCTGTGCGGAGTACATCGGAAACCGTTTGAAGAAGCGTGGATTTGACGTTGCGTTGATGCGCGCGGAGGGGACCCCGGGGGACAGTGATGCCTTCCCCCGCACCAATGTTCTCGCCCGCCGCGATGGCCGCGCCACCGGTGCGGTCGTGCATTTTAATTCGCACATCGATGTGGTGGAGGTCGGCACCGGATGGACCGTCGACCCATTTGCGGGAACCGTTCAGGACGGAAAAGTCTATGGCCGCGGCGCCTGCGATATGAAAGGCGGCCTCGCCGCCTCTATCATTGCGGTTGAAGCCTTTTTGGAAGTCTTCCCCGAATTTTCCGGCGCAGTTGAGATTTCGGGCACGGTGGATGAGGAATCCGGCGGCTTTGGCGGCGTTGCCTGGATGGCCCAGCAG
The DNA here is from genome assembly GCA_038530365.1 of Pseudomonadota bacterium. Lineage (GTDB taxonomy): Bacteria > Pseudomonadota > Alphaproteobacteria > Rhizobiales > Rhizobiaceae > Pseudahrensia. Next base: position 14,604 of record JBCBCT010000029.1, on the reverse strand, counting down.
GGCCTTTTTTCAAAACCCCGGGTGGATCATGTAATAATCCCTGAACCGCTGAATAAAGACCGCATTTGTTTGGGGCACCGCGGCGTGTGGTGGGCGCAGATTGAGACCTTCGGCACCCAAGCCCATGGCTCAATGCCTTTTCTGGGCGACAGCGCCATCCGACATATGAGTGCGGTGCTCACAGCGTTTGAAGACACATTGTATCCAGCCTTGGGCGAAAAACAGACATCCATGCCAGTCGTGCCTGAGGGGGCGCGGCAATCCACCATGAACATCAACTCGATCCACGGCGGTGAAGCGGAAGCCGGGGGCGATACGAAGCCGGGGGATTATGATGGCCTGCCCAGCCCCAATGTCGCCGAAAGCTGCCGCACGATAATCGACCGGCGGTTCCTCATCGAAGAAGACATCAAGGATGTGAAAGGCGAAGTCGTTGCAATTCTGGAAGGGCTGAAACGCGACCGCGAAGCGTTTGAATACGCGATCACAGACATCATGGAAGTTCTGCCCACAATGACCGACGAGAACGCGCCGGTGGTGCAAGCGGTGTCAGAAGGCATCAAATCGGTGCTGGGCCAAGAGCCCGACTTTGTCATCTCGCCGGGAACCTATGACCAAAAACACATCGCGCGAATCGGCCATCTCCACGACTGCATCGCCTATGGCCCGGGCATCTTGGAACTGGCCCACATGGCGGATGAATTTGTCATCATCGACGACATGGTGGAATCGGCCAAAGTGATGGCCCTGGCTTGCCACGCTTTATTGGGCGGGAACGGCGCGGCGTTTGCAGCCGCTGCTCGGGCCTAGAAAAATTCGCAAAGCAACTGAAACACAAAAACAACCGAAACACACCGGCCCACAGTTCCCGCAACAGCCAGGAATTCAGGCGAATTTAGCATGGCGGCACTTTCACCCCCCAAAGACGCTTGACGCTGGGGCGGCTGATTTGAAACACTTTAAAAAAGCGAACCAAAATGGCGACTGTAGGAATTTGGAAAGAGGGATGAAGCGGATGACGGACCAACGGCAAAACGCCCAAACGCAAAAGGCCCGAACGCAGAACGCTCGAACATTGACGATTACGCAATCCGAAAACCGGACTGAGCTTTGGCGGCGCGCCACATTCGTCCTCATCATGACAGGCCTGATGGCAGGATTGATCACTTCGCTCCTCATTGCTCTCACCACCGCAGTCGACGCCCGGGTGATCGTGAAAGAGCGCACAAAATACTACGCTATCCGTGGCAAGACTGGCCGGGATATCTTCAGATCCATCGGATTGCGAAGCAAAAGGGGGGCCGGCGTGCAACACGCCATCGCGACCACCACATCGAACATCCGCGTCAGCAACGTGAAAACCGCCATTCGGCGCAGCCGATGCGTCGTGGTGAGTGCTGAAGTACGCCTCAATCTTACGTATCGCTATCCCCGTTGGCGCGGGCGTGGCGCATCACCCGCCGTGCGCAAAGCGTGGAAGGACTTTTTTGCCCACGCCGTGCGCCACGAAAACACCCATGGCAGCATTTCCAAGAAATATGCGCGGCGGATCTACAACGAGTTGAAACGCACCACCGGGCGTGTTTCACGGCAGTGTTCGGATTTTTCATCAAAAGCCCGACGCAAGTTTGCGCGTTTGTCCAAAAATCTCGACGCCGAACACCGCCGCTTCGACCGTCGCGAAGCCCGACGCTGGAGCCGCAATGTACGCCTTCAAAGAGCTCTAGCCCTGTCGCGCTAGGGCCAGAAACAAACGGCATCAAACCAAAGCCGCTTAAACAAAAATTCCGCACGGGAGGGAATGACATGGCAAGGCAATCACGGACCTGGAAGACCGCACTCTTCCGTGCAGCGCTGGGAAGCGCTGCGCTCATCGCTTCTGGAACGCTTTTGACCGCCACATCGGCTGTCGCAAAAACCTCCCTGACGATGGGCATGGTGTTGGAACCGCCGCATTTGGACCCGACTGCCGGCGCACCGGCTGCGATCGATGAGATTGTCTATGCAAACGTGTTTGAAGGTCTCACGCGGATCGGTCCAAACGGGGCCGTTTTGCCAGCATTGGCGGAAAGCTGGACCATCTCAGACGATGGCAAGACCTATACGTTTAAATTGCGCAGCGGTGTCCTGTTCCACGACGGGACCACCTTTGAATCAACCGACGTCAAATTCTCCCTCGAACGCGCCATGGCCGACGACTCGACCAATGCGCAAAAAGCGCTGTTTGCGGCCATTGATAGCGTCACCGCGACCGATCCAACCACCGTCACCATCACCTTGAAAAACCCGGCCGGGAATTTCCTGTTCAACATGGGCTGGGGAGATGCGGTCATCGTGGCGCCCGAATCCGCCGACACAAACAAGGCAACGCCCGTGGGCACGGGCCCGTTCAAGTTTTCCCGATGGGCCAAGGGTTCAACCCTCGATTTGGTGCGAAACGACGCCTATTGGGGCACCAAAGCCAAGCTCGAAAAGGCCACGTTCCGTTTCATTTCCGACCCGGCGGCTGCGCTTTCCGCCATGTTGGCCGGGGACGTCGATGCGTTTGCAAACTTTCCAGCACCGGAATCGATCCCGCAATTGCGCGCCGATCCGCGCTTTAAGGTCGTCATCGGCTCCACGGAAGGCGAGACGATCCTGTCGACCAACAACACCCGTCCTCCGTTCAACGATATCCGGGTCCGCCAAGCCATCGCCCATGCCATTGATCGCAGCGCCATCATCAACGGAGCGATGTTTGGCTTGGGCACGCCCATTGGTTCCCATTTCGCACCGCACCACCCCGCCTATGTCGATTTGGTGGGCCGCTTCCCATATGATCCAGAAAAAGCGAAAGCGTTGCTGAAAGAAGCCGGGTTTGAAAACGGTATCAAAGCCACGCTGAAACTCCCGCCGCCCTCCTACGCCCGCCGCGGCGGAGAGATCATCGCCGCCCAATTGCGCGCGGTGGGCATTGATCTGGAAATCATCCCGGTCGAATGGGGCGTCTGGGTGCCCGAGGTTTTCAAGGGCAAAGACTTCGACCTCACCATCGTGTCCCACACGGAACCCATGGACATCGGCATCTACGGTCGCGCCGACTACTATTTCAATTATGACAGCGCAGCCTTCAAAGCCGTCATGGGCAAACTGGATGTCGAAGCCGAAGAGGCCAAGCGCTACACACTGATGGCACAGGCGCAGAAAATCATCACTGATGATGCCGTCAACGGTTTCCTGTTCCAGCTTGCGAAGGCCGGTGTGTGGAATGCAAAAATCAACGGTCTTTGGGAAAACTCCCCTATTCAGGCCAATGATCTGACCAATGTAAGCTGGTCGAAATAACGCGCCCAAGGCGATATCCGTCGGCGTGATAGACGTGGGTGTCCGGGAAAAATCCACGGTCAACGGCGAGGCCACGGCCAACGCCGGAACCGGAAAGTTGCGCGCATGGTCCGTCTGATCTTGAGCAAAATGGCATGGGCCGCGGTCACGCTGATCGCGGCCTCAGTCGTTGTATTCCTTGCACTTGAAATAGTCCCCGGCGATCCGGCTGAGGTCATGCTGGGCATCAATGCCACAGACGAAGCCGTGGCCGCTCTGCGCAAGCAGCTAGGCTTGGACCTGCCACCCTTGCAGCGCTATCTGTCCTGGGTTTCAGGCATGCTCATCGGCGACCTTGGAACATCCTATACCTATGCCGTCCCGGTGGCCGAACTCGTGGCGGAGCGGGTGGTGGTGAGCCTTCCCCTTGCACTCATGGCCCTGGCCCTGTCGACGTTGATTGCCATTCCCGTGGGCCTTTTCGCCGCCGGCAAGCGCGGAAGAGTTGCCGACACCGGCATTATGGCCATCACGCAAGTGGGCATCGCCGTGCCGAACTTTTGGTTTGCGCTGCTGCTGGTATATGTGCTTGCGATCTGGCTCCAATGGGTGCCCGCCGGTGGGTTCCCCGGCTGGGAAAAAGGCATCTGGACGGGGCTAAACGCACTTTTACTGCCAGCTGTTGCCCTCGCCCTGCCCCAGGCTGCGATCCTGTCCCGTGTTACACGGTCTGCATTGCTGGAAACGCTGGGCGAAGATTATATCCGAACTGCCCGAGCCAAAGGCCTGTCCAAAAGCGCCACGCTCACCCGTCACGCCCTGCGCAACGCCTTGATCCCGGTTGTCACAATCATGGGGCTTCAATTCGCCTATTTGCTGGCGGGCACGATCATTATTGAAAACGTGTTCTATCTGCCCGGCCTGGGCCGCTTGGTCTTTCAGGCGATCAATCTGCGTGATCTCATCGTGGTTGAAAGCGTCGTGATGCTTCTCGTCGCGACGATCATTGCCATCAATCTCATGGTCGATCTCGCTTATATCATCATCGATCCTCGTCTGAGATTGAACGCGGGAGCCTCCGCGCCAACACGGCACGCGGGCAAATCGGCATGAGCGCAGATTATGGGGGCCGCGCCCGCGCCTTTTGGGCGCTTGCGCTTAAAAACAAATCCTTCGTTGCCGGGGCGATCGTCACCGGCACAATCGCACTGATGGCCGTTTTGTCCTTCGTTTGGACCCCTTACAGCGTCATTGATCTGGACATCCCCTCAAAGCTGCAAAGCCCGTCGCTGTCGCATCCCTTCGGGACCGATCATTTCGGTCGGGACATCCTGTCTATGATCATGGTGGGTGCGCAAAATTCCATCGCCGTTGCCCTTGTCGCGGTCGTGATCGGCATAGGCGCGGGCGTTCCCATCGGCTGTTGGGCGGCGGCCAATGGCGGCGTGGTAGATGAAGTTTTGATGCGCACCAACGATTTGGTTTTCGCATTCCCGGCCCTATTGTCCGCCGTCATCATCACCGCAATCATGGGGCCCGGCGCCATCAACGCGATCATTGCGATTGGCATTTTTAACATCCCGGTCTTTGCTCGTCTGGCGCGGGGCGCAACCCTATCGCTCCTCCCAAGGGAATTCATACTGGCGGCCCGCGTGGCTGGAAAAGGGTCCGTGCGCATCCTGTTTGAACACGTGCTCCCCAACATGGCCAATCTTCTCATCGTTCAGGGAACCATCGCCTTTGCCTTGGGCATTTTGCAGGAGGCGGGGCTGGCCTATGTCGGCCTTGGCACCCAACCCCCCTTCCCCAGTTGGGGCAAAATGCTCAACGAAGCGCAGACCATGATGAGCTTTGCCCCCCACATGGCCATTGCACCCGGCATTGCGATTATCGTGACGGTGTTGGGCCTCAACCTGCTCGGCGATGGCCTGCGTGACACCCTCGATCCTCGGCTGGCACGGGTCCGCGACTGATGTTGACCGTTGAGGCCCTGTCCCTCGCCATCGGGGGAAACGCGATCTTGAAGGACATCTCCTTCGCCGTTGAACGCGGTGAAATCCTGGGCATCGTCGGGGAATCAGGCTCCGGAAAAAGCATGACAGCCCTGTCCATTATGCAGCTTCTCCCGGAGGGCGCGGAGACCACAGGCCGCGTGACCTTTCGCGATGAAAACCTGCTCGCCGCAGATGATGCGTTGATGCAAGATTTGCGCGGTGATGACATCGCCATGATCTTTCAGGAGCCTATGACCGCTCTCAACCCAATCCACACCATCGGCCAGCAGGTGGCGGAAGGGATCAGGCTGCACGACGGTCTGGACAAAACGGAAGCCGAGGTTCGGGCGCGGGCGCTGCTTCACCGCGTGGGTCTGCCCGCCGACCGCTATCCCCTCAGCCGCTATCCCCATGAATTGTCCGGCGGGCAACGCCAACGGGTGATGATCGCCATGGCCTGCGCCCAGCGCCCCGACCTGCTGATTGCCGATGAACCCACCACCGCTCTCGACGTGACTCTGCAACGCCAAATCCTCGATCTCCTGCGCGGCTTCGTCGATGAGCAGGGCATGGGCCTGATCCTCATTAGCCATGACCTTGCTGTTGTGGCGGAAGTAACCGACCGCATCATCATCATGCGCAACGGCGAAATTCTGGACCAAGGCCCAACACGCCAGACGTTGCGTGCCATGCAACATCCCTACACCCGCCAACTCGCTAGAGCCTCCGTCCATGCCCCGGATCGTTCGGCCCTCTTGGCGCGAAAGCCCAGCGGTGATGCCACGCCACTGCTGACATGCGATGGGCTCATCAGAGATTATGGCGGGCGCGGATTGTTTGGAGCAGGTCGCACCAAAACACGGGCCGTCGACCGCGTTTCCTTCGATATCGCCCCAGGGGAAAGCGTAGGACTTGTGGGCGAATCAGGCTGCGGAAAATCCACGCTTGCGCGCATAGTGCTGGCCCTCGACCGGCCCAATGTCGGCACCGTTATGTTCCAAGGCCACAACCTCCACGCAGCCCGCGGTGCCGCGCTCAAGGCCCTGCGCCGAAATATCCAGGTCGTTTTTCAGGACCCCTATGCGAGCTTCAATCCCCGCCACCGCGTGGAGCGCATCGTAGCAGAACCATTGTTTTTAGAAGGGTCCGTCCCCCACACTGACATGCGCCAAAGAGTTCGTGACGCGCTCACCGATGTTGGCTTGGAGGGCGACGCTGCCGAGCGCTATCCCCACGAATTTTCCGGCGGCCAGCGGCAGCGCATCGCCATAGCCCGCGCGCTCATCACCCGCCCGGCGCTCCTCGTAGCGGACGAACCGGTGTCCGCACTGGACGTGTCCATCCGCGCGCAAATCATGGATCTTCTGGTTGCGCTGCAAGAGCGCCACGACCTTGCAATGCTCTTCATCAGCCATGATCTGAGCGTCGTTCGCGCCCTTTGCGACCGGGTGTTGGTGATGGACAAAGGGCAAATTGTGGAACGGGGGCCTGTGCAAGACATTTTTGACGATCCAATATCCGATGCCGCGCGCCGCCTTGTAGAGGCCACGCCAAATCTCCAGGCAGCCTTAGCTCTGCCAGAGGGCAAAAAAGTAAGCGTATAAAAGGGTAGAAGGGTAACACCGTGCCATGACCGAACCGAACGCACCCATCGACTACGCCGCCGAATACGACAATTCCGGACGGGTCCCCAACGCGGCGGAGTTGATTGAAAACTACCTCCTCGATGCCACCCTTTTTCGCGAAACCCACGCGGCCAATCTGGAGGCCGATCTGGTCTACGGCCCCGCGCCCCGAAACCTGCTCGATATTTTCTGGCCACTGAAAGACGGCACCAAGGAACATGACACCGACGCGCCGCTCAGCATGTTTATCCATGGTGGTTACTGGCAGAAGCTGGATCGCTCATCCTTCAGCCACATGGCAAGCGGCTTGCTCGCCCACGGCGTTGCCGTTGTCATCCCCTCCTACACCCTGTGCCCGGACACGACGCTGGAAGGCATCATAAACGAAATGCGCCGTGCCTGTCTGGTGCTCTATCAAACTCACAAACGTCCCCTGACAGTGTTCGGTCACTCCGCCGGCGGTCACCTTGCCGCTTGCATGCTGGCGACCGACTGGGCCTCAATTCATCCCGACCTTCCGGATGATCTGGTTCAAGCTGCCATGGGTATTTCAGGTCTATACGATCTCACGCCGCTTATTCACACACCGATTAATGACGCCGTCGGCATGACTTTGGAGGATGCGGAAACGGCAAGCCCCATTCGCTGGACGCCCCAGGCACTGCAGCGCTTTGAAGCGTGGGTGGGGGGCGAGGAATCGACCGAATACCACCGCCAAAGCAGCGATCTTGCCGAACGCTGGTCCATGCTGGGAACGCCCACCACGTCGGTCAGCTGTGATGGCCAAAACCACTTTACCGTCGTCGATGCGCTCACAGACTCCACAAGCGATATGGTCAATACGCTGCTTGATCTGGTGGAGAACCCGTCCATCAGTGTGCCACTGCCCGATAGCCAGCCCGATGCGGTGCCTGAACCGGAGCCCGATCAAACCGCACCGGAAGAAGACGCCACAACGGTCGCGGCAGAAGACGGTGCGACGTTAGAAAATGACAGCGAGGAAAAGGACGACACCCCAGAGGATGAGACCCGTCCGCTCGAAGAGAGCAAGGCCGGTTGATATATCCGGCACCCCCGCCCGCTCGCGACCGCCAGAGTTGAACGTCACCGCTTCAATGGCTTCGCCGCCATAGCTGCGGGGCCCGCCCAAAGAAAGGCCAAGGGCATGGGCAAAGGCTGCCTCCGGCCATCCCGCGTTGGGAGACACATGCAAGGGTGCTTCTTCGCGAACGTTTTCAAAAGCTGCCCAAGCCCGCGCGCCCCCAGCTTTCAGGGCATGGGCCAGCGAAATGAGCACTGCACTGATGCGGGCAGCGGGCCAGTTCATCCAATCATCAAGGATGGCGGCGGCCCGTCCGAAGTGCAGATATTTCGGGCTTTTGTGACCGATCATGGAGTCAGCCGTGTTTACGGCTTTGTAAAACAGGATGCCGGGCAGACCCGCCACGCAGTACCAAAACACCGGGGCGACAACGCCATCGCTGTAGTTTTCCGCAAGGCTTTCAATGGCAGCCTTCGATACGCCGGACTCGTCCAAGGACGACACATTGCGGCCAACGATGCGGGACACAGCCGCGCGGCCGCTGTCCAGGCCATCGGAGCGCAGAGCATGGGCCACCGCCGCGACATGATCGTGCAGGCTCTTTTGCGCCAGCATGACCACCACGATGATGAGTTCCAGCAGCCAGGCTGCAGGCCAAAGCCATGCGCCGAGCGAAACGACCAGCCACCACACCGCCATGCAGACAAGAAACAACAGGGCGAGCACCGCCACACCATAGCTGAACGCCCGTGCTTGATCCGCTCGATCATCCCCCAGCGCATCGTCTACCCTGGAGATGATGCGGCCAAAACCAACCACCGGATGGGGCACCCGCTGCCAAAGCCAATCTGGGTCACCGACGACACGGTCGATGATAAGCGCAATCAAAAGAAGGGTCATACCGGCGTCTGCCCAGGATGATGAGGCGCACATTCCGCCAGCGCTTCTGCAAGTCGGTTGAGCACGCTTTTTCCAGCTGGAATACCAAACCGCAGCCAATCGGGCCGGTCCGTAAACGTACGGATCAAGATATGATGTTCCGCGCAAACCTGCGCCAGCCGTGGTGCCTGTTCATGCCGCGCCAAAACGAACAGATCGGTGCCGCCGATCACATCCAAACCGTTCGCGCCCAAAAGCGCTTCGAGTTCAGCGCGGCGTTGCGCCAATTTTTTGCGGTTGCGCTTTTGCCAGGTCCGGTCGCGGAAAGCTGCCTCAGCCACCAACATGGCCGGGCCGGAGACCGCCCAAGGACCCATCGCATCATCAACGGCATCCACAATCGCTTGGGGCCCCAAAAGCGCGCCGAACCGTATCCCCCCAAGTCCGTAAAACTTACCAAGCGATCGCATGACGCAAAGACCTAAGCGCCCCGCCTCCGGCCCCAAGGAAAACTCCGGCGCGACATCGCCAAACGCTTCATCCACCACCAGCAACCCGCCCTTAATGGCAAGCCTTTGCGCCAAGGCCAGCAAGTCTGCGGCACGGTGGGTTTGGCCATCGGGATTGTTGGGATTAACAACCACCACAACCCGCGCCGTCGTCTCCGCGCTTTCCAATCCATCGGTGACGTAAACCTCATGCCCGGCCTTTGACCAGCAATGGGCGTGTTCCTGATACGTAAACCCGGCAATGGCCACAGCCTGTTGTTTGATCTGCCGTGGCAATAATTCGATATGCAATTGCGAGCCCGGCGCCAGAGACACCGGAGCATTTTCTGCCGCACCGCAGGACAAGCGCACCGCACGCCGCGCCGCCTCCACCCTGCCAGCATCGGGAAGGTCGTGCCAAATGTGCGTGGGTATATCGGGTATGGGATAACTCGAGGGGTTGATGCCTGTGGACAAGTCGATCCACCGGGCACGGCTTCCGCCATACCGGGCCATCGCCTCGTCTATCCGCCCTCCATGCGCCAACGGCATGTTTTACCCCTCGCAGTCGATGATGTGCATGTATGAGCCCATCACCCTACCCTTTTGCAGTCCCACTTGCCCTTGGTCATCTCCCCATGGCTTGCCGGTGGCATCGCGGCATTCAAACAGGCAGCGCGCGCCGCCGCCGATAGCATCCTCGCTCAAAACGACAGAATAGTGAAATTCATGGGCGGCAAACCGTTCCACGCCCGCTCCAAACAACGCGTTGGGGGAAAGCAACCGCACCGAACGATAGCCAAGCGAAAGACGGCGTTCGACAAAACTGGTGGTCACCGGCAGAAGACCAGCCATGGCATGGCGCTTGCCTTCGGCATCCACCAACGCATCGCCAAGAACCATGTAGCCACCGCACTCTCCGTAGACATGTCCACGTTCAGCCGCCGCACGCAGACCGTCTAAAAACACGTCATTTCCGGCCAACCGTGCCCCGTGAAGTTCAGGATAGCCACCGGGCAGATAAACCGCCTCACAGGACGGATCGGGGGCCTCATTCGCCAGTGGCGAGAAGAAAGAGACGGCAATATCCGCTCGACGCCAACTCTCCAGATGATGCGGGTAGCAAAACGAAAATGCTTCGTCCCGCGCCACAGCCAAACGGGAAACCGCGAAGGGCAGCGTCGATTTCGCGTTCTGAGATCGCACCCCAGAACGAACAGGCCGACCAGCACCCAGCAGCGCATCAAGGTCAACATAAGAACGGATGGCAGCGCCAGCATCTTGAAGGAAGGCGTCCAACCCACCGTGTTCCCCCGCCTGAACGAGGCCCAAATGGCGCGACGGGAGCGCGAGAGTGGGTAAAACAGGAAGTGCGCCGAACACCGCAATGCCCGCTTCATTCAGCGCCTGCCGTAACATCAACTCGTGACGCGGCGAGCCCACGCGATTGAGAATGACACCGGCCAAGGCGACATCTGAACGGTGGTCTCGGTAGCCCTTCACCAACGCCGCCACCGAATGGGAAAGCCCGGCACAATCCACAACCAATATGACGGACAGACCCGCTTCCACGGCGAGATCAGCCGCGCTGGCCGTTCCGTCCGCAGCCCCATCGAACAGACCCATCATGGCTTCCACAACCACAAAGGCATCGTTCTCGGCAGCGGCCAAAAGCCCGTGCCGGGTCTCCACCCGCATGCCCCACGGATCAAGATTGAAGCAAGGCTTACCCGATGCCGCCGCGTGAAATGCGGGATCAATGTAGTCCGGCCCCGCCTTGAACGAGGCAACGGATTGACCAGCGTTCGCCAAGGCCCGCAACAGACCAAGGGTCACCACGGTCTTCCCGCTGCCCGACCGTGGCGCGGCGATAAGAATGCCATGTGTCATGCTGTGTTCGCCTTCAGTCCAGCGCCGCTAGGCCGACTGGCTGTCTCCATGGGAGCGTGTGCCCAGGGGATCGGACTGCAGAACGCGGCCTTCCATGGCGCCCAGCCAATCAAGCGCGGACCGCAAGCGCACCACCTCGCCCAGGACAACAATCGCGGGAGGCGCAAGGCCCAAACCATCCAGCGCGCCCGGCTGGGCGGCCTCGCCCAGCGTCGTTTCATGCACCCGCATCGCATCCGTAGTGGCCGAGCAAACAAACGCCATCGGTTCATCAGCACCCCGGCCAGCGGCCAGCAAGCGTTTGCCGATGGTGGTCACATGCTTCATCGCCATATACATCACGATCACGGGCGAACCTTTCGCCACGCTTTCCCAATCAATTGCATCGGGAACGACGCCGCCAGCGTCATGGCCAGTCAAAAATGTGACGTTGTGGTTCGTGTCCCGGTGGGTCACCGGAATGCCGGCATAGGCCAAGCCGCCAATGCCGGCCGAAACACCGGGGACAACACGAAATGGAATGGCGTGATCCACCAGCGTCAACGCTTCCTCGCCGCCCCGTCCAAACACGAAGGGGTCGCCGCCTTTGAGCCGGCACACCCGTTTGCCCGCCCTGGCCAATTCAACCAGCCGCAATGAAATATCGCGCTGCTTGGGGGAAGGTCGACCACCGCGCTTTCCGGCATATTCCAACACTGCCGAGGGGCCTGCAAAGTCGAGCACCGCTTCGTTCACCAGCGCATCATAAACAATCACATCGGCCTGTCGCAGCGCGTTCATGGCGTGCAGGGTCATGAGGCCCGGATCGCCGGGACCAGCCCCCACAAGCCAAACCCAGCCGGGCAAAAAGTTGGGAAGGGAAATCGACGATGGATGATGAACAACGGTTGTCATAGAGACCTTATGCGGCAGCAAGCGACGGCAAGCCATTGCTTTTACGTCTAACACACGTCGCCTATAAGCAAGCCGTCGATGATCCAGAAAGTCGCCCCATGGCCAAAGCCAGCGATCAAGCCCAAACGGCCTCCCCCCTGCGCCGGGGATGGACCACAGGTGCCTGCGCCACGGCGGCCACCAAGGCTGCGCTTGCGGCCCTCATAACGGGCAGGTTTCCAGATCCCGTGATGATCACGTTGCCAAAGGGCGAAACCCCGAGCTTTCCCCTCGCCCGCGAAAACTGTTCCAACACCATGGCCTCGGCCAGCATTGTCAAAGACGCGGGCGACGATCCCGACGTCACCCACGGCGCGCTCATCACGTCAACGGTGCGCTTTCTTCCAGCAGGCTGTGGGATCGTCTTTTGCGCCGGCGAAGGTGTCGGGACCGTGACAAAAGAGGGTTTGCCCGTGCCGGTGGGCGAACCGGCCATCAACCCCACACCCCGCGCGATGATGCGGCAGGAGGTCGAAGCGCTGTGCCAGTCCCATGTGCGCGCACCCAATGTCGAAGTCACCATCAGCGTTCAAGACGGCGAGGCGTTGGCGGAAAAGACCTGGAACGGGCGGCTGGGAATTGTCGGTGGACTTTCAATTCTTGGCACCACGGGCGTCGTCCACCCGTTTTCGTGTTCTGCATGGATCCACTCCATCCACCGCGGAATCGACGTGGCCCGGGCCGCCGCCTATCCACGGGTGATCGCAGCCACCGGTTCGACCTCAGAAGATGCGGCACAGCGGCTGTACCAATTGCCAGAAACCGCGCTCATCGACATGGGGGATTTTGCCGGCGGTGTCCTGAAATATCTGCGCAACCATCCAGTTCCCGCAATTACCATTGCCGGCGGTTTTGCAAAATTGACCAAACTTGCTCAAGGCGCGCTCGACCTCCACTCCGGTCGCAGCCAGGTTGATTTCACATTCCTGTGCGCGCTCGCCGAAGCGAACAGTTCGCAGATGACTCAAACTATCAAACAGCAGATTCAAACTGCGAACACCGCCGCCCACGTCTATGAAATCACATCGAATTTCGGGATCAACCTTGCCCAACCGGTCGCCGAACGTGCTCTCATGACGGCGCAAAACACCTTGCAGGGAGCGCCCGTCGATGTGGAGATCATGATCGTATCCAAAGCGGGAGAGATCATCGCGCGGGCTGGCAAGAGAGCACCGTAGAATGACGGCCACGGTCCAACGCATCCTTATCCTCGGAGGCACCAAAGAGGCGGCAGCCTTGGCCCGCAAACTCGCGCAGGAAGGCCATGCCGTCACCACATCGCTGGCCGGTCGAACCAAGGAACCAAAGCCCCTGGCGGGCGCGGTCCGCATCGGGGGTTTTGGCGGAGCGGAGGGCCTACAGCATTATCTTGAGGTGGAAAAAATCGACCTTCTCATCGACGCTACCCATCCCTTCGCCGAACAGATTTCAAAAAACGCCCGCGCCGCGGCCAGAAATACAAGCGTCCCACTCGAGGTTAGGACCCGTCCGCCATGGCGTGAAACGTCCGGCGATCGTTGGACGGTCGTGCCATCGCTTGCCGATGCAGTCGAGGCAATTCCACCCAACGCCCGCGTCTTGCTGGCGCTGGGATCACAGCACATCGCGCCTTTCGCGGCCCGTAAAGATGTGCATTTCATCGTGCGCATGGTGGACCCACCTGAACAGCCGCTCACCATCCCCCGCTACACTCTGGTGTTGGGCCGTCCATCGTCCGATCCGATTGTCGAAGGAGAGCTGCTTAAAGAGCATCAAATCAGCCATATCGTCTGCCGAAACTCCGGCGGCGTGGGCGCCTACGCGAAGATCGAGGCGGCCCGCGCGCTCGCGATGCCGATGATAATGATCGGGCGGACCCAGCGGTGAAATCAATCAGAGCCTCTGTATGAATGCAGGTGCGGCCAGATCGCCCCTTGCCGTGGTGACCCCACACATGCTTCGTGCAGCTCCATGAGGCTAGTGGTTGCAACAGGCCCTGAAGCCATCCCGCAAAAACGCATCTTGAAGCCGCAAACTCGCCGTTTGATGCGCCGCGTTTCAGGCCATACGATCAACTGCAAAACCCACTTCCATGATCCCGCAGAAGGACCTTTTCCATGGACATGATCAAACGCTACGCGCCCTATTTGATGTGCATACTCCCTGCCCTGCTCTTCGTTGCCGCCGGGGGCGCTAAGCTCGCGGGCGTCGAAGCGGTTTTGGCATCCTTTAAGATGATGGGGCTGCCCGCCTGGTTTGCAACATTCATTGGCGGGGCCGAAGTGGCTGGTGGAATCGGCCTTCTGATCCCCCAGCTGCGCCGCTACGCCGCCGGGGGCCTGTCGATGATCATGATGGGCGCGGTCTATTTCCACGTGGCTTACGGCGTACCGTCGGCCATCCCATCCATCGTCTTGTTTGTGCTCATGGTGGCCGTCATGGTCTATCCTTGGCACAAGCTTCGCCAGACA
>JBCBCT010000028.1:0-29261 GCA_038530365.1 Pseudomonadota bacterium | reverse complement strand
TTCACCCCGGCGAAGAGACGAATGATCCAGCCCTTGCCGACGCCATGGCGCGGCTGGGGCTGGATCATTGGTCTCTTCGCCGGGGTGAAACCGGGTGTTTTCCAAAAGAAGGATATCGCCGTCGCCCAAGGTCATGACAGCCGCTTCGGCATCAGCGCCTATGCAGTCTCCACAAAACCCAACACTTTGCCCAAAAACCTCCGCAAGGGCTGGCACAACGGCTGAAAGGCTCATCGCGGCTACGGATTTGCCCTTCGGGCGGCCAAAATGGGCAAGCAAAACGACCTTGGCTCCCTTTGACGCCAGATGGGCCACGGTGGGTTTTATGCGCTCGATCCGGGTCAGATCCGTCACCCGACCGTTTTCCATCGGCACATTAATATCCACCCGCACGAGAACGCGCAGACCTGGCCTCACCTGAAGATCATCAAGGGTTTGCGCGTTCACGCTGGCTCTCCGATTCGCAAGCAAGGATTAACTTCGCGATAGGCCAAAGCCCACGCAAAGTCGAACCCTCCAAGGAAAGGCGCAAATGATAGCCGGGCCAACACGGTAAAAAAGATGGTGACTAGACCGCTTTTGCCATGGCCACGGCCACATCGTTCATGCGGCAGGAGAAGCCCCATTCGTTGTCATACCAGCTCATCACTTGCACCATGTTGCCTTTCACCCGGGTCTGCGCGGGCGCAAAGCAGGATGAATGGGGGTCATGGTTGAAGTCGATGGAAACCTTGGGTTCGGGATCATAGGCAAGAATGCCGCTCAGCTGATTCTTAGAAGCCAATTCCATCGCCAGATTGATCTCGTCCGCGGTTGTCTCGCGGCTGGCGACAAATTTCAAATCGACCAAAGAAACATTGGGTGTGGGAACCCGCACGGCGGACCCATCAAGTTTGCCTTCCAATTCCGGAAGCACCAGGCCCACAGCCTTTGCAGCTCCGGTTGAGGTCGGGATCATCGATTGCGCAGCAGACCGAGCCCGGTAAAGGTCCTTGTGGTTGCGATCCAAGGTTGGCTGATCGCCGGTATAGGAATGGACCGTCGTCATGAAACCGTGCTCGATGCCCACCGTACGGTTCAAGACGTAAGCCAAGGGCGCGAGACAATTCGTGGTGCAGGAGGCGCAGGAGACCACGTTATCGTTGGCGCTCAACTGGTCATGGTTCACGCCGTACACCACCGTCTTGTCGGCATCCTTGCCAGGTGCGGAGATCAGAACTTTTTTCGCCCCGGCTTGAAGGTGAATGGCCGCCTTGTCGCGGTCGGTGAACGCACCGGTGCATTCCATCACCACGTCAACGTCCAACGCACCCCAAGGCAGGTTGGCGGGATTGCGGTCGGCAAAAAACGGGATCTCGCCGCGACCGGCATCGAGGCCGTTTTCCGTAATCTTTACCTCGCCGGGGAACCGCCCGTGGACGCTGTCGTAGCGCAACAGATGGGCATTGGTTTCCAAACCGCCGGAATCGTTCACCGCCACCACTTCAACATCCGTGCGGCCGCTCTCGTAAATCGCCCGAAATGTGTTGCGCCCGATGCGCCCAAAGCCATTGATGGCGACCCGTACCGTCATTGAAAAAAGCTCCCGCTTCTGCCACCATTTCGCACAACGAACGCGCGCAGCAGCACCCACAGCTGTGGTCCTCCACAGCCCTTGGCGCTTCTTTTGCAAGGCCGTGGGGGCGGGTCTAGCCCCCTTCAAATCTTCAAACGATTAGAGTGCCAAACACTTCACACACTTGGTAAATCTAGGGTTTCGCTTGGCCCAAAAGACACACCAAACGTACCCAAAGTCTCATGGACGAAAGGAGGGGGTAGCGGGGAAAACCGCGCTGCGGACGCCAACAATCAAAAGGTGATTCCTGGCCATGGGTCGCCGATTTGAATCGCCCATTCGAGCCCGCATGGACGGACTGGCACGCAGTCCCAGTCCTCGGCGGCTTCTGGTCTTTGGCGTCCCCAGTCTTCGACGGCCCCTAGTCTTCCGCGGCTTGCGCCAAAACGTCCAAGCGTTCGGTGACCGCCGAAACCACGGCATCATCGGTAATGCCAAAGTGGGCGTACAGCTCTTTATAGGGTGCCGATGCGCCGAAGCCGTCCATACCAATGAAGATACCGTCTTCGCCGATAAACGCGTCCCAGCCTTGACGAACTGCCGCTTCAATGCCGACCCGCACCGGCGCGTCGCCGATGATGGACCGACGGTACTCCGCCGGCTTTTCAGCAAACCGTTCAAAACAGGGAACTGAGACCACCCGCGTCGGGTGCCCGGCCGCTTCCAGCCGCCCTTGAGCCGCCAGAGCAATTTCCACCTCAGAACCGCTGGCAAACAAAGACACGGTGGCCTCTCCGTTGGCGGCGGACACTTCATAGGCCCCACACAAAGACCGATTGCGGCTTTCATACGCGGTCCGCGCCGGGGCGAGGTTCTGTCGGGTCAGCGCAATCACGCTTGGCGTGTTTTGCGATTGAAGCGCCAAATGCCAGCATTCGGCTGTCTCCGTCACGTCCGCAGGGCGATAGACGTTGAGGTTCGGGATCGCCCTTAGGGCTGCCAATTGCTCCACAGGCTGGTGCGTTGGCCCATCTTCTCCAAGACCGATGGAATCGTGGGTCATGACATGGATCACGCGAATGCCCATCAGCGCAGCCAGGCGAATGGACGGACGGCAATAGTCGGAAAAAATCAGGAAACCACCCGAATACGGAATAAGCCCCCCGTGCAGCGCCATCCCGTTCATGGCAGCCGCCATACCGTGTTCACGAATGCCGTAGTGCACAAAACGGCCGGAAAAATCATCGGGTGTAATGGGCGCGGTCTGACTCGTATTGGTGTTGTTGGAGCCGGTCAGGTCTGCGGAACCGCCTAACGTTTCGGGAACCGCACCGTTGATCACTTCCAACGTCGCTTGGGACGCTTTGCGGGTGGCCTTGGTGGGCGCTTCCTGAGCCAGCTCTTTCAAATGTGCTTCCATCGCAGGCTCCAAGGCGGATGGAAGATCGCCCCGCATGCGGCGCTCAAATTCACCACGCAGGCTGCTATCCGCGTCTGCCAGACGCTTTTCCCATGCTTTGCGCGCGGGGGTGGAGCGCAAACCGGCGATGCGCCACGCGTCCAAAACATCATCGGGCACTTCAAATGGGCCTGCGTCCCAACCGAGGGCCGCGCGCGCGCCCTTAATTTCATCGGGGCCCAGAGGCGCACCATGGGCAGACGCTGTGCCAGCCTTCGTAGGCGCACCAAACCCGATGGTCGTTTTGCAGGCAATCAAAGTGGGCTTGTCGGCCTTGTGTGCCGCTTCCACCGCTGCGGCAATCGCATCGTGGTCATGACCATCCACACGGATCGTGTTCCATTGGCTCGCTTCAAAGCGCGCGATCTGATCCGTGGAATCCGATAAGGAAATGGGCCCATCTATGGAAATATTGTTGTCGTCCCAAAAGACGATGAGTTTGTCGAGTTTCAGATGTCCGGCCAGGCCAATCGCTTCCTGGCTGATCCCTTCCATCAGACAACCATCCCCGGCCAGACAATAGGTGTAGTGATCCACCAGATCATCACCGAATTCCTGATTGAGTTTCCGCTCCGCCATCGCCATGCCGACCGCATTGGCAATGCCTTGGCCGAGGGGGCCTGTGGTGGTCTCGATACCCGCAGCGTGGCCGTATTCCGGGTGACCGGCGGTCTTTGATCCCAACTGGCGAAACGCCTTCAACTCGCCAAGATCCATGTCCTTGTAGCCCAACAAGTAAAGGCTGGAGTAAAGCAACATGGAGCCATGGCCCGCCGACAAGACAAACCGATCCCGGTCCGGCCAATTGGGCTGCTTTGGATCAAATTTCATAAAGCGCGTGAACAGCACCGTTGCGATATCGGCAGCCCCCATGGGCAGGCCGGGGTGGCCAGAATTTGCCTTTTGAACCGCATCGGCGGACAAAAATCGGATTGCATGCGCCATACGCGCGGCTTTTTCAGTGCTGATCATGGAAATATGCGGCCAGGCCGCCCGCTTGTTGCCCAAACATCAAGGACGGCGTGTCGGGTCTGCAAAGCGCGCCACCGATCCCCACCGTCACGTTGGCGGACGTGTATCACCGCCCATCGGCGAAGCAAAGCGGCAGACGCGCGCTTTTCCCAAAACCCTCCCCAGCGTCCCGGCCACCCTTAGGGAATCGCTCAAAAAAAGTGGGACAACATATTATGAGCATTGACGTTTTTTGGCTTTTCCCATTTCACTGATCGGTGTTGGCATCTGTTGAATTTCTGCCCGGACTGCGCCAACGGTCGCCCCGAATTGGTACAGCGTATGGTTGTTTGTCATGTCTGACCCCTCGGAACCTGCATCACCACCACTGCTTGATGCCATTGCGCGTCTAAATAAAGCTCTGGAATCATTAGAAAATCGGGTGGACAAGGCCGCACGCGCAGCCAAGCAGCCCAAAAACGTGCCCGCTGAATTGCAGCGCATGGCTGATGATCGTGCCCGCTTGGCCCAGGAACTTGACGATTCGCAAGCGCGCACCGAGCGCCTCTCCAAGACCAATTCCGACGTTTCGCGACGGCTGGTCAAAGCGATGGAAACGGTGCGCGATGTGATTGACCAACGGGGCAAAGGATAAAGCCCGAAACACAAGCGACAAAACGGCTAAGGCCGCAACGTCCGCCGACAAACCACTGAAAGCGAAGGCACCGACACATGCCCCAGGTCGCAGTCCAAATTAACGGAAAAACCTACCGCATGGCCTGCGATGAGGGACAAGAAGCGCATTTGCTTGATCTCGCCCAACGATTTGACCGCACCATCCACCAACTCAAGGGCTCGTTTGGAGAAATTGGTGATGGACGGCTCACCGTCATGGCCGGTGTCATGGTGACCGATGAATTGGTCGAGTTAAGCCATAAGGTGCGCGGTCTGGAGGCGGAACTTGCTGAATTGCGCACCAAAGGTGCCCAAAATTTCCCCCAAGATTCCCAGGAAAACATCCAAGACACTGCCGCCCGGGATGCGCATTTGGCCAGCGCCCTCACAAAGGCCGCCGAACGCATTGAAACAATCTCCAGCAAGCTGGAGGACATAGAACAAAGCTGACCCGCTGCTGTCTAAAGTGCGACAACCGAGGCGCGGCAAAAATCTCTCAGGAAAGACTGCGCAGCGGGCCCGCGATGGGAGGCATATATTTCTGCACTGGTAAAGCAGGCCCCAGCGTCCTATCCTCTAACGCGAGCGGGCTGCGCTTTTTGCAGGCATATCATCCCCGGGGCCTTACGGATTCCTTAGGGAGCTGTCCCTGTCCTCGCCCGTGGGCTTGGACACACGGCGCCCACCTACATAGTAGGTTCCCGGGATCGACAAAGTCCTGCGACCGATGCGGTCCGCTCACTTATTTTCCTGAATCCTCGTTCGCCCCCAATCTTTTTTACCTGTCTTGATCACTCCCATTTTTGAGGCGTTGACCTCCGTGCCATTTCCCAATTCTCAGACGCACCCGTTTCAGTGGCAAATCCGGTGACACAACAGGTGTCGGAACAAAAAGCGGCCCTCCGTGCTCAAGCATTGGAGCGCCGCGATGGGATTGATCTGGAAACCCGTATTGAGGGCTCGTTGGCCCTCGTCGAGCACGGCTTAACGCTCGACGCCCTTGCCGATCCTGCGGGAAAAACCGTTGCGGGATACCACCCCATTCGCTCCGAAATGGACCCCCGCCCTTTGATGGCGGCCTGCGCCGCACGGGGCGCGCGGTTGTGTCTCCCGGTGGTCTTGGACAAAACAACCATCGTGTTTCGCGAACTGATCCGCGGCGCACCGCTCATCGAATGTGGTTTCGGCACCGTAGGCCCTGGGCCGGACGCCCCCGAACTCGACCCTGATATCCTATTGATGCCGCTGAGTGTTTTTGACCAAGAAGGCGGCCGCATCGGCTACGGCGCAGGCCATTACGATCGGGCGATTGCCCGATTGCTGAAAAAAGGCGCAAGCCCAATTCTGCTGGGCATAGCTTTTTCCCTTCAGGAAGCGCACACTGTGCCGACGGAAGCCCACGACCAACCCTTGTCCGCGATCATCACCGAGACCGGAACGCACGTGATCTGATCACGTGCCACCGGACCGCGGTCGCAAAAACAAGAAGGCCGTCATGCGTATCGTATTTTTGGGAGATTGGGTCGGAAAAACGGGCCGCACGGCCGCCCTGAACGCTTTGCCCACCATTCAAGAACGCCTAAGGCCCGATTGCATTATCGCCAATGGCGAAAACGCAGCCGGTGGTTTCGGCATCACCCGCCGCATTGTCGATGAAGCCTTCGACGCGGGCATACACATTGTCACCTCCGGAAATCATGCGTTTGATCAACGTGAAACCCTAAGCTGGGCCAGTGAAGAGGCGCGCTTTCTGCGTCCCATCAATTTTCCCAAAGGCACCCCCGGCCACGGGACCGCCATGGTGCAACTCGACGACGGTCGGCAGGTTTTGGTCGCCAACATCATGGGCCGTGTGTTCATGCACCCGGACCTCGATGATCCCTTCGAAGCGGCGGAAACAGCCCTCGCCGGCGTAACCCTTGGCCACGAAGCCGACGCCATCATCATCGATTTCCACGCGGAAGCCACCAGCGAAAAGCAATGCTTTGGGCATTTTCTCGACGGGCGGGTGAGCCTTGTCATCGGCACCCACACCCACATTCCCACGGCAGACCACCACGTGATGGAAGCGGGCACCGCCTATATGAGCGATGCCGGCATGTGCGGCGATTACAATTCGTCCATTGGCATGCAAAAGGAAGAGCCGCTCAACCGGTTCCTGACCAAACTGCCGTCCTCCCGCATGGAACCTGCCACCGGCGAAGCCACGGTCTGCGGTGCCTTGGTGGTCACGGACGACACAACGGGTCTGGCAGATGCCATAGAACCGATCCGCATGGGCGGCCGCCTCAGCGACATCTGGCCAACGCTCTAGCATCTAGCCTTTGGAAGAATGCGCCTGCAACGGCGTCTATTGAGTTTTGAAACCTTGACGTCAAACCCGCCAGCGCAAAACACGCCGTTCGATCAGCCCAATGACGGCGCTGACGACAACCCCGAGCACGGACAGCATTACCACGCCGGCGAACAGGCGTTCGAGATCGTAAAGCGAGCCGGCCTGCAAAATATAAGCGCCAATACCGTATTCGGCTCCCAACATTTCCGCCGCCACCAGAAGAATGATCGCAATGGCAAGGCTGATCCTCAAGCCCGACAAGATGCCCGGCATGGCCCCGGGCAAAACAATTTTTCGGACGATGGAAAACCAACTCAACCCGAAACTCTGCCCCATCCGAATGAGCGTCCGGTCCACATTGTCCACCGCGCCATAGGTGGCGACCACCGTGGGCGTAAACGTACCAAAGGCGATGAGGGCATATTTCGACCCTTCCCCAATGCCAAACCAAATAACAAACAGCGGCAAAAGCGCGATCTTGGGGATTGGGAAAATCGCGGCCACCAGGGGAACGAGACCGGACCGGACGTAGGAGAACAGACCGATCAAAACACCAACGGTGATCCCGACCCCAACACCGATCACAGCACCGAAAAAGAACCGCGACAGCGATGGCCCCATATGTTTGAAAAGCAAGCCGCTGTTGTAGAGCTCAAAAAACGTGGCCAACACGTCGGAGGGTTTGGGAAGCGTAAGCGCTGAAATCCAGCCGCCGCGCGTGCCCCATTCCGCAATTCCAATCAAAGCCACAAAGACAATGATCCCAACCCACCAGCGCGGCGTAGGGGCAAAACCCGCACCGCGAAACTGAACGACCCGGGCCTGCGCCGCATCGTACGCAGCCGTTTGAGCCCCGCTTGGGGAGGGAGAAATCGACGTGTCTGTCGAACTGTCGCCCGATGCAGCAAACCGGTGTGCGTGTTCCAATGGTCCGGCCTTAGACATTCAACAACTCAGCATCCGCCTCTCGGGCTTCATCACGGAGCAACTGCCACAGATATTTTTGTTTTTGGTCGAGATCACGGTCGCCAAACTCACGGTCTGAAAGCGGTGTGTCGATGGACACAACCTCTCGAATTTTACCGGGACGGCGGGACAGGACCACCACTTTGTGACCAAGGCGCACAGCTTCTGCCAAATTGTGGGTCACATAGACCGCGGTAAACGGCTGACGCGTCCAAAGCGCGATGAGATCATCCATCAACAGGTCGCGGGTCTGACTATCCAGCGCCGACAACGGCTCATCCATTAGCAACACCGCCGGATTGACCGCCAAAGCCCGGGCGATGGCGACCCGTTGTTTCATGCCACCCGACAATTGCTTGGGCAAAGCCTTGGCAAAATCGGACAGTTTTGTGCGCGCCAAAACGCTGTCAATGATGGCCGCGGCCTGCGACCCTCGAATACCGTGGTCCTCCAAAACCAGTGAAATATTCCCCGCCACCGTCCGCCAGGGTAAGAGCGCAAAATCCTGGAAGATATAGGTGAGCGGGTTCAGGCAATCCTCAGGCGGTGACCCCAACTGCAAAACTGCGCCCTGTTGCGGCCGTTCCAAACCGCCGATGAAGCGCAGCAGGGTCGATTTTCCGCAGCCTGAAGGCCCAACAATGCACACGATTTGCCCGTCGGCGATTTCCAGTGAGATATCGCGCAACACTTCAACACCGCCATAGGAATGGCCAATGCTATCCAGTCGTAAATCCATAGGGCACCGGCCGCGGATCGACGCGGCGCAGAGGCTGCGTCAATCCTGTGTTGGTGGGGGTTAGCCGACCATTTTTACGTAGGACTGATCGACCAGCATATCGATGGTCACGTCGTCTTTGACGAGCCCCTCGGATTTGAACCAGGCCAATTGATCCTGAACAGACGCTAGGTTCAGCGCCGCATCTTTGTTCAACCGCATCGTACCATTGATAATCGAGGGCGCTGCGCGCTCCCGCGGACGGTCGGTGTAAACATATTTATGGATCAGATCGACCATGGCGTTCATGCCGTCATCACCACCGGTTTTGTCGATCATGGCGGCGGCGTAGTCATCGACGCCCTTGGAAAATCCTGCGAGGAAATTTTGCGTCATCGCGCGTTCGTCTTTGGCGTTTTTCGCGGATGTGAACACGGTCGTCACCTGATAATTGGGCAGATAATCGGCCACGTTGCCGATGATGTGGACGGCCCCACCTTTCGCAAGCGGTTTGGCGATATGGGGTACGATGGACCATCCATCCACTTGCCCAGACTTCATGGCGCCAATAATCGCCCCCACCTTTTGAAGCGGCGTAAAGGACAGATCGATGCCCTCGGCAGCTGCCATTTTCGCGCCCATATAGTGGAAAGATGACCCGGCCTGGGTCACGGCAAATTTCTTGCCGTTCAGCGCTTTCGGCGTGGTCACGCCCGCCTTAAAGGCTGCATCGGACACCAGATATTTTTGCCCATCGATGCCCGCTTCTTCACTCAGCGCGCCGCCAATAACCTTGATCGCACCCTTTTGGGCAAGCGATATCAAACCACCGGAAATCGCCGTGACGGCATAATCGACATCGCCCGATGCAATCGCGACGGCCATGGGTTGCGCGGCTTGGAAAAACTTGAACTCAACGTCCAGCCCAGCCTCTTTGAAGTAGTTGCGTTCCTGGGCGATGAAGCTGCCAGAATGCGATGTGAAACGCAGCGCGCCCACGGTGATTTTTCGGTTTGAGGCGATGGCAGGCATGGGCAAAGTTGAAACGGCCAAAGCCCCGCCCATCAGCGCCAATGTCTGGCGGCGATCAAGTTTCGTCATAGGTTCCTCCCAATGATAATCTCGTTGCCAAACGCCAAAATTGCTCGGCAACACACGGACGGCCCCATGATAAAACATGCGGCTTGCCCGGGTGGTTATGGCATAGGTTATACAAAAGTCGAAGGCAACGCCGCCAACCAAAACAGCTCTACGCTGTCAAACGGAAACCGAAAGCGGGCGATGTTTAGATAAAAATGGTAGCGGGAGAGGGACTTGAACCCCCGACACGCGGATTATGATTCCGCTGCTCTAACCAGCTGAGCTACCCCGCCACGGGTGCCTTTGGGAGCAAGATATCCACCCCTTCGGACTGCGCGGATATAGGGTTTACGGCTTTGGGATGTCAACTGGTTTCGAGGCCGGTTTTGGGAGCGGTTGCGCGTGTGCATGTGGAGCCCAAAGACGCCAGTTCATTCGGCGCAAGTGACGGGGCAAGAGCCAGCGCTGATGTGTCGTTGCGCACCCAAGCCAGATCAGGCCGCGTCCATACCCGCGCCGGGCGGTGACGCAAGCACGGTACCGGTGGCTCGTTCGCTGATCGTCTCTTTGATCCATCCCCCACCCAACACACGAGAGCGGTCGGCTTCGGTTTCGTAAAACACGCAGGCTTGGCCCGGCGCGATGCCGTCTTCGGCGTCCAAAAGGGTGACGGCAATGGCGTCTCCGCGCAGTTCGATGCGGGCTGGGCTCGGCGGTCGCGTGGAGCGCACCCGCACAAAAATCTCCGTTGCCCGCTCTGCCGCTTCTTGGAGGGTGCCATCCCCCAGCCAGTTAACGTCTCTTAAAACAACCGTACGGGTCGCAAGCGCCTCGCGGGGCCCCACACGCACCGTGCGCGTGTCGGGCTCAATGCCCACAACGTAAATCGGCTCCCCCGTTGCAATCCCAAGGCCACGGCGCTGGCCGATCGTGTAGTGAATGATGCCCTCATGCTCCCCCAGAACCCCTCCGTCGATATGGACGATGGGGCCAGGGTCGGAGGCTTCAGGACGCAGTTTCGCGATCACATCGGCATAGCGCCCGTTGGGCACAAAGCAGATGTCCTGGCTGTCGGACTTGGCCGCCACCACCAGCCCCATGTTTTCGGCCAACGCCCGTGTTTCCGACTTCGGAATATCGCCCAGGGGAAAGCGCAGAAAATCCAGCTGTTCTTGGGTGGTCGCAAACAAAAAATAGCTTTGATCTTTGTCCGCATCCGCCGGGCGGAAAAGCTGTCGATGACCGTCGGGCCCAGGCTGGGAAATGATGTAGTGTCCCGTCGCGAGACAGTCGGCATCAAGCTCTTTGGCGGTGGCCAAAAGGTCTGAAAACTTCACAGTTTGGTTGCATACCACACAGGGGATCGGTGTCTGACCCTCCAGATAGGCCTGGGCAAAAGGGTCGATGACCTGCTCTTTGAACCGCTGCTCATAGTCGAGCACGTAGTGGGGAAATCCCATTTGTTCCGACACGCGGCGGGCGTCGTGGATGTCTTGGCCCGCACAGCAGGCACCCTTGCGCTGCACGGCTGCACCATGGTCGTAAAGTTGCAGCGTCATGCCCACGACATCATAGCCCTCTTGCTTCAAAAGGCAGGCCACGACGGATGAATCCACACCGCCGGACATCGCCACCACCACACGGGTGTCCTGCGGGGGCTTGTCGAAGCCTAAACTGTTGATGCGATTGGCGGTCATAGAACTGGCGGTCGGGGAACTGGCGGTCGGGGAACTGGCGGTCATGGATGTGCTCGGGTGTGAGGCGTAGGCGGGGAAAACCGCGTCGCCGCTATATGATCGGACGAACCAGGGGATTCAAGCGCGGTCCACCAACGCAGGAGCCGTGCCCATGAGGGTTACCAAGTTCATAATACGGGCTTCAGCAAATTTTAAGCGGTGAGACCTAATTTGGGCGCGTCTGGTCAGACGAGTTTTTGTATTGAGTAGAGAGTAATATGACCGAGCACATGCGTCCGCGCGTCAAATACGTCATTGGGCCCGATGGGAGCCCGTTGACGATTGCCGATCTGCCACCGGCAACAACCCGCCGTTGGGTGATCCGCCGGAAAGCAGAGGTAGTGGCCGCTGTTCGCGGCGGTTTGCTTAGCCTTGAAGAGGCCTGCCAGCGTTACACCCTCACCGTGGAAGAGTTCTTGTCGTGGCAAGCGTCCATTGATGACCACGGCCTTGCGGGCCTGCGGACCACACGGATCCAGCAATACAGACACTGACCGGGCGTCGATATGGCGTTGAAGCCGGACTGAAGCGCTATCCAACGGACGTTGGTCGGCTCCCAGCTGGGAGAAAATTGCCGTCTTGCAAGCATCTGCCGTCGCCCCGCAGCCAACCCAATGAACAGCACACGATCACTGGATCGTGAATTCCGGGTTGCAATCGTAATCAAAAACGAACCGTATCTCTTGGGTCCCTCTCTCGTGCGACCCAGGATACGCCCCATGTCTTCAACAAAACTCATCACATCCCGCCGCGGTCTTTTAACCGGTGCGGCGGTGGCCGCCACGGCTCTAGCCACCCCCTTGATTATGACCCGCGCTGCTTTTGGCAAAGCGCCCATGCTCGGCGCGACCGATCCGACCCACCATCGATTCAAGCTCGGTGCGTTTGAAATCACTGTCATCAATGATGGCCAGGCCGTGCGCGAAGGCCCCCACCCCTTGTTTGGGGCAAACCAACCAGCCTCCGACGTTGCCGACTTAATGTCCGCCAACAATCTGTCGTCGAAGCAGGTCGCCCTTCCGTTCACTCCCGTTCTGGTCAACACCGGGGCAGAGCTTGTTCTGTTCGATACGGGCAACGGTGCCGGCGCGCGGGCCGGCGGCCGTGGCAAATTACGCGCCGCTATGGCAACCGCTGGCTACACGCCGGAGCAAGTCGATGTTGTCGTCATCACCCACATGCACCCCGACCATATCGGCGGCATGAAAGAGGGCGACGCAGCAGCTTTCCCCAATGCACGCTACGTCATCGGTGAGACAGAATATAATTTCTGGACCGACACCGCCCGTGCCACAGGCCCCACCGAAGGGCTGCACAAAATGGCGATGGGTCTGGTTGCCCCGTTTGCCGATAAAGCAACATTCATCAAAGACGAAGGCACCGTGGTTTCCGGCATTTCAGGCGTTGCAACCCACGGCCACACACCCGGTCATATGGGCTTTCTCATCGAATCCGACGGAAAACAGCTGATGATTACAGGCGATATCGCCAACCATTTCGTCATCGCCTTCCAAAAACCGGACTGGGGATTTGGCTTTGATGCGGACAAGGCCAAGGCGGCAGAAACACGACGCGCTGTTCTTGGCCGTTTGGCCAGCGAAAGAATGCCCTTTGTCGGCTATCACATGCCCTTCCCTGCCTTGGGCTATGTGGAACCCATGGGCGGCGCCTTCCGCTATGTGGCCGAAAGTTATCAGTTCGACCTTTAACACCCCTTCGGACCGGCGTCAGATGCCCCGCCGGTCCGCCCTTCACAGGCGCGCAATGCAAAAATATGGCCCCGGCTTAACCGCCAATTTACCATAAACCGACATTGTTGTCCGTGTCGGGCGTCACTGTGCCAACCGCGCAAACCAACGCCCCTAACGACGAAATTTTACTGCCCGGACGGTCTGTCCGCAGCCGGGCAGTCATCGGGGAATTAAAAACAACAATGAAACAATCAGGCTCTTCAACCCCCTCATCCCACGCCAGCAACAATGGCGACCGTGTCAGCGAAGTGATTGACGGACTGGTTGGACAACGGTTGGCCGACGTGGAGCGGGCTTTAATCCTGAACACCCTGGCACGATGCGGTGGCAACAGAACCTGGGCAGCCGATATTCTTGGCCTGTGCGTGCGTTCCTTGCGCAACAAACTGCTGCACTACCGTGACACGGGTCTCATCGAGATCACCCCGGAAGACGAAGCGGCCGCGAAGGAAGAACAGCAAATGCAGATCCTGGCAAACTACCAGCCGGGCCGCCGTCTGCCCTCATAGCCCACGTCGCAAAAAGCACTTCAGCGGGCTCGGACGTGGGAAAAATCCTGTTTCACCCGGCCCCATATCATCTCGTATCATGCGGTCCGTGTTTCCAAGTCCCGCTTCAAGAGCGAGGCTGCCACAGCGCCGCTGATCGCACTAAAAGCGTAAAACCACAGGCCAATTTGTGACACTGCGGTCGCGAGACCGGATGTTTTGGCCGCAACGATCGCCAATGCCACCAGTAACACGTCCATCATGGACCATTTCGACAACGCGCCCACCCAAACCAACAGTGTTTTTGCACGAGGCTCAGAACCGGTTCTGCTCGCCTCTCCGTCTGCCATCGCGACCAGAAACACCGTTGCCAATTTGAAGAGCGGAAAAACAACGCAAAACAACACCACCGCTGCGGTAATGAGCCAATCGCCGGACCCATAGGTTGTGGCGATCACCTCCATCAACGAAGGCGTTTCGGAAAACAGCCACAGCTTTTCCACACGCATGATGGGCAGCGTCAGGCCAAACCCCAAAGTAACGCTGGAAGCGAGCAGCAGAAAAGCAATGAGGGCCCGCACAGCCTTTATCCGGCCCGCTGAAACGTCAAAGAGGCCCAAAAACTCTCCCAGTTCGCCTTCTCGTCCTGCGCTTCTTTCGACTGCGGATCGGTCATCTTGATAATGTTAAGGAGATAAGGTCCCGGTCCGCCGGCTGGAATGCGCGCGATGCCATTTTCATCGGTGATGATGCGATGGGCAACCTCCGTTTTGGTGCCAACAAACACCGTCACCTGACCGCCCTGATAGGGTTTGCCCTCATATAGCGCTTGAACCCGCAGCGCCTCGTCTGCCGCAAGGGTTGTGGGGTTATCCAGCGCCACCAGTTCAATCTTTAAACCGGTTGCCTGATCCTTTGCGGCCGCCTGCTCTTGCGGCGTGCCGGAATAGACGAGGGTCTTTGCGAAACGGGAATAGCCCTCTCGCAGGTCCGTCTTCGGCTTGCGGCCCTCGAGACTTGGGGCCAGCCCGCCGGTCAGCCCCTCTTTTTCAACATAGGCCTTGAACTTTTCCCATTCCTTGAAGGTGATGAAATCCACATTGCTTTGGTGAACGACGATCGAGAGCCCCGGCTGAACCGCACCAATTTTCAGCGCCGGACGATCCCCCAACGTTCCTTTAAGCGCGCTTGCAGTTCCGTTGTGCCAAAGTTCAGACCGCACGTTCCAATGGTCCACCCAGGGCATTTCGTTGCCAAAAAACTTCTGACCCAGTTTGTGGCTAACGGTGATCGACTGTCCGGCCTTGGGGTTAAAAGTCTGCGGCAACAGATAATATTCATGGGCTCCCGCACGGGACGCAAAGCCCATCGTTGAGATCATGAGAAGGGCGCTCAGCACAAAAGAGCAAAGCCGCCCGAGACGGCGAGGGTTTAGGACAGCTTTGGGAACGCGGGGGGTCGGTGTAAAATATGTCATCGGACGGTCGATCAGCTTTCAAGCAAAGGACGAGCGGACAACCCAAATGGCGATCCCGCCCAATTGTTTTGCCAGCACACTCTCTTTAATGAAAGAGCCCACGCAACACCTGTTATGTCCGGCCCCTTTACCATGTCCGCTTTCCCCATCGTTGGGTCAAATTTCAACGGCATGAAAACCATGGCCACCCGCGCCGCCGCATCCGGCAAACACAAACGGCCCGTGGTTTGCGTATTGAGGACGATAGCAGCCCTCGTGCTGCTCCTCATGCACGCGCTGATGGCGATGGCACCGGCACATGCCCACGAACAACGGCCCACGATCGTCACCCTCACCTTTGAGGAAGGCGGGCGCTACACGATCACCTTCGACACGAACATTGAAGCATGGCTGGCCCAGATCGGCCCCGAACACGATAACACGCAGGAATCCCCGAAAGCCGGCGAATATAACGCTTTGCGCGCGCTGCCCCCTTCTGCTCTGCGAGAACGGTTTAACGCCTTTGCAGACCAATGGCTCAAGGATGTCGGCCTTGTGTTTAATACAACGCTTGCCGAACCCAGCTTAGACGGCGTGGATATCCCTGAGGTTGGGGACACCGATTTGGCACGCGCCAGCATCATCCGCGTCTCCGGTCGCGCGCCGCAAGGCGCACAAAACTTCATTTGGGCCTTTCCAGAAAAATACGGCTCCTCCGCCCTCCGCATCGAACGGCCAGGGAAAGACTTACAGGCACAGTTTTTCATGGCCGGTGCACAAAGCCGCCCCCTGCCCATCGGTGTTGTAACGACCCGCTCAAATCTGGAGACATTTTGGGATTACGTTGTGGTTGGTTTTACCCATATTTTGCCAAAGGGATTGGACCACATCCTGTTCGTTCTGGGCCTGTTTTTCCTCTCTATGCAGCTGCGCCCGCTGCTTTGGCAGGTCACGGCCTTCACCGTGGCCCACTCCGTCACCCTGGCGCTGGGGCTCTACGGCATCATCAATCTCAGCCCGGCCATCGTTGAACCTTTGATCGCGCTGTCCATCGTCTACGTGGCGGTGGAAAACATCTTTGTGGGCAAACTAACGACGTGGCGACCGGTTATCGTCTTCGCGTTTGGCCTGCTGCATGGCTTGGGTTTTGCTGGCATTTTGACCGAAATCGGCCTCCCGCCCAGCCAATACGCCCTGGGCCTCATCGCTTTCAACGTGGGTGTAGAGTTTGGTCAGTTGACCGTCATCATCGGCGCGTTTTTGTTCCTGGGCTGGTTTGCAGACAAAGCCTGGTACCGCGCGCGGGTGGCGATCCCCGCTTCGCTCGCCATTGCAGCCTTCGGGGCGTGGTGGTTCGTTGAACGCACGTTCCTTTAAACGCTTTTACGCGCGCTTTTTTGCGCCTTCCTCAAAGCCTTCTTCAAAACCAAGCGCAACCGATCCAAAGGAACCAAAATCGGCCTCAAAACGGCTGCCCGGCGGCGCTTCAAGGGGACGGATAAAACTGCCGGACAACACGAGGTCGCCAGCCCTAAGGCCCCCGCCATAGAGCGACAGACGTTGAACGAGCCAGACAATACCCAAGACGGGATCATCCAGAACGCCGGCCCCCATCCCTGTTTCCTCAACGATCCCGTTCCGTTTGACGATGGCCCCAACCCGGCGCAAATCAAACGCATCGACGCCATGTCGCGCCGCGCCCAACACGACCCCGGCATTGGCAGCGTTGTCGCTGATCGTATCAAAAATCACCCGCGCCTTTCCCGTGCTTGGATCCGTGCGTTTGATCCGGGTGTCGAGAATTTCGAGCGCTGGCACCACACAGTCCGTGGCCGCGATCACCGCGTCGCGGTCAACGTCCGCACCGGCCAGATCGTGGGCCATGATAAACGCGATTTCCGCTTCGATCCGCGGCTCGATAAAGCGTCCTGCGGGAACACAAGATCCCGGTTCAAACACCATGTCCGACAAAAGAACACCGCTGTCCGGCGTGGTGATCCCAAGCGCCATTTGCATCGCGCGGCTGGTCAGCCCAATCTTCCAACCCACCTGTATGAGGCCGGTGGCCCGCTTTAGATCAACAAAAGCCGCCTGCACGGCATAGGCGTCGTCCAGCGTCATCGTGGGATAGGCGAGGCTGAGGAGATCGCATTGTTGGCCGGTTCGTTCCGCATCAAACAACTGACGCGCCGCCGTCTCGATGTCCGCCGGCGTCATTCGTCAACAACGTGAGAGCGCAGGGTCCCAATCCCCTCGGCCTCCACCTCCACCACATCGCCAGGCTTAAGCCATCGGGGCGGATCAAACCGTGCGCCGGCCCCGGTTGGCGTGCCAGTCACGATGATGTCGCCGGCGTCCAGTGTGGTGAAGGTCGAAATATATTCGATCTGCCGCGCAATGGGAAACAGCATCCGACTGGTACGATCCTGCTGCCGAACCTCGCCATTAATCCGGCACGTCAAGGCAATATCGGCAATTTGCGAGGCATCGCGGTAAGGCACCAACCAGGGGCCCATGGCCCCGGATCGGTCCCAATTCTTACCCTGCGTGACATTAAACTTGGCGTGGCGCACCCAGTCGCGAATGGTCCCTTCATTGCACAGGGTCAGTGCCGCGATGTGCGACAGAGCATTCTCCTGGGCGATGCGGCGCCCGCCTTTACCGAGGACAATAGCAATCTCGCCTTCATAGTCCAGCTGATCGCTCTCCGGCGGGCGGATCACGGCCTCTTCATGGCCTACAAAGGAGTTTGGGAAGCGCACAAACAGGGACATGTTGGGTGGCGCGGCCTGACCATCTTTGTATTCTGCGTTCCGGTCGGGAAAATTCACGCCCACACAGATGATTTTTCCCGGATTGGGCACAGGCGGCAAATACCGAAACGCACCGGGGCCATGGCTTACCGGGTGAATCTGCGCCGCTCTTTCCAAAGCCGACAGACCATCGGCTGCGATGACATCCTTCAATGTCGCCCAGGCCTTGAAATTCTTAGACAGCGAAATGAACCCTGCATCTGTCACCGCGCCGTAGTCAGATGCGCCATCAATCTCCACCGTTGCAAACCGCATGCCGTTCATCCCCATTAAGGCGCTATGATGGGGGAAGCCCCAAGGGAGCTTTCGCGCACATCCACACCCTCAAACACACTGCCCTCTTCAAACCAACTGCGCGGTGCGGGCGCGCCCCACAGGGTTTGCCGCTGCGGATCCTTGAGGTCCCATTTGATGGGTTCAAGATCGGGGTCCACGGTTTGATAGTCGCTGCAGTAAATTTCAATCCGATGCCCATCGGGATCGAGAATATAGAGGAAAAACGCGTTTGAGATTCCGTGCCGCCCCGGTCCTCGCTCGATATGACTGACCCAGCCCGTCGTGGACATGAGATCAAGCAAATCAATGATGTTGAGCGGCGTTGGCACCCAAAACGCCACGTGGTGCAAACGGGGACCCGTGCCGTTGGTAAACGCTAAATCGTGGACGCCCCCCTTGCGGTGGGCCCATGCCGCCCAGAGCCGACCCGTCGCCTCATCCTGCGTATATTCCGTCACCCGAAACCCAAGATCGCTGTAAAACGCCACCGCCTCGTCCACGTTGGGCGAAAAGCAGTTGAAGTGATCGACCCGCAACGGCTTCACGCCACGGTAGAGCCCGTAGTTTTGATGGATTGGCGGCAAGCGATCCATCCGCGCGTAGAATTCAAGCGGCATGCCTTGGGGGTCCTGGGTTCGCACCGTGCGATCCTGATAGGGACTGTCCACCCAAGCCACGGGCAGGTTTTGGGCTTCAAAATGGGCCGCAAGGGCATCGAGGCTCGCCGCATCGAACACCTTAAACCCCAATGGTCCCGCCGCGGCGCTGACCGCGTGTCGGAGCACCAAAGAGTGGTGCCCACGCTCCTCCATCGCCCGCAGGTAAATGGCGTCGTCGGTCTCATCTGTGATTTGTAAGCCAAGGGTATCCACATAGAACGCGCGGGATCGCGCCAAGTCCGTCACGTGCAGTTCCACATGGCTCAGGCGCACAATGTTGAACGGAGGATAGAGATTGGGCTTTGGCAATGGCATGGAAACGAGCTCCTTCACACCCCAAGGCGCGGAATGGTATGGGCGCCCAGAGCGAAGGCGACGTTCTTCTGTTCCATGTAAAAATCAAACGACCATTGCGCCCCGTCACGCCCGATTCCCGACTGTTTCATCCCGCCAAACGGCGTGGGCAAATGGCGCACATTTTCCGAATTCACCCAGATCATCCCTGCCTCCAGGCCGTTTGAAAACCGCAGGCCCCGCGTCAGATCATTGGTCCACACGTAGCCCGTCAGGCCGTAGTCAACGGCATTGGCGATGGCCAGCGCTTCCTCTTCGTCCTGAAACCGCAAAGACGTGAGGACTGGGCCAAAAATCTCTTCCCGGGCAATCTTCATCGACGGACGTGCACCGGTAAACAGCGTGGGTTCGACAAACCAACCCGCACGCTCCAAAGCGCGTCCCCCGGCCGCCACCGTCGCCCCTTCCCGCCGTGCAACATCAAAATATGAGGTCACCTTCTCAAAATGCGTCTGATGAATCAGCGGGCCGATCTCGGTGTCAGGATCCAGTGGATTGCCCACTTTGATGCGCTCAATGCGCTCAATGAGTTTGGCCTCAAACGCATCAGCGACCGTGTCTTGGATTAGCAGCCGCGAAGACGATGTGCAGCGTTCGCCGTTCAACGAGTAGATCATAAAAATAACCGCATCGAGGGCGCGGTCGAGATCGGCATCATCAAACACGACAACCGGGTTTTTTCCGCCCAATTCAAAGTGCACCCGTTTGAGGGTATCGGCCCCCTGTTTCATGATCATCGATCCGGTGCGGCTTTCCCCCACAAAGGCGATGGCCTTAATATCTCGGTGCTCGGTCAGGGCCTTTCCAGCGGTTTCCCCAAGCCCGTGGACGGTGTTCAAAACCCCCGGCGGCAAACCCGCTTCATGGCAGATGTCACACAATATGCCCGCCGTCACAGGGCTAAACTCAGCAGGTTTATGGACTACCGTGCACCCCGCCGCCAAAGCCGGAGCGATCTTCCACGTCGACAGCATAAATGGCGTGTTCCACGGTGTGATCACCCCCACCGGCCCGGTGGGCATCCGAGATGTGATGTTGAGATGGTTTGCCGTTGGCAGCGATTGACCATCGCAGGCACTGGGGGCGAGATCGGCAAAGTAGCGGAAATTCTCAGCCCCCCGCAGCGCAGCCTTCGCCATGAAACGATAGGCCTGACCGGTGTCCCAACATTCAGCAAGAGCGATCTCTTGGGCGCGCTCGACGATGAAATCAGCAATTTTATGGAGAACGGCCTTTCGCTTTTCGCCGGCCATCGCCGCCCATTCGGGAAACGCGGTTTTTGCAGCCTGCGCCGCCCGATCGATCTCTTCGGCATCGCCCATCGAAACCTGCGCGATAACGCTGCCATCCACCGGCGAGCGGGTTTCAAACTGCGCCTTACCGAGGACGCGCTCCCCGTCAATGATGTGCGGTATTGGGGCGCTGCTATAGCGCTGCAAGATCGGCGCAAGCTGCGCCTCATGGGTTGAAAGATCACCCATCACGTCCTCCTCCCATCTGCATCAGCAGACCCGGTCCTCCCCGCATTGCCGATTTGACAGGGTACCCAATTTACTTAACCTATCAACTTTTAATTCGCCGATCCTGTTCCCCCCACCATGCGCCAACCGTGCGTTTTCTGTGCCCTCTTCTTCTTTTCCGGCCTCATTTTCCATGACCCGATCCGCACCACCAGAACCGACGGAAGGCGACCTTAAAGGCAGATTGCGCCCGACCTCCCGGTCCTTGCCTATTGCCCTGTTGCGGGCGCGGGAAACCGTCATGGGGCCCATCCGCGACATGCTGCATTCCAGCGGCATCAGCGAGCAGAAATGGCGTATTTTGAGGGTATTGGAAGAAGCCGGCCCGCAGGAACAGCGCAGCATCGCCCAATCCTGCTGCCTGATGGTGTCAAGCCTCACCCGCATTTTAAGCGCGATGGAGGCGGACGGCCTTCTAAGTCGGCAAACCGATCCCAACGACCGCCGTCGCACGATCGTCACGATCACACCCGCCGGGCAGACCGTTATCGCCGACCATGCCGATGAGAGCCGCGCCATCTTTGCCCGGTTGCGGGCCCGCTATGGAGACGCAAAGCTCGAACGCCTGCTCGATTTGTTGGAAGACATGCAAGGGGTGGATATGGACGAAGAGACACCGAAACGCGCCCAAAACCCGGCCAAAGCCTCTGCCGCTCTAAAAGCCAAATCCAAAAAGAAAAGCAAAACCCCATGAGCCAGAAGACAACCGGCGATGTCATCGTTGACAGTCTCATCCACCACGGTGTGGACACGGTGTTCTGCATTCCCGGCGCCCACATGTATGACTTTAACGACGCCCTCGCGCGCAGGTCGGACCAAATTCAAACCATCCATACCCGCCACGAACAGGGCGCAGCCTATATGGCCTATGGCTATGCCCAAACGTCCGGGAAAGCGGGCGTTTACTCCGTTGTGCCGGGCCCCGGTGTTCTAAATTCCGGCGCGGCGCTCTGCACCGCCTATGGTGCCAACGCCCAGGTTTTGTGCATCACCGGCAATATTATGAGCCATCTCATCGGCCAGGGCCGCGGCCAATTGCACGAATTGCCGGACCAGTTGGCGACCCTAAAAGGCCTGACCAAACACGCCGATCGCATCAACCACCAAAGCGAGGCCGCTCCCAAAATGGCGCAGGCGTTCCAAGCCATGGCATCGGGCCGCCCCGGCCCCGTGGCGGTGGAAACGCCGTGGGATATTTTTGGTCAAGCCGGTCCGGCCCCCGAGCACTACAAGGCTCCACCCTTCAAACCCACCTTAAACCCGCAGCACATCGAACAGGCCGGAGCGTTAATTGCAAAAGCCAGCAGGCCGCTCATCATGGTGGGCGGCGGTGCGCGCCACGCAGCGGCTGAGGTCCTGGCCCTTGCCAGGCACCTCAACGCACCGGTCACCAGCCATCGCAGCGGCAAAGGCATCGTTCCAGCGGACGATCCCCTCGCCTTGGATCTTGTTGCGGCCTACGACTATTGGGAAGACTGCGATCTGTTGATCGGCATCGGCTCGCGCCTCGAATTGCAGCACATGCGCTGGCGCTGGCAACCGCCGCACCTCAAAACCATCCGCATCGATATCGACCCCACCGAAATGGTGCGTCTGAAACCCGATTGTGCGCTCGTCGGCGACGCCGCCGACGCGGCCGGCGCACTCAGAGAGGCCATCCCGGGTTCGACCGCCAACCGAACAGCCGCGCTCAAAACCCTCAAGGAGAACGCCCGCAAAAAGCATGAAACCGTGCAGCCCCAAATGGCCCATTGGGACGCAATCCGCGCCGCACTGCCAAGGGACGGATATGTCGTTGAAGAGGTCAGCCAAATGGGCTTCACCGGACGCTTCGGTTTCCCAGTCTACGAGCCCGGCCACTACGTCACCTGCGGTTATCAGGACAATTTGGGCTTCGGCTACAACACGGCATTGGGGGTTAAGGTCGCCAATCCGACGAAAGCTGTTGTTTCGGTCTCTGGCGATGGCGGTTTCCTATTCGGCCTGCAAGAGCTCGCCACCGCCATGCAGTTTGGCCTCGGCGTCATCGCCATCGTGTTCAACAACGGTGCCTATGGAAATGTGCTGCGGGATCAAAACACAGTCTATGGTGGCCGCGTCCTTGGGGCTGAACTTCAAAACCCAGATTTTGTGGCCGTCGCCCGCGCCTTCGGGATGACCGCCCAACGCGTGACCACAGCAAAAGAGCTTCAATCGACTCTGGAGAGCTTCATCAAGGCCGACGCGCCAGCCCTGATCGAAGTGCCGGTGGAACAGGGAAGCGAAACCTCGCCGTGGACCTTCCTGCACCCCGCACCCTACGCCTGAACCAGACGGATCACCCCTGGCCAGCGTGGCTAAAAACGCCGCTTGTCCCCCGCTCTCCAAAGCCCTAGGAGGGCGTGCAGGCTGAAATTTCATCCAAAGGATAATCCCCGTGTCATTCGACGGTTTTGATCCAAAATTTTCGAACTTCCCCGACTACATTTTGAAGATCACCGAAGAGATCTGGGAGGGGCGTGGTTTTTCAACGCTCGACTATTATTATGCCGAGGACCTGCCGGTCCGCTCGCCCTCCGGCATCGTCATTGGGAAAGACGCCGTTAAAGTTGCCACCGCGCAAATGTTGGTGGAGAACCCCGACCGGGTTCTTATGGGCGAAGACATCATTTGGTCGCGCAGCGATGATGGTCACTATTTGTCGTCCCACCGCATCGTATCGACAGCCACACAAACCCAATTCGGCCCCATGGGCCACGCCGCTGGCAAAAAATTGGTTTATCGCTCCATTGCCGACTGCGCGGCGCGGGCCGATGTGATCGACGATGAATGGTTGGTGCGCGACTATGGCGGCATCCTCCTTCAGCTGGGCCATGAGCCCCGCGAATTTGTTGCCGCACAAATCGAAGCCGAAGGCGGACCAGGCAATGCCAAGCGCCCCTTCTCACCCGCCATGGACGTGAAAGGCCCCTACAAAGGGCGTGGAAACGATAACGAATACGGGCAGGCACTGGCTGACATTCTCAACGCCATGATGAACGCGGAAATGAGCGTCATTGCCACCCGCTATGACCGCGCCGCCCATCTTGAATATGCCGGCAATGTCACCGCCCACGGCCATGCGGGGGCCGATGCCTTTTGGCTGCCGCTGCGGGCAGCCTTCCCCAATGCGACGTTCACCATCCACCACCAGATCGGCCGTGACGATCCGATGATGCCCCCACGTGCGGCCATCCGCTGGTCCCTTGATGGTTTGCACGAAGGCTGGGGCCCCTTTGGCGCGCCCACCGGCGCCCATGTCCACGTGATGGGCATCACCCATGCCGAATTTGGCCCCTACGGCCTGCGCCGCGAATGGACGATTTATGACCAAGCCGCCGTATGGCGTCACATTCTGTTGCATCAAGGCTAAGCGAGGCCTGTTTCCCTAACCGAGATGACTGAAATGAGCGACATGCAAGCCCTGATCGATCTTTCCTGCCGCCTGGCCATCCAAGCGGGGGAAGAGATCGTGGCCGTCCAACAGGCCGGGTTTTCGATTGATGAAAAGGCCGACGGTTCCCCCGTCACCATCGCCGATCAGCGCGCAGAAGCGCTGATCCTCAAGGGCCTCAAAGACGCGGGCATCACCCTGCCCGTGGTAGCCGAAGAACAAATGGCCGC
The DNA here is from genome assembly GCA_038530365.1 of Pseudomonadota bacterium. Classification (GTDB taxonomy): domain Bacteria; phylum Pseudomonadota; class Alphaproteobacteria; order Rhizobiales; family Rhizobiaceae; genus Pseudahrensia. Next base: position 4,827 of record JBCBCT010000028.1, on the reverse strand, counting down.
CGGCACGACCCCCGTGCTCACAGACGGGCCCTACCTGTGCATCGACCCGCTGGATGGCACAAAAGAGTTTTCCCGCGGTGGCACGGATTTCACCGTCAACATTGGCTGCATCGAAAACGGTGAACCGCTGTGGGGCGTGATCTTCATTCCAGCCACCCGGCTCCTCTATTGGGGGGTGTGCAAGGCAACCGGAGGGGCCAAACAAAGCGCGGTCCGGGTTTTGGTTGAAGAAAGCGGCGCGTACAGCGCGCGCACAACACTCACCTGCACAGCGCCCCCAGCCGATTTGCGCATCGTCGCCACAAAATCCCACATGACGGAGGAAACCCGAACCTTCCTGGAGCGCTTTGAAGGGGCCGATATTGTGTCCGTCGGCTCATCCCTCAAATTCACGCGCTTGGCGGAGGGTGCAGCCGATCTCTATCCACGATTTGGCCCAACCATGGAGTGGGACACCAGCGCTGGCGATGCGATCCTACGTGCCGCCGGCGGCATGACCTATGGCCCGGACGGCGCGCCATTTGCCTATCAAAAACCGGACTTTCGAAACGGCCATTTCATTGCGTCGGCGAGCCTACCGGTCACCGATGATATGTGGCCCTAACTCCCGTTTCAAAGAGCCCATTTCCGTAAGCCCATTTCAAAGAGCCCGCCTTAGGCGGCATCAAAATCCAAAACCAGGGCTTTGCTGGTCGCTTGGGCTTGGCAGGCGAGCACGAAACCCTGTTCGGTCTCCCAGTCTTCCAACGAATAGTTCACCCGCATGTCTGCCGTGCCTTCAACGACCTTGCAGCGGCATGTGGAGCACATGCCTCCCGCACAGGAGAACGGCAGATCGAGCCCAGCCTCCTGAGCCGCCGCCAACACGGTTTGGTCGACGGATGCGAGGGGAAACGTCTGCTCTGTCCCATCGACAATGACGGTCACCATCGCATCGGCAACGGCATCTTTCACCGGCGGGGCCACTTTAACGTCACCGGGGGCCGAAAACAGTTCGACATGCACACGGCCCGGATCGACACCAAGCTCCGCCATGGCGGCGCTTGCTTCTTCCGGCAAACCGCTGGGGCCGCAAATGAACACATCTTGAACCTGCGAGGGCGCAAACTGCCCGGCCTTGGCCAGGGCTGTGATGCGTGCTTCGTCGATCCGACCGTGAAACAAAGGGCCGGCAAACTGCTCCCGGCTGAGGCAATGGATGAGGGAAAACTGCTGCGTGTAGCGATCCTTCAACGCCACCAGATCGTCTGAAAACATCACAGTGTTTGAGCGGCTGTTCCCGTAAACCAAGGTCACCGCCTGCCCGGCCCACAGCGCCGCGTGGGCGATGGACAGGCACGGCGTGATGCCAGACCCAGCCGCAACGAGGAGCAACAGATCGGGCTGATCCTCACCAAATTCGCCGTCGCGTTCCGTCCAAGTGAAACGACCCTGGGGCGGCATGACCTCCAACACGTCCCCAACGCAGAGGTCTTGGGCAAACGTGGAGAACTGCCCGCCTGCGACTCGTTTGATGCCGACCTCAAAGCCTGGCTCCGCCGGATCACTGCAAATCGAGTAGGACCGGCGCAGGTCCGCCCCGCCCACATCGGCCCGCAGAGTCACGTATTGGCCAGGTTCAAAGGTGAAGGCTTCGATCAAAGCATCCGGCACGGCGAACCGGATCGCAACGGCGTCTGGGGTTAACCGCCGGACCCGATCCACCCATAAAGTGTGAAAGCCGGCTGCCATCAGATGCACTTGAAATAATCAAACGGCTCCGCGCAATCGCGGCACTGCCACTGGGCCTTGCAAGCGGTGCTGCCGAACTCGGAAATCTTTGCCGTATTTTCGCTGGCGCAGCGCGGGCACGACACCACCGGATCATCAAACAGCGCCCGTTTTCCTGATCCCGACACCGGCGGTGCGATACCGTATGCACGCAGTTTTTCCCGCCCAGCATCGGTAATCCAGTCCGTCGTCCAAGCAGGCGACATCACACGCTCAATTTTTGCTTGGAAGCCCGCGTCGAGAAGCGCCGTTTCCACGGCCATCTCAATGGCCAAAACCGCAGGACAACCGGAATAGGTTGGCGTCACAAACACGGTTGCCATGTTCGATGCGCCATCCACAGAAACGCCGCGAAGGATACCGAGATCCGCAACCGTAACACAGGGCACTTCCGGGTCCGGCACAGCGGAAGCCGCCGCCCAGGCGCGGGCATCAAGGGCTTTTTGGTCGCGCGCGCGATCAAGCGCAATGACGGTTGGACTTGCCATGGCGGCCTACCACTCCAATCCCGGATAGGTGCGTTGCATATATTGCAGTTGTGCGAGCAAAAAACCGAAATCCTCAGTGTGGCGGCCGTCCCGTCCACCTTCCTGGGGGTATGCCACTTCGGGCACCGTTAAGAAGGCTTGACCGAAAATCTGCGCCACCGTTTGTTCCCAAAGCCCCCGCAAATTGTTGAGCCGAGGCAGAACACGGGCCTCAGCGCATGCTTTCATGGCCGCCGTTTCCTGAAACATCTCGCCGGTGTAAATGTGCAGCGTATCCACCGCATCGGCCATCCGTGCGGCGCTTTCTTCTGTGCCATCCCCAAGACGAATGACCCATTCGCTGCTGTGACGAAGATGATAGCGCACCTCCTTCACAGCCTTCCCAGCGATTGCGCGTAAGGTCTCGTCCGCACTGTTATTGGCCGTCCAGTCCCAATAGGGGACCATGAATGAGGCATAGTAGAATTGGCGCAGCATGGTGTGCGCAAAGTCGCCATTTTGGCGCTCCACCATAAGAAGGTTCCGGTAGTCCCGCTCCAGCCGAAGGTAGGCGAGCGCATCCTCATCCCGCCCCTTCGCTTCCACCGCACCGGCATAGGTGTAGAGGCTGCGTGCCTGCCCGATGAGATCAAGAGCGATGTTGGGAAGGGACAGATCCTCCTCCAGCATGGGCGCGTGTCCACACCATTCCGACACGCGGTGACCAAGAATGAGATGATCATCGGCGAGCGACAAAACGGCAGTGAAGAGATCGGCGCGCGCCACAGCGGTTTCGGCAGCGTTTGCCATCACATATGCCCCACATCGTCGGGAATGTCGTAGAAGCTGGGGTGGCGGTAAACCTTGTCGGCTGCCGGGTCGAAGTTTTCCGCTGCACGGTCCGGGTCGGACGCGACAATGTCCGCCGACGGCACAACCCAGATCGAATTGCCCTCTTCACGCCGTGTGTAGACATCCCGCGCCGCTTGCAAAGCCATTTCAGCATCGGCTGCGTGCAGCGAACCGACATGCTTGTGGTTCAGGCCGTTGCGTGGGCGAATAAAAACTTCCCACAGGGGTGTTGTAGCGGAGGGCACGCGGCTCACTCCGCGGCCATCTTGGCAGCTTCCGCGCGCGCCTTGCGCTTGGCGGCATGGGCCAGCGCAGCCTCTCGCACCCAAGCCCCCTTGTCCCACGCTTTTTTGCGGGCAGCCACCCGGTCTCGGTTCATCGGCCCGCCGCCTTTCACAACACGCTTAAACTCGTCCCAATTGATTGGCCCGAAATCATAGCCGCCCGCGCCATCGTTTTTCGCAGCGTTCCATCGTAAATCAGGGTCTGGAATGGACAGGCCAATGCGCTCGGCCTGGGGCACGGTCGCATCGACGAATTTCTGACGCAGTTCATCATTTGTGAACCGCTTGATTTTCCATTTCATGGATTGGTCGGAGTTCAGACTTTCGGCATCCGACGGCCCAAACATCATCAACGACGGCCACCACCAGCGGTTCAGCGCATCCTGCGCCATGTCTTTTTGCTCTGGCGCGCCCTCAGCCAGCGAGCGCATTAACTCATACCCCTGGCGCTGGTGAAAACTTTCCTCTTTGCAAACCCGGATCATCGCCCGCGAATAGGGACCAAACGAACAACGGCACAGCGGCACCTGGTTCATGATCGCCGCACCATCCACGAGCCAGCCGATGGCTCCCATGTCGGCCCAGGTCAGCGTCGGATAGTTGAAGATGGAGGAATATTTTGCTTGTCCCGACAACAGCTCTTCCGTCATCTGCTCCCGCGACACGCCGAGCGTTTCCGCCGCCGCATAAAGATAGAGACCGTGTCCCCCTTCGTCCTGGACCTTCGCCAAAAGGGCAGCTTTGCGGCGCAGCGTCGGGGCGCGGGTGATCCAATTGCCTTCGGGCAACATGCCAACAATTTCAGAATGCGCATGTTGACCGATCTGCCGGATCAGCGTGCGCCGATACCCTTCCGGCATGGGATCGTTCGGTTCGATCTTTTCCTCCGCATCAATGCGAGCCTGGAAGCGAGCGAGAAACGCCTCGTCTTCCTGCGTGGTGCTATCAGCCCCGTTCAAACCCTGAGCATACATCGGCAAATCCTCTCAAACGTTGGCTGGAGAATATGTTACAAACATTAAAAATGCAATTCTCGTTTGTAACATATCAAAGCGGTTCAGGCCCCATCACACGCGACGAAACGACCCCTCCTGTTGAAGCACCGCATTTAACCGGGCGGCACCCACGGCAGCGTCGAACCACGTGTCCGCTTTGGGTGACAGCCGTTGATAGGCCGCAGCCACCGCCCGCCGCGCAGACGCTTCACCGGTGAGAACCTGCAAGTGTGGGGCCGAAGCACTTCTCTTCAAAACCAACCGCCGCCAATGGTGTATGAGCAGCGTTCTGAGGGCTGCACACGCTAAATCAGACTCTGGAACGGTGGCGCCAAGGCGCTCACACCACTTTGTAAATGGTTCAAAACGGGGATCAACCAACGCGTCTAACACCCATTCCGGCAAGCTATCTGCCGCACCGCCGTCCGGCGCACCGATGAGCGTAAAGCAGCCGGCCTC
>JBCBCT010000027.1:27267-29283 GCA_038530365.1 Pseudomonadota bacterium | reverse complement strand
CTGGCTGCCCCCATGGCTGCGAACGCTCAAGTGCAACTCAAGCCCTACAAGGATGCGCTGTTTGCCTACCCCGCAACGTTAAAAAGCGAGCGCAGCGGTGCTTTCCTATCCGTCGCCTACAACCGCGACCGAGACATCATGAAACGGGACACAATTCCCCGTCGCAAAGCGCAACAAAAATACGTCAATGAGCGGGTACGCTGGTCCAGAAAACTGCGCCGCTATCAAAGCGCCAACGGCACCTTCAAATATTACGCCGTGGGCGAACAAAGCGGCGCGCGCGTCACCGTCATCTACGTGCATGGGCGTGGCGGCAATCACCGGCAGGGCGTCAATGATTGGACCTTTGGTGGCAATTTCAACCGCCTGCAAAATCTCATGACCCGCAATGGTGGTGTGCTCCTCACCCCTGCCTTCAGCGATTTCAAAGACCGCGGCGCGCGCGATGTTGAAGCTCTGCTGACGGCCTATAAAACCAAATCGCCGGGCACAAAAATGATCATCGCCTGCGGTTCCATGGGGGGCGGCGTGTGCTGGCGTTTGTTGGCGTCGAACCGTGTTTCGTCGGCCATCGATGGCATGTTTTTCCTCGGCTCCTTCTGGAACCCAAAGTTTCTGAATTCCTCCATGATCCGCCAAACGCGACGGGCCGTGCCGCTTTATTTCGGCCACGGCGGTGCCGACGTGGTCTTTGCGCCCGCAAAACAAAAACGCTTCTTTGAGCAGATTTTGGCGAAAAACCCACGCTATCCGGCACGCTTCGTCATGTTCGACACCGGAACCCACGGAACACCCATCCGAATGGTCGATTGGCGGCGGGAGCTGAACTGGATGCTGCGACACTGAGCCGGGGACGCGTTCACGCTTTCAACAAAGAAATCGCTTGCCTGCCATCCTCGAAAGGCGCACCACTATCGCACGGGAGCCTGACAACACAAACGACAAAGCAGTCTGGCTCATGCATTCCCAAAAAATCGCCGTTATTGGCTCCGGTATCGCGGGGCTCTCAAGCGCTTGGCTTCTTTCCAAAAAACATGACGTGACGCTGTTTGAAGCCAACGCCCGCTTGGGCGGGCACACCAACACGGCAGTCATCGACATCGCCGGAGAAGCGATCGCCGTGGACACCGGCTTCATCTGTTACAACAGCGCGACCTACCCCAATCTTGTTGCGATGTTTGAACACTTGAAAGTGCCGCTTCACGCCACAGACATGAGCTTTGCCGCTTCGCTCTATGCTGGGGCCTATGAATATTCCGGCGGCACGACACTGGGGATGATCGGCCAGCCGAGCAATATTTTCAGCTTCAAACATTGGCGCATGATCCGCGATATCCTGCGGTTTTTCAAAGAAGCGCCCAAGGCGCTCAACTGGCTGGATGACGAAACGACCCTTCTTCAATATCTTGCTGAAGAACGCTACGGCCAGGAGTTCATCGACTGGCATCTCATGCCCATGGCCGCCGCCATCTGGTCCAGCCGCGCCGACAGCATGGAGGCTTATCCCGCCAAATCGTTTATCCGCTTTTTCCAAAACCACGCCTTGCTTCAGGTCTCCGGTCGCCCGCTTTGGGGCACCGTGAAGGGCGGATCGCAGGTCTATGTCGACAAACTCATGGCGGACACGAACATGGCCGTGCGGGTCGCCAGCCCCGTGCGCCGCGTGGACCGAAGCCCTGCCGGTGTGCATCTGGTGACCGATGATGGTCCCTCCGAACGGTTCGATCAGGTGGTCATCGCAGCCCACGGGGATCAGGCGCTTGCCATGTTGGGGCAGCCCAGCGCGGAGGAGGCCAACCTGTTGGGAGCGTTTAGCTATGCACAAAACCATGCCGTTCTTCACCAGGACCGCCAGCTCATGCCAAAGCGCAAGGCAACGTGGGCGAGCTGGAACTATGTGGATTTTGAAACCGACCGCAGCTTGCCGATGAACGACCGAGACCTGTGCGTCACCTATTGGATGAATTCGTTGCAAAACCTGCCAACCAAGGAAGACGTGTTCGTCACCCTCAACCC
>JBCBCT010000027.1:0-27168 GCA_038530365.1 Pseudomonadota bacterium | reverse complement strand
GGACCTGTGCGTCACCTATTGGATGAATTCGTTGCAAAACCTGCCAACCAAGGAAGACGTGTTCGTCACCCTCAACCCGCCCGAAAACACACCCATCGAACGCGTGCACGGCCGCTATGACTACGCCCACCCGATTTTTGACGGCGCAGCCATGCAGGCCCAGCGGGACATCTGGTCCATCCAGGGAGCCAACCGGACCTGGTATTGCGGGGCTCATTTCGGGGCCGGCTTCCACGAAGATGGCCTGCAATCTGGCCTGGCAGTGGCCGAACAACTGGGTGGCGTTCGGCGGCCGTGGGAGGTTGAAAACGAATCGGGACGTATCCAAGTCAGAGAGCCCATAGCCTACCAGCAGGCGGCGGAGTAACCATGGCCGGAGGCGCGCTGTATCGTGGTGACGTGGTGCACAAACGTGTCACCCCGGTGGAGCACAAATTGCGCTACCGCGTTTTTTCCATGCTGCTCGACGTAGACACGATTGACGAGACCGCAGCCAAACTAAACCTGTTTAGCGTCAACCGGTTTAATCTCTTCAGCCTTCGCCAGAGCGACCATGGGTTTCGCGACCACAGAACGCTGTCGGAGTTCGCCCGCACCGTTGCCCGGGATTGCGGCGCAGCAGACCAAATCGTGGGCACAAAAGTGCTGTTCTACCCGCGCATTCTCGGCTTCGCCTTCAACCCGCTGACAGTCTATTATGGGCTGAACGACGCCGGCGGCGTGGTTTTGGCGATTTACGAGGTGCGCAATACGTTTGGTGAAGACTTGACCTATGTGTTGCAAGCTGGAGCGGAACGGGCGGGGACGTACACCCACCGCATCGAAAAATCCTTCTACGTCTCTCCGTTCAACACAGTGGATGGCGACTACACGTTCCATATTACGCGTCCTGGCGAAGAACTGACCGTGGGCGTCGCTTTGAAAGACGAGAACGGCCCTGTGCTCCGCACGCATTTTAAGGGTTCAAAACATGCGCTCACGGACAAAGGCTTGCTCAAAGTCTTCGTCGCCTATCCGCTCATGACCCTAAAAATCGTAGCGGGCATCCATTGGGAAGCGCTCAAACTTTGGAAAAAAGGGCTGCGCATGAAGGCCAAACCCAAAGCACCGGATGTGCGGCTGGTGTTCGGCGACAAGCGCGCCTGACTAAGAGCCTGACTGAGAACCTGACCCAACGCCCCCACAGGAGGTCAGGACTGCGATGTGGGCGGCGGCTCCGAGATGAAAACGGCGTCGCGCGCGGGATCCTCGGCATCTTCATCGAAGGACTCGGATCGACCGTCCTGCTCGGGATCATCGTCTGAAACATCAAGCTCGACTTGCGGCCCCTCTTCCTCAGCAGAAACCTCTTCCGCATCGTTCAACGGGGTATCCAGATGGACCGTTTCAGGTTCGATCAACGTCTCATCACGAGCCGGGCCGTCCGCCTCAATTTTGCGCCGCGCCCGCGCTTTGATACGATCCCACAGGCCCTCACCGTCACCTTTCATCAGCCGGTTGGCGGCCTGCTTGAGCAGGGGATTGGGCTTCAAAACGCCCTCCGCCACCAATTGGCCAATATAGCGATTGGCATCTGTGGCGGGAATATTCAGCAGGGTTTGCAGGGCCTGAGGCGTGCACTCGCCGTGCAGGCCCGACATGTAAATCGCCCAAAACCGCGCCTGATTGGGAACCGCAGCCGCCGATGATACGGGCAGCGCAGGGGCGCTTAACGAGAGTTTGGCACCGGCTGGGAGGGCCAGAAGGGCGGCGGCAGATTGAAGAAAACGACGTCTGTTCATGTCCATCACATAGAAACCGACCGAAAAATTGCGAGAAAAAGATAACCCGCCCCCCAACATCCAAGCGTTGATCGCGCCGGATGAATGCATCAGGTTCGCCACATCGCAGGCCCACCATCCCGCCACCGGTGGGTCGCGCAACCTTGGAGGAGGACCGCCATGCCCGACACACCAGACAACAAGCGCAAAATAGGTTCATCCCGTATCGCAGATTTTCGCAACAGCGATCCGAATAGACGTCTCCAAGACGCGGGCGTCGCAGCCGGACTAACAAAGGACGACTTGCAAGCCCTGCGCGGCGACAATGCCCTTCCGGTGGAGATCGCCAATGGGATGATCGAAAACGTGGTCGGCACGTTTGAACTGCCCTTGGGCATCGCAACCAACTTCTTGGTCAATGGAAAGGACTACCTGATCCCCATGGCCGTGGAGGAGCCGTCGGTTGTGGCCGCTGCCTCCTATATGGCCAAAATTGCCCGAGGGTGTGGCGGGTTCCATACGTCAAGCACTGCGCCGATCATGCGGGCGCAAATACAAATCCTGAACGTCAAAAACCCCCACGGGGCACGGTTACAACTGCTGGAGGCGCGGGATCGTTTGGTCGACCTCGCCAACCGTCAAGACAAAGTCTTGATCGATCTCGGCGGCGGCTGCCGGGACATAGAGGTGCACGTCTTCGAAGACACCCCCGTTGGCCCCATGGTTGTGTTGCACATCTTGGTGGATGTGCGCGACGCCATGGGTGCAAACACCGTCAACACTATGGCTGAAACCCTCGCGCCGCACGTCGAGGCTATCACCGGTGGCACGGTGAAATTGCGCATTTTGTCAAACCTCGCCGACAAAAGACTGGTCCGGGCCCGCGTATCGTTGACGCCAGCCTCCTTGGACACCGAAAGCCTCAAGGGTGCCGACGTCGCTCAGGGGATCGTGGAGGCCTGCGCCCTCGCGATCATTGATCCCTACCGGGCCGCAACCCACAACAAGGGAATCATGAACGGCATAGACCCCATCGTTGTTGCCACGGGAAATGACTGGCGGGCGGTTGAAGCCGGGGCCCATGCCTATGCCGCACGGTCGGGGCGGTACAGTTCCCTCACGCGGTGGGAAATCGACCAAGAGGGCAATCTTGCGGGCACCATCGAATTGCCCATGGCCCTCGGCACCGTGGGCGGCGCGACCCGAACCCACCCCGCCGCACAGGCGGCTCTGCGTCTTCTCAACGTTCAATCGGCCCAAGAACTGGCCGAGGTCACGGCAGCTGTAGGCTTGGCGCAAAATATGGCCGCCCTCCGCGCCCTGTCCACCGAAGGGATCCAAAAGGGACATATGGCACTCCACGCGCGCAATATCGCCATCACCGCCGGAGCGGCGGGCCCACAGATCGACGCATTAGCCAAAACCCTGGCCGCAGAGGGACCTGTCACCGTAGACCGAGCAAAGGCGCTTTTAGCAGCCCATAAAACGACGTCAGACTGAGTGAACACGTTGGACACCGACAGCGAGACGTTCGCAACACTCTTTGAGGTTGGTCCTCGCGATGGCTTGCAAAGTCTCAAACAGCCCATCCCAACGGCGCAAAAAATCGACCTCATCAATGCGCTGTCAAAAACCGGCTTGCGCAAAATCGAGGCCACCAGTTTCGTGAACCCAAAATGGGTGCCGCAATTGGCCGATGGCACGGCAGTGATGGCTGCTATCGAACGGGCAAGCACGGTGGCCTATGCAGGCCTCACGCCGAACCTCCGCGGTGTCCGATCAGCAGTACAATCCCGTTGCGACGAGATCGCCGTTTTCATCTCAGCCTCGGAAGGCTTCAGCCGCGAAAACATCAACTGTTCCATCGAAGACAGCCTTGAGACTGTTGCCGAAGCCCTTGCGTTTGCCGCCTGCCACGCCATCCCAGCCCGCGGCTATATCTCCTGCGTCACCGATTGCCCCTTTGATGGCCCAACTCCACCGGCCACCGTCGCGCGCCTCGCGGAACGCCTCATCGCGCTTGGCTGCTATCAGATTTCTTTGGGTGACACGTTAGGGTCGGCAACGCCGGAGAAAATAGAAGCCGTGCTTCGAGCCCTCGCGCCCGTCGCACCAACGGCCCGACTGGCCGGCCATTTTCACAACACACACGGCTTGGCGCTCGATAGCATCGACTGTGCCCTGGACTTTGGCATTCGCACCTTCGACGCCTCCATCGCTGGCCTAGGCGGCTGCCCCTACGCACCCGGCGCGTCGGGCAACGTCAATACGAGAACGGTAGTGGAACACCTGCACAGCCGTGGGTTTGAAACCGGGATCGATCTTGATGCCCTCAAAGAGGCCGAACAGATTGCCATGAAAATGACCGACGCCGCCTAACGGTTCGGGTCGTGTTTGAATCCCACCATCGACAGGACCCCATTGGTGCGCCCTTGACTGTTTAGACCGCGCGTCTTTGGATGTGGCGAGAAGACAGTGTGGGCACAGGCAGGTTGGAATGAAGATAACACCCTTTCAAAACGACCGAACCGGTCCGATGGTCAAACGGCACATGGCCGGGATGCGCGCACTGCTCATCTTATCGCTGGCGTGCAGCGGGTTTATCCTTGCTCTCACGCCTTTTCCGGCCCAAGCGTCCTCATCCCTTCAGCTGGATTCCACACAGGCCAAATCCACTCCTGCGAAACCCGCCCTTGCCAAATCCGCTTCTGCCAAACCTGAAGTGGACATGCTTTTGTGTATGGCCGCCGACGTGTCGGAAAGCGTCACAAAGGCGGACTACGATCTCCAAAAAAAGGGGCACGCCGATGCAATCCGGCACCCCGAAGTCGTCGCCGCTATTTCAGGCGGTCGGTTTGGCAAAATCGCCGCAACCTATGTCGAATGGGCCAAACAGGACCAGCAGTTCATCGCCGCACCGTGGCAGGTCATCGGCAACGCGCAAAGCGCATCAGCATTCGGCAAGGCAATCGACACGGCCCCGCCCCCGCCCTGGATCACCAACCCCGTGCGCAACACATCCATCAGCGAGGCGATCCTGTTTTGCCTCCGTCAGTTTGAAAACGCGCCGGTGCGGGCCGCTCGAAAGGTGATCGATCTGTCCTCCGACGGAACCCATAACATCGGTGCCGAACTCGCCCCATCGCGACAGCGGGCGCTGGAAGCCGGCGCAGTTATCAATGCCCTAGCCATCGTCAATTCAGACAACCCCTACCCCTATGTGACCCACGAAAACCCCGAGGGCGGCCTGCCCAATTATTTCCGATCAAACGTTGTGGGCGGCAGCGGCTCCTTTGTGGAGTCAGCGGAAGGTTATGAAGATTTTGCCCGCATGATCCGCCGCAAATTCCTTTTGGAAATCGCCAGCATCAACTAACGCCGCACAGCCGACCGAACGCAAGTTTTGGCGACCCATTAGTCCCGCAAAACGCCCTTTTTGATGATCCAGAAGTAAAGCCAATACGGCAAATGGTTCATCACCTTGAGGATGGTAACCAACTGCCACGGAAAGGCGATCTCGAACTTTTTGGCTTTAAGACCGGCCACGATTTTGTCCGCCGCATCTTCCGGTTCCATCAGGAACGGCATGGGAAAATCGTTCTTGTCGGTCATGGGCGTTCGCACAAAACCGGGGTTAATGAGGCTGACGGTGATGTTGTCCCGTTCCAACTCAGGCTTGGCGGTTTCGGCAAAATGGATCAGCGCCGCCTTTGAAGCCCCGTAGGAGGCCGCGTTTGGCAGGCCACCATAGCCGGCCACCGAAGCGATCCAGGACACATGCCCCCCGCCCCGCTGCCGCATGCGGGGCAGCACGGCATCCAAGCAGTAGACGACGCCCATCAGATTAACGTCAAAGGTTTTGCGGAAATTTTCCACCTTCAGTTCCTTGATGGAACTTTGAAACCAGGCCCCCGCCGACAAAATGCACAGATCAATCGGCCCGTGGGCTTCTTCCATCTTATCCACGATGTCCATGATGCGCGCGTGGTCGGTCACGTCGGCTTCGTAGACATGAACATTGTCAAAATCAGCGGCAATGGCTTCCAGCTTATCGCGGGAACGGGCGGTGATTGAGACCGTGCACCCCATCTTCGCGAGCGCCCGCGCGGTATACTCCCCAAGGCCCGAACTCGCCCCTGTTAACCAAACATGATTCCACACCGGTTTGGTGTTTGCGTGGGAAGGTGAAGCCATGAAAAAAAGTCCTTGGTTGGAAAAACGAGCGTAACTCAGTAGCGGCACTGGAAAAGAAACGGCGGCGGCTGGATTTTGGTTCGCCAGAAAGCTACCCCTAGGGCATTCATCTATGGGCTGGTGCGTCGATTTACGAGCGATTGCACCGGGTTCAGAACCAACAACGCTCTAAACCAAGAAACATTGAGGGTCCGATGCTGGATATCTTCACGCTTGAAAACCTGTTCACCCTCATGATGCTGATCCTGCTGCAAGCGGTCTTGGGCTTCGATAACCTGCTTTACATCTCAATTGAGTCAAAACGCGTCGCGCCTGAAAGCCAAAAAAGCGTTCGCCGTTGGGGCATTCTCATGGCGGTGGCGTTGCGCATCGTGCTGCTGTTTGTGGTCATCCAGGCCATCGCGCTGTTTCAAAATCGACTGTTTGAAGTCAATTGGCCCGGCGTGTTGGAAGGCGATGTCAACGGCCATGCGATCATTGTTTTGTTTGGCGGTGGCTTCATCATCTACACGGCCATGAAGGAAATTTTGCACATGATGGCCGTGCATGACATCGAAAAAAGCGAGGGCGAGAGCCGTCGTTCGGTTGTATCCGCTGTCTCGCTCATCGTGATGATGAACCTCATTTTCTCCTTCGATTCCATTTTGTCAGCCATCGCCCTCACCGATGTGTTTGCAGTTATGGCAGCAGCGATCATCATCTCCGGTGTGCTGATGCTTGTGCTTGCCGACCGAGTGTCAGAGTTTTTGGCCGCCAACCGGATGTATGAGGTGCTCGGCCTGTTTATTTTGTTCATCGTGGGAATCATGCTGGTATCGGAGGGCGGGCACCTCGCACAGCTTAAATTCTTCGGCTACCCCGTGGAGCCCATGGCCAAGTCCACCTTCTATTTTGTTTTGGTTGTGCTCATCTTCGTGGACATCGTCCAAGCCCGGTACCGCGCCAAACTGATGGCCGCCAAAGCCGCGGAAATTGATGACGCCAATGTCACAACCGCAAAGATCGATGCGAAGCTAAAGATGATCCAACAGTAAAGGCTGGGCATGGGCGGCTATCTGTTCAAAAACACAGAGTTTCTCATCGGCGGCGCGATGCTGATTGCATCCATCGTGATGTTGTTGGCGGTCCCGTTCATCAGCGCCAGCGAAGGTCGGTATGAAGCGGAGGGGATCACCGTCAGCGGGACAGTGGTGCAAAAACAAGTGCGCCGCGGCAGCTCGCGATCCGACCAAAGCCGCCCGGATTACATCGTGACCTACGAATTTGAAAACGAGCGCGACAGAACAACAATACGCGGGCGCGATCAGGTGTCGCTTGGCATCTTCAATGGCCTGAACGCCGGGGACCGCGTGCCCGTCCAGTATCTTGAAAGCAGCCCTGAAACCAATCGCCTGGCCAGTGAAGGCGGCGGCGGCACCATGTTTCTCGTCGGCGCGCTTGGCCTGGGCTTTGGGGCCATTGGCGCTTTCCTGGTGCGGCGCAGCTTGATTGCCGCCAAAAAATTAAAAGCACTGGCGGACACCGGCCGTCCCCACAAGGCGACAGTGCTCGACATAAAGCGCACCAACACCAGGGTGGGGCAACAATACCTGTACCGTATGGTCTATGAATATGAGGGACCGAACGGCGAGCTGATTGAAGGCGCGTCCCAGGCTTCAAAGGCGGAAGCCTTTTTGGATATCAACAAGGGGGACGACATCGACATCCTGGTTGATGTCACCGATCCGTCCAAGAGCGCTTGGCTGGAAGACATTCAAAAGCGCTAAACAGCCCCCTGCAAAAGCGCTAAACAGTTCCCCGCCTTCAAAACGACCCCGCAACATCTGAAACCACAAGTGCCCATCACCGTGCCCCACCCACGCCTTATCATCGACAATCTGCAATACGCCAATTGGTCGAAAAACGTGTTCCAGCAGATGAACGAAGGAGGGGTGAGCGCGGTCCATGTCACCATCGCTTACCACGAGCAGTTTCGCGAAACGGTCCACAATATCGAGGCCTGGAACCGCTGGTTTGAACGCCACCCGGAGCTGATCTTTCAGGGCTTCACCGCCGAAGACGTCCGCCGCGCGCAACGCGAAGGCAAAACGGCCATCATCTTCGGCTTCCAGAACCCATCCCCAATGGAAGATGATCTGGGCCTTATCGAAGTGCTACACCGCTTAGGCGGACGGTTTATGCAACTGTCCTATAACAACCAATCGCTCCTCGCGACGGGATGTTATGAGGCTAGAGACCCCGGCATCACCCGCTTTGGCAAAGAGGCGATCCGCGAGATGAACCGGGTGGGCATGGTCATCGATATGAGCCACTCCGCCGAGCGCTCCACATTGGAGGCCATTGAGATGTCCAATCGCCCTATCGCCATCACCCATGCCAATCCGGACTGCTGGCACAAGGCGCTGCGCAACAAGTCCCACACAGTCTTGCAGGCCCTGACGAAAGCCGGCGGCATGCTGGGGTTTTCCCTCTACCCCCACCACTTAAAGGACGGCACGGACTGCACCCTGGACGCCTTTTGCGCGATGATTGCCGAGTGCGCAGAACGCTACGGCGCGCAGCATTTGGGCATCGGTTCAGACCTATGTCAGGATCAGCCGGACAGCGTTGTCACATGGATGCGCAACGGTCGCTGGACCAAGACCATGGACTACGGTGAAGGAAGCGCCACCGCTCCAGGTTTCCCGCCGCAACCCCATTGGTTTAAGGACAATCGTGACTTGGAGGGGTTGTGGACAGGACTTGAAAAGACTGGCCTGACAGAGGACGAGATTTCAGGCATCATGGGTGAAAACTGGCTACAATTTTATGGGTCAAGTTTCGGGCCAGACAGTCCATAAAGCAAAACGGAATGTCCAAAGGACAACGCTTAGAGACGCCGATGGTAGGGGGAATGATGATGCGAGAAGGGATACACAAAGCACCATCTCCCACGGGCCCATCGTCCCTGCCCTCAAACGTCGCTTCAAGCATGACGTCAAACATGCCAGCAAACACGGCCCCAGACACAACCCCCAGCGCGATCATGGCGACCGACCCAGCGTCAAACACCGCGCTAGGCCACACCGGCAGAAGCGCTAACCGCATCATGCGCCTGGAACAAATGGGAAGCTATTTTCCCACGCGGCTGAGTTTCCTGCGCGTCCTGCTGCGCGAATTGGCACCCGCCGCCGGCGCGGCCCGTTGGCACCGCTGGACCATGAATGCCGAGGGCCACGGCGAGGCTGTGCTCACGGTCAAACTGAAAGAACGCGCCCTTTCGCTCATCGCCTACACTGCCCCTCTGGACCCGCAAAACCGGACCGACCGCGTAATAGCGGAAGCCTGGGACGCCTGTTTTGCACTGTTTGACGGGGTACCAACCGACGCCGAGATCGACGCCCTGCGCGCCCCCACCTTGGTGCAGGAAAAGGGCCGGTTTAGCGATAAAGTTCTGGTGCTGTCGCGGGCCAACAAGAGCGTGCGGCTGTTTGATCACTTGTTGGAAGAGCTTGCCGCCGGCCGCCAGCCCGATCCGGAGCGGATCAACGCCACCGGCTATTTAATGCGAACGACCGCGGTCTACGGCAACGGCAAATTCGGCATCGCAGATCGAGGGCAGCGGAACGGTGAACCGGCACAAATCCGACCATTTCGCTTTGAAATGCTGTGCGTATACCTGATCCGAGACTTCACAATCGCCCTCGTCGAGCATGTTGCCGGCCAGCGGGCGGGCGCTGCGCGAAAGCTTGATCCGGCAATCCGTCAAACCCTCGGCATCGGAAATTCGACCGGCCTCGGCATGGCACCCTTCTTGGTCAATCATCCCGTTCTTCTGCATCGCTGGATTGCAGCCCGTGAAACAGCGCTCGCGCGGGTTACTCAACAAGTCGATGCCACATCAGATAGCCGTTGCGCATTTCTCGCGCTTTTGGACCGGGCGGAACATCATCTGTCCGCCTGGACCGTGCCCGATCAGCAGGAACAACAGCGTATCAACGCCCTAAAACGGGATTTCGCAGCAGCACGGAACGTCTTTCGATCAAACCTTGATCAAAGCCATCCTTGGTGGCGTGTTCTGTCCCACGCCCAATCCGTCTCCGCCGATCTCGAAGAGTTCGTGATCCCGCTTTTGCTGGAGCCCCATGGAGCACTCATCGATGATCTCGCCGACACTATGGCGGACGACAGCGCACCTCACATGGACCCCGGCCAGAGCCTGACACAGCTGCGCCAGATCCTTGAAAAGCAATACGATTGGACCAACGCAACCGGGTTTGACGCGCCCGGAACCATGACGTGGTATGTTTCGGAGGAAAAGCTGGAACCCCGCTTCGGTGTCGATGGCCCTCATTTTGAAACCCGCCACCGTTTGCCCCTCGATATCGCGCGGGCGGTGCGCGCACTCCAAACCGATCTGAAACACTGGGACGGCGAGCAAATGGTGGCTGCCTTTTTGGCGCGGCATCCTCAGCACCGCCACACCGTATTGCGCGTGCAACGCATGGCCAGGAATCCCTATGGCGAAATTCGCGACGATCTGGTCTCCCACCGCACGCGTCCCATCGACATGCTGCGCTGCAAACTCTCGTTTTTTGGCGCGGACCGTTTCGATCCAAAATCCGATCGCTGGACCCGCGTGCGCCTGTTTGCCGGCGCGCCCTGCCTGTCCGATCTCAATCCAGACACAGCCGCCGATGGCTTTTTGAGCGGTGCCTTAGCGCCAGAACCGAAAGACCAAGAGCTGTCACAGCGGGTCGAACCCCAGGTGCCCGCGTGACGGCAATCGAACTTTCCCAAAACGAGTTTTCAAGCGCCATTCAAAAGGCCTGTCGCAGCATCGGGACCGATCCCGCCCTCGCCACGGATATCGCAAACGCCTGTTTGTTTCTGGAAGCCTCAGGCCTGCCGAGCCTTTCCCACCTTCTGCCCCTCTTGGACACGCCAACGAAGGCCACGACGCCCGACTACCTCCATTCGCAAAACGGTTATTTCGCCCGCCGGGTTGATCTGCTGCAAAACGGAGGATCTGCGATGGACCACCTGTCGCTCGCCACGCTCACCGTTCAACACTGCGACAGTTTCCCATTGCTCGCCGCGCTGCTTGTTTCCGGCTCTGCGGCTCAGGGCCGTTTTGTGCGCGCGCTTTGGCCGGGACAGGGCTGGTTGCTGCTTTCAAGTCCCCTTCTGGGGCAAAAAGCCCCCACGATCGGCGGGCCGATCACGTTTCGTTTCGTACCGCCTGAGGAACAGGTTGGGCTCATGCAAATTGCGCCTCCGGACCGCGCCTTGGTGGACATGGTTTTGTGGGCAGCGCTCCACATCCACGCACAAAAAACCTACGTCCCCGCCAATGATCAAACCCGATTGAATGATGCCGGCGCGGGCCTCACAGACAACGATTGAGCCCACCGCCCGATCCGATTTTTTCTCAAGGAAAACCCCATGCCAAAACTGTCCCTGGACGCTGTGGAGACCCTCGCCCGTGATGCCCTTTTGGGCGCGGGCGCCAGCACCTTGCAGGCTGAAAGTGTGGCCCGGTCCACCTGGCGGGCGGAACGCGACGGCGTGCGCAGCCACGGTCTGATGTATGTGCCGATCTATGCAGAACACGTGCGATGCGGAAAGGTAGACGGCACGGCTGAACCAACCGTCGAGACGCCAAAACCCGGCTTGGTGCGTGTGGATGCGGCCTCCGGCTTTGCCCATGCCGCCATCGATTGCGGTTTTAACGCCCTGCTGACCGCCGCCCGCGGCCAAGGCATTGCCATGATGACGGTCTACCATTCCTATAATTGCGGTGTTTTGGGCCACCACGCAGAGCGGCTGGCCGATGAGGGTTTGGTGGGGCTGTGCTTCACCAACGCACCGGCCTCCATCGCCCCAACGGGCGGATCAAAACCGGTCATCGGCACCAATCCCTTCGCCCTTGCCGTGCCAGGATCTCAAGGCAAGCGCTTCACCATCGATCAGTCCGCATCTGCGATTGCCAAAAGCGAAATCATGCTGCGCTCCCGCCAAGGCGAAGCGATTGAACCGGGCTGGGCCTTGGACGCCGATGGAAACGAAACCACCGATCCCGACGCCGCGCTCAAAGGCTCCATGGTACCATCGGGCGGCGCAAAGGGCTTTGGGGCGGGTCTTTTGGTCGAGGTGTTTGCCGCCGCCCTGTCCGGTGCTGTTTTGGGCAAAGATGCAAGCCCGTTTTCCGGCACCGCCGGCGGACCGCCGCACACCGGCCAGGCTTTCATTGCCATCGACCCCGGCGCAGCCTCCGGCGGTGCGTTCGCCGAACGCATGGGTGCCTTAGTTGAAGCATTGACCGCGCAAGAGGGCACCCGCCTTCCTGGCTCCCGCCGCGTCGCTGCCCGCAAAACCACGGCGGACGGAGTGGACGTCGACGACGCCCTCCTCGCACGTATCAAAGCCTTCATTTAGGCCCAGACAAACGGCACAGGCGGCCCAGCCGCCCCAGCCGCCGACAGCGGAAGCTCGAAACAGGACCGCTTTGGTCGCAGACTGAAGCGGTCCGGCGGCGAAGAGCCGCCCGACGCCAATGCGCCGCCCAAACGGAGCGAAGGCGGCACCGCCGCAGACAGCGTGAGTTCAAATCAGGACCGCATCAGTCAAACACTGAGGCGGTCCGGCGGCGAAAAGCCGCCCGACGCTTATGCGTCGCCCCAACGGAGCGAAGGCGGCCCAGCCGCCGACAGCGGGAGTTCAGACTTAAAGCTCAATCCGGTAACGGGCGAAGCCGTCTGGCCCATCCCCTGCGGGGGTGATGGTCACGCCTTTGACGCTATCGATATGATTGACCGCTTTTGGCCCTGTATCGAACAAAACACTCGTTCCCGGCATGGCTGCAAACGACCAATTGCCATCGGCGGCTGGGCTGATGGTGCCGCGGTCGATGATATAGCGCACGATCACATCGCGGTTCGTGTCCGGCCCTTCGAAAATCACGGTTTCGGGCGATGCGCCGGGAAAATTCCCGCCACCACCGGCGCGGTAGTTGTTGGTGGCCACCACAAACTGCTGTGCCGGATCAATGGGCTTACTGTTGAATTGAAGGTCTTTGATCCGGTTGGCAGCGGGGTTGATCACCTCGCCCTTGGAACCGAACTTCGATGGCTGCGAAAGATCGATCCGGTAGGTCACACCATCGATCACATCAAAATTGTATGACGGGAAGGAAGGGTTCAGCAGCACTTGGTCCGCTTTGCCCGCTTCCACTTGATTGAACATGCCGGCAGAGCGTTCCAGCCAATCCTTCACCTGCGCCCCGGTAATCAAAACGGCCCGCACGGTGTTTGGATAAAGGTAGAGATCGGCCACGTTTTTGATGGCCACATCGCCCTTGGCAACGTCGGTGTAATACTCCGGCCCGCCTCGGCCACCGGCCTTGAAGGGGGCCGCCGCCGACAGGATCGGAAGCCCTTCCCACTTCGTACCCTTCATCATGTCGGTGATATACCACGTCTGGGCTTGGCTTACGATTTGCACCGATGGATCATCCGCCACGAGGGCAAAATAGGAGTGCAACGGCGCATCCGTTTGGCCCACGGAGCGGCGCACATAGGCGAGCGTCTCATCATGCTCTTGTTGTGCACTGGCGAGGATCGCGGCCTGGCTTTCCACCAGCGGAATGGTTTTGCGGTTTTCATCGCGCTTGGAGATCGGACGGGCTTCCGTCTCAAACGTCACGACTTTCCATTCGTTGCCGGACTTCTCCAGCATCAGATCAATCACACCCAGGTGCGAACCCCAATAATCGCCCATCACGGCGGGCTTCCCGTGGATCGTGCCTTTGACATGATCGACGGCGGCAAACCCTTCATATTTCGGTCCGGGGAACACAAGGTGGTTGTGACCGGTGAGCAAGGCATCGATCCCATCGGTTTGCGCCAGCGGAACGGCAGCGTTCTCCATACCTTCAGTATAACGCGCCGAGCCGATACCGGAGTGTGAGAGCGCAAGGATGACATCGGCACCCGCCTCTTTCATTTCCGGAATGTAAGCCTTGGCGCTTTCCACAATATCGCGGGCTTCAACCTTACCTTCCAGATGACGACGATCCCAGTTCATGATCTGCGGTGGGACGAAGCCGATCAGGCCAATCTTGATAGCGTGTTCCGCGCCGCTGCCGTCTTTCACCATGCGATCCAGGATCACATAGGGTTTCAGCAGGGTCTTATCGGCCCGTGGGTTCGCCCCTTTTTCCAGCGCAACGTTGGAGCAGACCACGGGGAAATTTGCACCCGCCAGGGACTTCATCAAGAAGTCGAGGCCGTAATTGAACTCGTGATTGCCCAAGGTTGAGGCGTCAAAACCCAGCGCGTTCATGGCTTTGATGATCGGGTGCGTGTCCCCATCCTTCATGCCCCGCTCATAGGCGATGTAATCGCCCATGGGATTGCCTTGCAAAAAGTCTCCATTGTCCACCAAAAGCGAGTTTGTGGCTTCGTCTCGGATCGCCTTTACGAGGGAGGCGGTGCGGGCAAGGCCCACCCGGTCAGACGGGCGGTCGGCATAATAGTCATAGGGAAAAACATGCACGTGGAGATCCGTTGTCTCCATGATGCGCAAATGGGCTTGGTTGGCCGCCGCGTTGGCAGAAAACGGGTGCAACGCAAGGGCCGCCGCCGCCACAGCGGAGCCCGCCAGAAACGAACGGCGATTGAGGGCCGTGGTGCCGGAAAGGGCAGCGTGCAGAAGAGGCGTTATGGGGGAAGATTGAAGAGGCGTGATGGGCGAAGATTTGAGAGACATAGCGAGCGCTTTCTATTGCGCCCCGCTGCGGTCCAGACCTCAGGCCATACGCCTGATCTGACGGTTTCAGGTCCGCCTCAGAATTACACGTGAGCAGCGAACCAAACCACCGCAGCGGGACAGGAGCTTAGGGGGTCTGACAAGAAAACCACCCGTACATGACGCCAATATGTCCACGGCGTTGAATGTCTCCCCCGGCCTAAACATGGGGATTTATGGGGACGCCACAGAAACCTGAGCCGGGTCTTCTTCACCCTTTGCTCACCATCACCCCAAACAAACGGCTTTCAACTTGTGCCTGTTTACTCCGTCTTGCCGATCTGCGGACGATTTTGGGGCCTGACGCTACATCTCACCTGTGGAACCGGCATGTCCGCCCTCTTCGCTTCGGCTTTTCTATCCTGGTCCGGTCTTTTGCTCGCCGCCGCCGTGGCGTTGCAAGTGACAACTTCTTAAATCTGCCGTCGGCCATGGCCGACAAACGGTGCGCACGTCCCAAGCGATCCCAACCCAGTCCGACCCACTGTCTAAGACCAGTTCCTTTCGCTGAACGGCAGGTGAACGCTCCATTCCGTTTGCGTTCAACCGCACCGCTTTAAACCTCTCCCCAAGGCCGGAACAGAGCGCCCCAACGAAAAAGCTCCCCAACCTTTCCATCATCCTTCCGGCCCGAAGGAGAACCACAATGTCGTCTTTGAAAACCATCGCAAAAACCGCAATCGTCGCCGCAACCCTGGCCGTCGGCAGCTTGGCCAGCCTGGGTGCAACCGCAGGGTCTGCCGAAGCTGGTCCGCGCCTGAGCATCGAAATCGGTGGCCCCGGCTTCCACATCGGCATTGGTGACCGCCGTTGGGACCGCCCGTACCGTCCCGGCTATGGCTATCGCCGCTGTACCCCTAGAAAAGCCCTGCGCAAAGCACGCCGCATGGGTCTGCGCCGCGCCTTCGTCCGTCGCGCCAGCTACCGTGGTGTGGTTGTTATGGGCAAACGTGGCTATCGCGGTCGGGTTATCGTGGGCTTCGGCGGCCACCGGTTCTGCCCGGTCCGCTTCGTGCGCCCGCGCTACCGGTAATCCCGAAAGCAAACCCAGTTTCCGTGGGCTAAACAGCCCACGGTTGGTGCAGGCCACCCCGTTCCCAACAGGGTTCGGGGTGGTTTGCGTTTTTTCTCGCCTATTGCTGCAATTCCCAACGCACCGTCACGGTCACGCTGTAGCTGTTTTCACCAGCGGCGATGGGAACGGAGGAGGATTCCGCCCTGGACGATGCCATACGCGCGATGCCAACCGCCCGACGCCGCCGCGGATTTGGCTCTCGAATGCTCAAAATACGGCCAAGTTTAACCCCCGCTTCGCTGGTCAGGGTCTTGGCTTTCAAGATGGCCTGCTGCATCGCTTTTTTGCGCGCTTCTTGAATGAACGGCGAAGGGTCGCTGGACCCAAATGCGATGCTGCCACTGCTGTTCACTCCCAAAGTAACGGACCGATCCAAAATCGCACCCACTTTGGCAAGATCACGCACACGCACTGTCAGGCCATTGGTCACGGAGTAAGCCACAATGCGTGGGGCCGCCTGCTGGCCATCGCTGGAACGCTTGGGATAAAAATACCGCGGTTGAATGTTGAAGCCGGACGTTTGAAGATCGCGCTCCTCAATACCCTCATCGCGAAACGCGTTCAAAACCGCAGCCATCGCCGTCGTATTGGCATCCAGCGCCTCGCGGGCCGTCTCCGCTTCCCGAACCACCGAAAGGGTGAGCGTCGCCATATCCGGGGCCACCTTGGCATTGCCCGTCGCGGAAATCGAAATCGTCCCCGGACGCTCCTTAATCACCCCTTGCGCCCAAACGGACGAAGCTAACGGCACAATCAGGAGGGCGGCCAGGAGGGCGGCACTGGGCACCAAGAGCGATGATCTCTTCATCATCAAATACAGCATGTCAAAAATGTCTCCAAAGCAGAATTAGCAATCAAGCCGCGTCGGACCACGCCAAAATGTCCACAAAGGGGCAACGCTTCCACTCCAAAGGGCAAATGTCCGAACACCAACCCTGACACGCTTATCAATTCCCTCAATAGGGCGCACGACATTCCTTGTGAGGCTCCCGTTTTCACGGTATGGGCTAGCGGTTCGGGTCTGTAGCTCAATGGTTAGAGCCAGCGGCTCATAACCGCTTGGTTGGGGGTTCGAGTCCCTCCAGACCCACCAAAAACCACACCGCATGACAGCATGACCTCGAGATCAAAACGCACCCTGCTGGGGATCGGAGAATGCATGGTGGAACTCGCCCCCGCCGAACGTGGCCTGTTTGAGGTGGGGTTTGCCGGGGATGTTTTAAACACGCTTTGGTATGCACAAGCCGCTTTTTCGGGCGCCGCCGGTGCCGCATGGCAAACCGGTTTTTTCAGCCAAGTCGGGCAAGATGATCTGTCGAACCAGATGATGGACTTCATCGAAGCCGGCGGCGTGGATTGCAACTTTGTACAACGGTCAAACCGACGGCCCGGCCTCTACATGATCCATCTGAACGCCGGCGAACGCAGCTTTTCCTACTGGCGCGGGGAATCAGCGGCTCGGCACATGTTGAATGAGCCATCACTTTTGGACAAAGCGCTGAACGCCAGCGGCGCTGTGTACCTGTCCGGCATCACGCTTGCCATCCTGTCACCAGCGCACCGAGCCATCCTGCTCGACCGCCTTGCAATCGCTCGCCAGCAGGGAACCATCGTCGCTTTTGATCCCAACATCCGGCCTTCCTTGTGGGAGACCGAGCAAACAATGCGCGAAACCATCATGGCGGGCGCTGCGGTCTCCACGCTGGTTTTACCCAGTTTCGACGATGAAGCCGCAGCCTTCGGCGATACAAATCCAGAGGCCACCGCAAACCGATACGCCGCGAGCGATGGTCACACGATCATTGTGAAAAACGGTGGCGGCGCGGTGACGGTCAAAGCGAGCGGCTCGGGAGATAGCGTCCTGGAGATCGAAACCCCGCCGGTGGGAAACATCATCGACACCACCGCCGCCGGGGACGCCTTCAACGGTGCCTGCCTTGCCGTCCATCTTAAGGGAGAGGATATCGAAACCGCCGTGCGAACCGGGCAGGCCTGCGCTGCAAACGTAATTCAACACAGGGGTGCGCTTATCCCGCGGACGCGCTAGCCTCGCGCCACACCCTCACGCGGTCCCCCCAATGCCCCAACTCAGTCCCCGGCCCAACCTCCATTCAGGCCCCTATTCCGGCCCCCAGCCGAGCACAGTCATTAGCAATGACACACTTCCCCAGCGGGTGGATGTCGCGATTGTCGGGGCCGGCATCGCTGGCATCTGCACAGCGCTGGAACTGGCAGAGCGTGGCCACACCGTTGCGGTGTTTGAAAAGGGCATCGTGGCCGGCGAACAATCGAGCCTGAATTGGGGCTGGTGCCGCAAAATGGGGCGCGATCCGCGCGAATTGCCCCTCGTTCAGGTGTCCATGGACCTTTGGCGCCAAATGCGCCAGCGGGTCGGCGAAGAGGTGGGATTCCGCGAATGCGGCATCGCCTATTTGTGCGAAACCGAAGCCCAACTGGAAAAGCGGCGCGCCTGGTATGAGCGCTATGTTGACCTCCATGGCCTGCCCACCCGCATGGTGAGTGCAAGGGAGGCCCAAGACCTCGCCCCGGGGTCAAGCATTGCCTGGAAAGGCGGCCTCATCACACAAGACGATGGCCGCGCAGAACCCACCCTCGCCGTTCCCGCAATGGCGCGCGCCGCACAAAGACTTGGCGTGAGCCTTCACCAACACTGCGCCGTGCGCGGGTTTGAGACGCAGGGCGGGCGTATTGCTTCAATTGTCACAGAAAAAGGCACCGTCGCCTGCCAAACTCTGGTGGTGGCCGGCGGTGCCTGGTCACGCCGCTTCCTGCACAATATGGGAATTGGCCTGCCGCAGTTGACGGTCACCAATTCGGTCATGCGCACGGCCCCGTTTGAAACGTCCATCAACCACTCCTTGGCAGCCCGCAGAGTTGCAATCCGCAAACGCTTGGATGGGGGCTACACGGTCGCCCATTCGATCTACAACACCGCAGACATCATCCCCGATAGTTTCAGGCTGTTGCCGCATTTTGCGCCCCTATTGAAGGACGAATGGCGGGATTTCACCTTTCGCTTGGGCCACCGATTTCTCGAAGAAAGCCGCCTAAAGCGACGATGGGCGCTCGACGAACGATCCCCATTTGAAGTGGTTCGACAATTGGTGGGGAAACCAAACCCCAAGGTCCAGCGCGAGGCGCTCGCGTCCCTGACCGAAATCTTCCCCAGCTTTGACGGCATCAAAATTGCTCAGGAATGGGCGGGCATCATCGATGTCATGCCGGACGCCGTACCCGTAATAGGGCCGGTGGAGCGGCATCCGGGCCTCATCCTATCAACGGGCTATTCCGGCCACGGCTTCGGCCTGGGACCCGGCGCGGGACGGTTGACCGCTGACCTTGTGACCGGAGACGCACCGTGCGTTGACCCCGCCCCTTTCAGCCCGGCCCGCTTTGTGAAAGCGCGGTAAAAACCGGGCTGCAAACGTATGACATTTGACATTCCCCACCCTATGGAAAAACTGCTAACCCAATAGACAAAGAGGGTTGAAGCTATCAGCGCTCGATGAGGGGGAGGATCACGTGCTCGATAAAACCAAATTGGAAGACATACCCACGCCGCCAAAAACGGCCCTGGTTGGAAACATGTTTTCCGTCGACAAGGACAACCCGCTTCAAAGCCTGATGGGCCTGTGCCGCGAGCACGGACCGCTGTTCAAGCTCGATATGATGGGCAAGCCCCTCTACATCGCGTCGGGCGCCGCAATTGTCGAAGAATTGTGCGATGAAAGCCGGTTCGACAAAGCTGTGCGCGGCTCACTGCGCCGGGTGCGAGCGATTGGTGGCGACGGGCTTTTCACCGGCGACACGGTGGAGCCCAACTGGTCGAAGGCGCACAACATCCTCCTTCCCACATTCAGCCGTCAGGCCATGAACAATTACATGCCCATGATGCTGGATGTGGCCACCCAATTGGTCACCAAATGGGAGCGGCTTAACGCCGACGATGAAATCGACGTCGTCCACGATATGACCGCCGTGGCGTTGGATACAATTGGGATTTGCGGCTTCAACTACCGGTTCAATTCGTTCTATCGCCGCGACTACCACCCCTTTATCGATGCCCTCACCCGAACGCTCGAAACCTGCATGATGCAGCGCGGTCTGCCGTTTGAGGGGCAGATCCTTCGCTCCCGTCTCACCCAGATGGAAAAAGACGTCGGCTTCATGAACAAGATGGTGGACGACATCATCCGCGAGCGCCGCCGCGGCGGCGGTGATGGTGTTCAAAACGATCTGTTGAATTACATGCTGCAGGGCGTGGACAAGGTGACGGGCGAAAGCCTGTCGGATGAAAACATCCGCTACCAGATCAACACGTTTTTGATCGCAGGCCACGAGACCACATCAGGCCTCATGTCCTTTACGTTGTACTTCTTGCTGAACCATCCCGACGTGTTGGAAAAAGCCTACCGTGAGGTGGACACCGTGCTGGGTCGCGATATTTCGATCCAACCCACGATCAAGGATGTCAACAAGCTCACCTACATCCAGCAGATCCTTTATGAAGCGCTGCGGCTCTACCCAACCGCGCCAGCCTTCGGCCTCTACCCCTATGAAGATGAGATCGTTGGTGGAAAGTACCTCTTGAAGAAGGGCAGCTTCATCACCGCGTTGGCGCTGATGTTGCACCGCGACCAATCCGTTTGGGGCCCCAACGCGGACGAATTTGACCCCGAACAATTCAGCAAAGAAGCCGTCGCCGCCCGCCCCATCAACGCCTACAAACCGTTTGGCAACGGCCAGCGCGCCTGCATCGGTCGGCAATTTGCCATGCAGGAAGCCACCTTGGTGATCGGTATGATCCTGCAACGGTTTCAACTGTTTGATCACAACAAATACGAGTTGAAGATCAAAGAGAGCCTTTCCATCAAGCCCGATGGTTTCATGATGCGGGTGCGCCCCCGTCCCGAGATTGTGCGCAGCAAACTGGTTCCCGGTGGGCTGGAGACGGCGGGGAGCGAAAAGACAGACGCCCTCAAAGAGGCTGCCAAACGCCCAAGCCACGGCACCTCAGCGCTGATCCTCTACGGATCAAACCTCGGGACAACCGAAGACTTCGCCCGCGAAATGGCGCGTCTGGCCGATGCCAACGGCTTTGACACAACCCTCGCGCCGCTGGATGATTTTGCCGGGAAACTGCCTAAAACCGGCCTCGTCGCCATCGCCTGCGCATCTTACAACGGACGCCCACCGGACAACGCCACACAGTTCGTTGAATGGCTCGAAGGCGCGGATGCCGGCAGTGCCGAAGGCGTCAAATACGTCATTTTCGGCTGTGGCCACAGCGATTGGGCCGCAACGTTCCAAGCCACGCCACGTATCATCGACCAGGAACTTCAACGCATTGGCGCAACCCGCATTGGCGATCTGGGTGAAGGCGATGCCCGCGACGCTATCGAAGATCAATTTGAAGAGTGGATTTCTTCAGGCTGGTCCACCGTTGCCGACGCCTTGGGTTTGAAAGTCGCCCTCGATGGTGCCGAGAACGCAGCTCCGCTCTACACGGTGGAAGAGGTTACCGGCACCAATGGCCACCCAATTGCGGACCAAACCGGCGCAAAACCCGGTCGTATTGTCGTAAACCGCGAACTGCAAAACCCGGCCAAAGAGCCCGCGATGTCTCGCTCCACCCGTCACGTGGAAATCGCGCTGCCCGAGGGCATGTCCTACCGACCCGGCGATCACTTGAGCGTTGTCCCGGCCAACGATGAAGCGCTGGTGGCCAAAGCCGCCCGGCGGTTTGGCTACACACCCCAAACCATGGTCACCTTGGCAAGCTCATCCGAGCAGCACAGCCAGCTGCCCACCGGCCAACCCATTTCGCTGGCTCGCCTGCTGGGCCAATATGTCGAACTCCAGGCCGTCGCCTCACGCAAAGACATGGCGGTGCTTGCCCGGCACACCGAGTGCCCACGCACCAAGCCGGACATCGAAGCCCTGGCGGGAGATCACTATCGCGAAGGCGTGTTCAGCAAGAAGCGTTCCGCCCTCGACATCCTGTTTGAACACCCCGCCTGCGAGTTGCCACTGGGGGCCTTTTTGGAAATCGTGCCGTCGCTGTCTCCGCGCTACTATTCCATCTCATCAAGCCCCAGCGATGATGAAAAGACCTGCTCGATCACTGTAGCGGTCGTGAATGAACCCGCCATATCCGGCAACGGGCAGTTCAAAGGGGTTTGCTCAAACTATCTCGCCGAGAGGGCCGAAGGAGAGGACATCCATGTCTCCGTGCGTCTCACCAAAGATGCGTTCCGCATGCCGGAAGACCCTGAGACACCCATCATCATGATCGGACCCGGCACCGGCATCGCGCCGTTCCGCGGCTTCCTACAGGAACGCGCCCACCGCGCCGCCCACGGCACCAAAAACGGGCCTGCCATCTTATTCTTCGGCTGCCGCACACCGGATCAAGACTTCATCTACCAAGACGAGTTGGAAGCCTACCAGAAGGACGGTCTGACAGAACTCCACGTGGCCTTCTCCCGCGTGGCCAAGGACAAGGCCTATGTGCAGGACCTCATCCGCAAACAGGAAGACGCCGTCTGGTCGCTGATTGATCAGGGTGCGAAAATCTTCGTGTGTGGCGACGGCAGCCGCATGGAACCGGACGTCAGGCGCACCCTTGCCCTCATCTACTCAGAACGCACCAATGCTTCCCCCGAAGCGGCGGATGCCTGGATCAACGGCTTGGAAAAAGAGGGCCGCTACGCCCTGGATGTTTGGGCGTCAAACTAACAGCCCTGGGGGCGCACGGCGCGCCCTCGGACTTTGGGACTGCAAATAAGCAGGATGGGAGGCAGCCAAACCGATGAGCCTTGTGTGCCCACGCTGCGGATCAGACCGATTTCGCATTCTTGATGCGCTGGAAAAGGGACGCTCTGTCGATTGGGACGAACGCACGGTGCAACGCGCATCTTGCGGCGCGTGCAAAAGGCGCTTCATCTGCACATATTTTGAGAAGCGAAGTTTCAGCCGCAATGGGCGCGACCAGGTTGTGCACCAAGCCTACGAAAACCGCTTACTTCTGTGGTTTGTTGCAGCCGCGGTCTTTACCACTCCAAGCCGCAAACGCTCGGCAGCTTGGCGGCTTTGGATTTTGGACACGATACTTAACCGATGGACCCAAACCAGTCCCGGACCCGCCCTTCCCATTGGCTATAAGCCCAAGCGCTAAACAGCGAGGGTCAGCCCCCCAAACAAAAAGGGCCGATCCTCGCGGACCGGCCCTTATGTCAGTTCATTGAAAAGCGCTTAGGCAGCTTTTTTGCCATATGGCCACATATTGGCGAGTTGCTCGCGCGCCATGGAGGTGTTGCTCATCACGACGTCGCGGGTGGCTTCAGCAGCCACTTTGGCACGCTCGTAATTGGCATTGGCGCTTTCGCGAACGTAGTCGCCCTGGATTTTCACAGCTTCGGACACGGACTGTGCAACGGCCAGTTTTTCAACAGTGGACAGCGCGTGGTCGACGTTAGCAAACGTTGCGTTAGCGATACCGCCAAGGACGGAAACGTAACCGCCGACAAAAGTCTTCATGCCGTCTTCGAGGCTGGCGTTGAATTTCTCAGTGCCTTCGTGGAGGCTCTCGGCGCGCTCTTTAGCGGAAGCGGCGGAACGCTTTACAAATTCGCGGGCAGATGCGGTCATTTTTTCACCGGTTTTGGTGATGTCGTCAGCTTTGATCGGCTCTGCGGTTTTGGTTGCTTTGTTTGCCATTGGTCTTTTCCATCCTGTTTTAGCTATGGGCCCGGTTCATCTGTGGGCATCGCCCCGCCCGGTATCGGCCCGGGACACCCAATACATAGATCAATTTTTGTGCGGTGCAACATTTTTTTCCGTTTACGTAAGAGTTTTTTGGAGTGATATAAAATTTCAACGATAAATCAGAGAGTTAAAATCTATCCTATCGGTGGAAAAATATGCGCAATGGGCCATGGGCTCGGCTCCCACGGGACGAAACCGGACATTTTGTGCGGCGCACCCTTGCTGTAACAAGCGAAAACGCTACGAACGAACGACACAGACAAAAACCACGGGCCCGGCCTTGGCACATCAGCTGAGCGAAACGGAACAACAAAAGCTCAAAGACCTTGCGCGGATGAAGCGTCGGGCCACGTTGGCGCTCGTTGCCTGCGTCGCAGTTTTGATTGTGTCCAAGGCCTTTGAGGAACAATACCCTTTCCTGGCCTATGTGGCCGCCATGGCCGAAGCG
Source organism: Pseudomonadota bacterium (assembly GCA_038530365.1). GTDB lineage: Bacteria > Pseudomonadota > Alphaproteobacteria > Rhizobiales > Rhizobiaceae > Pseudahrensia. The sequence continues at coordinate 3,116 of JBCBCT010000027.1, read as the reverse complement.
GCCACCATCGGTGGCATCGCCGATTGGTATGCAGTGGTGGCGCTCTTCCGCCGACCCATGGGTTTGCCCATTCCCCACACAGCTATCATTCCCAGCAACCAGCACCGAATTGGCGACAATCTAGGACGGTTCATCGAACGCAACTTCCTGGAGCGGCAGACCATACGGACCAAATTGGAGGACATCGATTTTGCCGGCGAAATGGCCGATTGGTTGTCCACCCGCAGCAAGTCGCAAGACCTCGCGCGCTTTGTCGCCAAGCTCATTCCCCAGTTGTTGGACACGGTCGATCAGACCGGCATGAGGCGCTTCGCGGCCCAACGCATTACCCGTCAACTGGAAAAGACGGAGGTTGCGCCCATCGCGGCCCGGGTGCTCGATTCTTTTGTGAACGACGGGCGGCATCAGAAACTGATGAACGACCTCATCACCGCCTTGAACAAATTCTTGAACGACGAACGCGCATTGGAAACCATTCGCCAGAAGGTCCACGATGAGTTGCCCAGCCTGTTCAATTTTTTCCGCGCCGACGCCTTGATCTTGCATCGTTTGGTGAAGGCGGGAAGCGCGCTTTTGAACGATGTCAAAAAAGACCCCAACCACGAATTGCGGGACGAGTTTGAGCAGTTTTTGAAGGACTATGTGAAGCGCATCAAGAAATCGAAGCGCTTTGCAAAACGCACCGAGCAAATCAAATCAGATCTCCTCGCGCGCCCGGAAATCGCAGACATCGCAGAGCGCTTGTGGGAAAGTTTGAAGACCTATCTCACCGAAGATGTGGCCCGCGAAAACTCCACCTCCGTGCGCCGCATGACGGCCGCTTTTGTGGACATTGGAACAAACCTCCAACAGGAAACGGCGCTGCGCGACGAGATCAACCGTGAAATGGTGCGCATCCTCAGCAGCCTGATTGAGCAACAGAAAAGCGGCGTTGCTGCCTTTATTTCAGAGCAGGTGAAGAAGTGGGATTTCAACCAGCTCACCCTCCTCATCGAGGCAAATATCGGCCGCGATCTTCAATTCATACGCTTCAACGGTATGGCGATCGGCGGCCTTGCGGGCCTGGTCCTGCATATCGTGCTGGTGCTGCTGGGCTACGAGTAGACGTGACGCGAATGGCCCGCGGACCCCAAAGCCAAGATATGATTGCGCATTGAACGCCAAACCGCCACACTTAACCAAAATCCAGCCCCAGTCAGGAGATCAGAACCATGGCCGACGACAAATCCAACCCCATGTTCGATATGTTTCAAAAATTTGGCGAAAGCCTCAAACTGCCGACGCCAGAAATCGACGCCATGGTGGAGCATCAGCGCAAGAATATTCAGGCCTTCCAGGATGCCATGCAGGCCACGTCATCCGGCACCCAGGAATTCATGGGCAAGCAGCGCGAACAGCTAGAAGCTGCCCTTGGGGAAGTGACGGAGATGTTCCAAAACTTCAATCCATCCGCACCGTCTCAAATGGCGTCCGACCAAATGGAGTTCGCCAAAAAGAGCTTTGAGACGGCGATCAAGAACACCACCGAGTTGTCAGAGATCGCCCGGGAAACCGGCACCGAAAGCTTCAACATCCTGCGGGACCGGATGCAAGAAAGCATGAAGGAAATCCAGGAAAGCATGACCAAAGGCAAGTAGCCCGGAGCGCCCTAACCTCATCAAAAGCCCGCCATATCGCGGACCAGGGTCAGGGCTACAAAACCAACAACTGCATCCCGGCCCCCTTGCCGGGGTGCTTGATTGCCACGATACACCGGTCTTCCTCCGCCGCGCGGGAAGAACGCTAGCCAGACGTTGCAACAATTGTTTCGTGGCTCGCGATTTCAGCAGGCTGGCTGCCGCAAAACCTTTTCTCACCATCATAGATCAGATGTCGGTTGAACCCCTCCGCCGGCAGCCATCATACTTTGGGTGTCAAATTGAAAAGACAACTTGGAGCCACGCCAGGTTTTTAGCACACTGTAAAAATCCAAACTATTTCGCGACTATTGAAGACGAGCTGGCGGAAGACTGAGGGGGGATAGCTGCATGACCGTTGCGAATGGTAAATCGGCGAAAGCCCGAATACGAAATCGCGCCAACAAACAAACTCGGCTCGATTCAGAACTGCAGCGCATTGAGGAAATCACCAAAAACGCCCGCGCCACGTGGTTTACATTAATTGGTGCCCTGGTTTTTGCGGCAGTGACTTTGGCATCGGTTGAAGACGCCTCTTTTTTTGTATCCAACAGCCAAACCAAGCTGCCGCTCGCGGGTATTTCCGTCCCTATTCAATCATTTTTCTGGGCTGGTTCGCTGCTCGTTGCCGCACTGTACATCTATTTGCACCTGTATTTAGAGCAACTTTGGCATGCATTGGGCCAAGCTCCCGCCCGGGTCGATGGCGCTCCACTGGCTGATAGAATCTACCCATGGCTGGTGTCCGATACAGCGCTGCGTACGCGCGATCGAATGCGATTAGGACGCGATACGACGTCGTCTGGAAACAGGGACCATGTTCGCAGCTCGCGAAATCGTTCCTTGGGGTGGATGAGTGACTTGGTGTCGTTCGGATTGGTTTGGTACTTCGGGCTCTCAGTAGTGACCTGGTTTTGGTGGCGCTCCATGCCTGCCCACGATATTTGGCTCACGGGTTGGTTGGCAGCGGTACTGATCGTGACCGCGCTAGTCTTCTTATCAAGTCTATCCAACGCTTTGCGCAGATTGGGCGAACGCAAAAAAACAAGACGTTGGGTCCCTGCATTCACAGTAGCCGCCGTCCTTGTCATCGGGTTAACGATCGTCCGAACCCACACAGATATTTGGGCAGGTGACCCGAGAATCGACCGTTCCCAACTGGGGCAGGGCTGCACAGAGTTTCAAAAAGATAAGCGAAATCGGACCTTTTGTCCTTATTGGCTAAACTACGCCATGGAATTGCTACGCCCCGCCCGCGCCGAGATGGCCGAGTTTGTGTTCACAAAAAAGCCACCCGGTTGGCTGGGGAAAGAGAACGAGAAGACGAAGTTTCGAGTGGCGTGGTGCAAACAAAACCCAAATTTGGCCTGCCCCTATGCACTTTCAGAAAAAGAGCACAAATTTAATACGCCGGAGGAGGCGGCGAAGTTCGAAAGATCG
>JBCBCT010000026.1:0-29805 GCA_038530365.1 Pseudomonadota bacterium | reverse complement strand
GTTCAGATTTTCCGTGGCACTGGCATCAATATCGATCGTGCCCTGGGGGTAGCCGGGGCCGATGGCGATTTTGTCCATGTAGACGTCGGGGGCATAGAGCAGGCGGCCACGCTCTGCGATGGCGATGACGGCCAAAGAGTTGGGCTGGTTCTTGGCGCAAATCGTGGTGCCTTCCAGCGGGTCGAGAGCGATGTCCACTTCCGGCCCGCCAAGCCCCACCTCTTCGCCGATATAGAGCATAGGGGCTTCGTCGCGCTCCCCCTCCCCGATGACAATGCGGCCGGAAATGGGCAGATTGTTCAACTCGCGGCGCATGGCGTCCACAGCCACTTGGTCGGCGCGTTTTTCATCGCCCTTACCACGCTCATAGGCGGCAGCGACGGCGGCGGCTTCCACCACTCGGGCCATTTCCATGGTGAGCATGCGATCAAGGCGGCTGGCATCTGCGGACGAGGCGGTGGACATGGCTTAGGGCTCCGAATCGGTCAGGGTGACGCAGGCTTTATGTGCCCGCGAGAGGACCCTTTCACAATCTGTGTGACGGGAAGTGAAAATGGTAGGTTAAGCCACCTGCTCAATGCGGATCATTTGGGCTTCGCCGGCCAAGCGGCCGTCGGCTTTGATTTTCTCAAGAGCCTGACGAATGGCTTGTTCGGTGGTTTCGTGAGTCACCAAAATGATGCTGGCGGGCCCATCGAAGGTCTTTTCGCGCTTCGCCTCCCGCCGCTGGACGATGGATTCAAGGGAGATCCCCTCCTCCGACATGCGGGTTGCGATGGAGGCCATGGTGCCGGGCTGGTCGAGCGCAGTCAGGCGGATGAAATAGCCGCCGGCATGGGCGCGCATGGGCGCGCGTTCGTGGGGCACGAGGCTTGCCACCGGTTCCAACAGCGGTGGGCCAAACTGCTCCCCCGGGCGGGCTTTGGCAATGTCGCACAGGTCCCCCGCCACAGCCGATGCCGTGGCGTCGCCACCGGCGCCCGGGCCAGACATCATGAGGCTGCCGACGGGTGTGGCTTCCACGGCCACGGCGTTGGTCACGCCGCCAATTTCAGCAATGGCGGACCCCAAGGGCACCAAGGCGGGATGGACCCGACTTTCAACGCCAGCAGACGTGCGGGTGGCGACGCCCAACAGCTTGATGCGGTAGCCCAGATCTTTGGCGGCGGCGATGTCATCTGTGGTGATTTTCGTGATGCCTTCGAGATAAATCGCGTCCGGCGCAATGCGGCTGCCGAAAGCGAGACTGGTCAGGATGGCCAATTTGTGGGCCGTGTCATTGCCTTCAATGTCAAACGTGGGATCCGCCTCGGCGTATCCCAACGCCTGGGCGTCGGCGAGGCAGTCTTCAAAGCTGATCCCGTCGGCTTCCATGCGGGTGAGGATGTAGTTGCACGTGCCGTTCAGGATGCCCGACACGCGGCTGATCGTGTTGGCCGTCATGCTTTCGCGCATCACCTTGATGATGGGGATGCCCCCGGCAACGGCGGCCTCATAGTTGAGCAACAGCCCTTGGGCCTCGGCCACTTCAGCAAGTTCCACCCCGTGTTTGGCAAGCAGCGCCTTGTTGGCTGTAACAACATGCTTTCCCGCCTCCAGCGCGGCCTTGACGGCATAATAGGCTGGACCGTCTTCCCCGCCGATGAGTTCTACGAACACGTCTATCTCGTCGCTTTGAGCCAGAGCCACGGGATCATCAAACCAGGTCATGCCGTCCAGGCTCACGCCGCGGTCTTTGGTACGGTCCCGGGCGTTCACGGCTGTAACGGTGAGCGGTTTGCCACAGCGTTCCGCCAGCACTACCGCGTGGTCTTCCATGATCTTGAGAAGGGCCGCACCCACCGTGCCGAGGCCCGCAATGCCCATGCGCAAAGCCTGTGTCATGAACCGTGTTCCATCCCGTCTAAAGCCGAAGGCCAACGGCTGTTTTGATGGCGGACAGCGGCGGAAAGTGCAATGCAGACCTGAGCTCGACGCACGATTTTATCGGCAACGCTTATCCCATGCGAACGGTGAGCGTTTTGTTGTCCATATCCAACACGCCGATCACGTAGCCGACGATACGCACTTTGCGCTTCACCTTTGCGCACGCCTCCGCGCGGTATTCCGCGCTTCCTGAGGATGAACGGCTGGATCTAGAGCGAGTGAAAACCGTGCACATCACCCTTGCACGGCGGATGTCCTTTGGCCGATTTCGGTACCACAGGTGATAAATCCACGGCAGATCGCTCATGCGCTTCAAGCGTTTGCGTTTTTTGCGGCTAACCAATTGAATTGGCTTGGGCGCGGTGGCCCAGCGCCGCGCGCCGGGTCGATACTCCGCTTCAAAGGTCTTTCCCTTGAAGTTGAAAGGTAGGCCCTTCCAAGCGGTGCGATCCTTGGTTTTGGCCAGATAATCCGTCCATTGCGGATCAGAAAATCGAAACTCCGCACGCCCCATACGCCTCATGATCCCCATCTGATCAGGAAGCATCATGACCTCGGAGGGGACCAGCAGTTGCGCGCGAAACGCGTCGCGGGTGCTGGAATTTGCAAAACCGCTTTGAAACACCACACCACCGACCAACAGTGCGACAAAGGCCACCGCAATGCCCATGTCCCGGGGCTTCAATTGGGAAAATTGGTGGACCGTATGCACCACCCGCAGGGCCGCCTGTCGACCTCTCAAAAAGACCATGACGAGCGTACAAACCATCATGATGGCCGGGACAATGGTGGAGAAATAAGGCAGATAATCCACGGGGCCACTCTGGGATCGGTTCAACTCAGCACAACCGCGACCTGACCACACAACACTTAAATACCGCCCAGTCTGTTGCGCAGGGTTTTATGGAAACACTTCACCCTTGGGTAAGGCTGTTTTGCCGGTTGCGGTCGCGATCGGTGTTGGCCGAATTGCCTCTTTCAGTCGGCGTTCTTGAAGGTTGCGATGAAGCGGCGGCGCTTTGGGCTTTTGCACCAAAGGCATTGGCCACACGGTCTTCGATGCTGCGTTTGATGAGGAATTCGACCGCCAGAAGCCCCAAAACACAGAGTGCGGCCAGGATAACATTTCGGCGGCTAAAGCTGTTAAACAGGCGCGTGAGAAAGAGGGCGCGTCTGGCGAACAGACGCCCAGCCAAAAATGCGGCGGCCAATGTCAAAAGCGATTTTGCGAGCGGACCGAAGAGCATAGGTCTGACTTTTTTATGAGAACAAAGCTGTGAGGCTCTTATCTCACCACGCGCGCACTTTCGGCACCGTAAGTGGGGACCGAATTTCCAAACACCCACGACGACATTTCTGCCGATCAGTTTTTGCGCGCTTCAATCTCCCGCAGACGCTTGGCGACGCTCGTATTGGCTTCATTTTGCAGGGCGCGCACTTCCTTCAAATACTGTGCTTCAGATTTGCTATTGGCCTTGGTCTTGGCTGCATTGTTTTGCACCCCTGCCCGCGTCAGCTCCTGCCGGATGCTCTCCCGTTCGGCCTTGGTGATTTGCTTTGCGCTCGATTGAGTGGGGGCTGTGGCGGACGGAGTAACGCCTGTGTTGCGCACGCCGGGGTCGGATACTGGCAGAGGCGCATCGGGTTGGAGGACATTGGTGATCGGCGAGCCCACACAAGCCGACGCGCCAAAGGCAATAGCGGCAAGCAGCAAGGCTCTTCGGCTCAGGGTACAAAGAGAGGTCACCAATGTCATGGGCGGAACCCTAGGCCTCAAACAGGCCAGCAAAAAGGCAGGCCGTGTGCATGGTTAACCCAGGGCGACTTGGACCAAGAGCGTCAGCGCCACGAGCACAAAAACCAGCAAGGTCGTCGCCATGCCGACCAGGCGAAACGGGATGTTGGGATAGCGATATTCCATGCCGATGGCGTGGCTGATGCGCGCCGCCAGAAGGGCAAGGCCCAGCAGGACCAACCACCATGATGCCACGCCATTTATCTCGATGAGCAGCATGCCCACCAGTAGCAGCGGCACAGTTTCGATGAAATTGCTGTGGGCGCGCATCAGGCGGTGGAGTGTTTCGTCGCCCCCATCACCGACGCTCACGCCGGCATTGCGCCTCCCGCCAATGGTGCGGATCGTGAGCGCCAAGCCCATCAGGATGAAAAGAGCTGCAAAAGTCGTGGTGATGGGGATCGACATGGCGGGGTCCTAACGCTTGCAGTCCTTTTTGGCTTGCGCAGCTAGAGTTGCTTAAGGGCCTGGGCGAGGTCCGCGATGAGATCATCAGCATCTTCGATGCCCACGGACAGGCGAATGACGTCCACACCTGCACCGGCGGCGGCTTTCTGATCATTGTCCAACTGCCGGTGCGTCGTGGACGCTGGATGAATGATGAGCGAGCGGGTGTCACCGATGTTGGCCAAATGCGAGAAAATCTCGACGTTGGACACGAGGTCGATGCCAGCCTGGTAGCCGCCCTTGACGCCAAAGGTGAAGACCGCACCGCCGCCGTTTGGCATGTAACGCTGCTGGAGGTCGTGATACGCATCGTCCTCCAAACCGGCGTAGGATACCCACGCAACTTTATCGTGGGACTTAAGATACTCGGCAACCTTGAGTGCGTTTGCACAGTGCCGCTCCATGCGCAGGGGCAGCGTTTCGATCCCGGTGAGGATCATCAGCGAGTTGAACGGCGAGATCGCCGGGCCGAGATCGCGCAAGCCCAGAACGCGGCAAGCGATGGCAAAGGCGAAATTGCCGAAGGTCTCATGCAGGACCATGTCGTTATATTCCGGGCGCGGCTCTGACAGGATCGGAAAGCGATCATCCTTCGACCAGTCGAAGGTGCCCCCGTCCACGATGATTCCGCCCATGGAATTGCCGTGGCCGCCCATGAATTTCGTAAGCGACCCGACAACGATGTCTGCGCCGTGGTCAATCGGGCGGCAGAGGTATGGCGTTGCCATGGTGTTATCGACCACCAGCGGGATGTGATGCTTGCGGGCCACTTCCGCGATGCCGTTAATGTCCATCACCACGCCGCCTGGGTTGGCGAGACTTTCAATGAAGATCGCTTTGGTTTTCGGTGTGATCGCCTTTTCAAAGTCGTCCGGCGTCAGACCTTCGGCCCAATTCACGTGCCAATCGAAACTTTTGAAGCTCTGGCCAAACTGGTTGATGGAGCCGCCGTAGAGTTTTTTGGCCGCTACGAATTCGTCCCCCGGCTGAAGCAACGCGTGCATGACCAGAAGCTGGGCGGAATGGCCGGAGGCGACCGCAAGGGCAGCCGTGCCGCCTTCCAAGGCCGCGACGCGCTCTTCCAGCACCGCGGTCGTTGGATTGGTGATACGGGTGTAGATGTTGCCGAAGGCCTGCAAACCGAACAGCGAGGCTGCGTGGTCGACATCGTCAAAAACGAACGAAGCGGTCTGATAGAGCGGCGTCACACGGGCCCCGGTTGCGGGGTCAGGCTGGGCACCGGCATGGACGGCAAGGGTGTTAAAACCGGGTTCGTTGCTCATGGGGTCTCCGAAAATTTGGGCTGGCGGGGCGAAATGATACGTTGGGGTACGGTGCGGCAGTTCTGCCGACCGTGGCCACGCTTCTGGTTTATCAACCATCGCGCCCGCACGGTCAAAGGCCAACGTTCTTTATGGTTTCAATCCAACGCAACCCGTTTTTACTTCAAGCTCTGATTCAGGTTGAATTGTGCGCGGGCAGGAAATGGGGAGTCGGATCAAGGCGCTGTCATGCGAAGCTCCTGTTCTGATTCAGGATGAAACAGAGCGCGCAAATGGCGCTGCAAGATGGCGGGAACCGTCCGGTCGTTAGATGCTCAGTCCCTACTCAAGTCCCAGGTGCTGGAACCCTTTTTGCAGCTTTGGCTTTTTGGCAGAGATCACGCCGCGATTGACCCCGTTCCAGGCAAGCTCACCGCACAGCCGCGCATACTCGATTTTCGGGCAGCGGTCCTGAATGACGGTGACCCCCGCCATCTCCAGCGCGGCAGCAATAGCGTCGTCTCGAATGCCTAGTTGCAGCCACACGGTCTTAGGCAACTCCGGCATGTGCATGATGTCCGTCACGATGCCGGGCAGCGCTTCGGCCCGACGAAAGATGTCCACCATATCCACCGGCCCCGGTAGGTCTGCGAGGCTCGCATAGGTCATCGCGCCGGCGATTTCTTTTCCAGCGTGTCCAGGATTGATTGGAAAAACTGCATAGCCCTTCGCAATCATGTAGCGGGCGACAAAATTAGACGGACGAACAGAATTTGCACTGGCACCGATAATTGCAATGGAACGGGTGCCGGTAAGGACCGAGCGGAGGTGGGTATTGGAATAACTGTCGTGGTTTTGCATGGGAACTCAGACTGTGAAACGCTGTGAAGGAAGATCAGCTGCAATCCTTCGGTCTAAATGATAGTAGACTTGGTCACTTGGTTGGGAATTTCGGAACCGAACTTGCGCGGCCCCGGTGTGCAAGGTGTTTTGAATTTTCTGGGTATTTTTCTAACGGGCACCTTGGCGGCAACAGCGTGGCTGATCAAGCAAACCTTGGTACGCCGGTCGAATGCCAATGACCTGCGCCATGCCCTCTACGCTGAAATCAAAGCCCATTGGTATGTGTTAGAAGTCTGGGAGGACAAACAGGCCCTGCTAGAGGCGATGGCGAAGGAATTTGAGAAAGACGAGACCTACAGCCCCTATTTTAGCTTTTTCCTCGAACCGGATGTTTATGCCTCAAACGTGCACCGACTGCACGATCTCGCCAATGACGAAATCCGACCTGTGGTCCGCTATTTTCATCAGTTGGCAATTGCTCGGGCGTTTGCTTCCGATTTGAGGGGCGAGTCGTATCTAAAATTCAAGAAGGAGCGACGTGAGATTCTCGCACAACGCATGGTGGAAACGCTTTTCCAGCTCAAAGTGATGGCTGAGGCCGCAATGGACGTTCTGGAGAACAAAGCGAGCATCCCTTACACCGAACGATACAGGGAAAAGCAGCGCACGTGGCGTTAGGCAAAATCATGGACTGCGCCGCGGCTTCGGCGCTAGAGAATGATAGGTTCCGGCCCATACTGACCGGGGCGTGGCCTGTTTTGTGTGTTTGTATCGTTTTTCATCGTCTTCCTCATTTATACCGAAATTAGCATTGATCGATGAATAATTCAAGAATTGGGCGATTTAATCACTCATCCCGCCACATGGGCGTTCGGTCCTGTAAGAATGCGCCAATCCCCTCCTCGGCGTCTTTGGCGAGCATGTTTTCGGCCATGACGGTGCTGGTGTGGGCGTAGGCTTCGGCCAGGCTCATTTCAGTTTGTTGGTAGAAGGCTTGCTTGCCGACCTTTAGGGTGTGGCTCGACTTTTCGGCGATCTTGCGGGCGTATTGCAGTGTCACCTGCCCCAAATAATCGGCGGGAACGACCCGGTTGACGAGGCCGATTTCGCGGGCGTGGCTTGGGGTGATGGCTTCCCCGGTGAGCAGCATTTCCATGGCATGTTTGGGGTGGACCGCCCGGGACAGGGCCACCATGGGTGTTGAGCAAAACAGGCCAATATGGACGCCGGGAGTGCAAAACGTGGCATCTTCGCTGGCGATGGCGAGATCGCAGGAGGCAACAAGCTGGCATCCGGCAGCCGTGGCCAGTCCTCCCACTTCCGCGATCACAGGCTTGGGGTGATTGACGATGGTTTGCATGACCTTTGCACAACGCTTCAGCAAATTCTCAAAGTAGGCCTTGCCGGCGTCATCGTCGGCGCGGTGAAGGGTCATCTCTTTGAGGTCATGGCCGGCGCTGAACAGATGACCGTTGGCTGCCAGAATGATGACGCGGGTTTGAGCATCTTTTGCTGCGTCGTCGAGGGCTGTTTGCAAGCGATCCAGCATTGCCTCGCTGAGTGTGTTTGCGGGCGGATTGTTCAAGATCATCCGCAGCACACCGCCCTCGTGGCGCTCGTAGGCTAAGGGCGTCTCCGCCAGTGTTTCAGGCGTTTTGATGTTTACAATGGTGGCCATGGATTATTGTCTTTGTCTCGCCGATCGTCGGTTGCTGGCGGTTTAGCACTCCACGTCGGAGCCAGAAAGGGCTTTTGGCAGCGGGCTGTTTTCGCAATACATTTGCGTCTACCCCGATGCGACGAACAAAGACGCCGAAAAACAGGGATCATCATGGAAGAGTTCAAGCCGGTCCTCACATGCGATGAAATCAACGTATTTCTCGCCGAAGTTTTTCCCGAGTTGAACCAAGACCATGCCGACTACGTCACCACAGAGATCGCACCGGGGCAGTGTGTGGTTGCGTTCCACGCCACCGAGCGCCATTTGCGCCCGGGCGGCACGGTGTCCGGCCCTAACCTGTTTTGCTTGGCCGACATCACCGGTTACGTCTGCTGTCTGTCCCATGTTGGCCGTGAGGCCTTGGCGGTGACGACGAATCTCAACATCAATTTTGTTCGAAAGGCCCTCCCCGGCACCCTCTTCGGCCATGGTCGGATTTTGAAACTGGGCAAGCGCTTGATGGTATTTGACTGCGATATTGTTGATGTCGCAGGCACCCGCATCGCCCACGCTACGGGGACCTATGCGATCCCGCCCAAACAGGCGTGAGACGAGGCCCGCCGCGTTATCACACTTGAACGGGCTCATAAGGTTGGGCACCTTCTCCCCAGCGCTGCGAAGAGGACGCGGCGCGGGAGGACAGTTTTATGACGTTTGAAACCATCACGTTTACGGTGGGCGATGGCATTGCCACCATTACACTCAACCGACCCGATAACGCCAATGCGCTCAGCGAAAGGATGGCAGAGGAACTGCTCGCCGTTGCGCTTGAATGCGATACCAACGATGGCATCCGCGCGGTCATCCTGACGGGCACAGGCAAGCTGTTTTGCGGTGGCGGCGACCTTGAAGAGATGCACGGCGCAGGCGACCGGCAACCGGCGCATATTTTGAAAATGGCGACGCTACTCCATGCAGCGGTGATCCGCTTTTCAACCATGGATGCGCCGCTCATCGTGGCGGTGAACGGCACGGCAGGCGGCGGCGGATTTTCCCTTGCGCTCTCCGGGGACATCATTTTGGCGTCCGACAAAGCCAAATTCGTGTCCGCCTATACCGCCTCCGGACTCACCCCGGATGGAGCGTCGACGTATTTTCTGGCCAAACATATCGGCCTGTTGCGCGCGAAGGAATTGGTGCTGACCAACCGTGTGCTGACGGCCGACGAGGCTTGCGCATGGGGTCTGGTCACGCGGACTGTTCCGGCCGATGCGCTCCAAGATGAAGCGCGCAACATGGCGCGTTCGTTCGCGGACGGGCCCACCAAAGCCTATGGTGGCGCAAAGCGTCTGTTGCACACAGCATTTGGGGAAACGGCGGAAACGCAGCTCGACAAAGAGGCTGTCAGCATTGCCGCCATGATGACCACACGGGACGGGCCGCACGGGATCGAAGCCTTTTTGAACAAGCAAAAACCCAGTTTTGAGGGGCGCTAAGCGATGACCAACACTCCTCTTTCCGCCACTGCGACAAACGATCACCAGACCCCTCTGCGCGGCCTCTCGCTTGAAGATGCTGCTGCGCATCTGGTTAAAACAGACCCGCAATTTGCGCTCGGCGAAGCCACCATTCGCGGCGTGACTTATCCAGTGTTCACCAATGCCCCAAAAACGGTGCCAGACCTGCTGAAGCACGTGCGCGCCGCCCATGGGGACGGGGCGGATGATTATCTCGTTTTCGGCGATGAGCGGTGGACGTTTGACGAATTTTCCAAAGCGGTCGGCACTCTGGCCGCTGCGCTTCAATCGCAGTTTTCCGTTCAGCCCGGCACGCGGGTGGCGCTGGCCATGCGCAATCTGCCGGAAATGCTGATCCTCATGATGGCGGTTTCAGCGGCAGGCGGCGTGATCGTGTTTTTGAACGGCTGGTGGACGACGGAAGAACTCGACTACGCGCTGAAAGACTCCGACGCCAAACTGGTCTTTGCCGATGCTCAACGCTTGGCGCGGTTGCGGCCGCTGGAGGGCCCACTGGATCTCGCTCTTGTGGGCGTTCGCGATGCAACCGGCCAAACCGTGCCCGACTATTATGGCCTCGCGGGCGCGCACCTCTCCGATCAAGGGGCAAATATCGATTGGCAACCGGCCACGATCGATACCGATGATGATTTTGCCATCATGTATTCCTCCGGAACCACGGGCCATCCCAAGGGCGTTGTGCAAACCCACCGCGGGGCCGTGAGCGCGGTTTACTCCTGGCACTGCGCCAACCATTGCCTGCCGCTGATGGCACCGGCGGATGTTGAGCTGCCCGCACCGGTTAAGCAGGCCTGTTTGATCGTTACCCCGCTTTTCCACGTGACAGCCACACACCCGATGTTCCTGCTCAGCCTGCCCATGGGGGCAAAGATTGTGCTGATGGGCAAGTGGAATGCCGAGGAAGCTGCGCAGATCATCGACCGCGAACAGATCACCCGCTTCTTAGGCGTGCCGACGCAGTCGGCGGAACTCAAAGTGGCGGCGCAGGCGCTCGGCACCACCTTGCCCTCGTTACAATTTCTTGGATCGGGCGGGGCAAAACGACCGGCGGCACAGGTGGATGAATTGCAAGAGGCTTTCCCTCATTCGTCCGTCGCCTCAGGTTGGGGCATGACGGAAACCAATGCCGTAGGACTTGGTATTGGCGGGCCGGACTATGTTGCCCGCCCCGGTGCTGCCGGGCGGCTCTATCCGCCCATCCAAGCGCTGAAAATTCTGGATGACGATGGGGCTGAGATGCCCAATGGCGCAGTGGGCGAACTGACGGTCAAAAGCGCTGCCAACATGCGGTGTTATCTCAACCAGCCCGAAGCGACCGCTGAGGTGCTGGCCGACGGCTGGCTGCGCACCGGTGATCTCGCGATGGTGGATGACGAAGGTTATGTCACCATCGTTGATCGCAAGAAGAACATCATTATTCGCGGGGGTGAAAACATCGCCTGCCTCGATGTGGAGGGCGCGCTTCACCGACATCCGGCGGTTTTGGAAGCGGGGGTGTTTTCCGTTCCCGATGAGCGGTTGGGTGAAGTTGTCGGCGCGGGGGTTCAGCTCAAACCGGGGGAAACCGCCAAAGCGGAAGAGCTGTCGGCTTTCCTGATGGATTATATCGCCAAGTTCAAAATCCCAGAGCACTATTGGATCGGCCACGACCCATTGCCCCGCGGAGCGACGGATAAAACGGATCGCCGGGCGTTGCGCGCCAAATGCCTGTCGAAAGATGCGGCGCTGTTTTGATCGTCACACGGTGCTTTGAGGCACCCCTTGTGTCTCTTCACGTTGTGAATCAGGTTGAGCGGCGAATTGCGAGTCCTTTGAGGAGGTTGGGCTTTGGAGTTGAAAGATCGAATCATCGTGGTCACGGGGGCGGCCAGCGGTATTGGACGGGCCTTGTGCGTGCGGTTTGCAGCAGAAAAGCCTACCGCCATTGTGTGCGCGGATGTTGACGAAGAGGGCGTTCAGAAAACCGCTGCGCTTTGCGGCGGCGTGGCGGCCACATGCGATGTCGCTGACGAACAAGCCATAGCCTCATTGATCGAAACGACGGAGGCGGACCACGGCCCCATCGATCTGTTTTGTTCCAACGCCGGCATATCCATTCCCGGCGGCGAAGAGGTGCCCAACGAAGACTGGCAGCGGATTTGGGACATCAATCTCATGGCCCATGTCTATGCGGCGCGGCACCTGATCCCACGAATGAAAGCGCGGGGCGGCGGCTATTTGTTGAACACGGCTTCGGCGGCGGGCCTCCTGTCGCAGATTGGCTCAGCGCCCTATGCGGTCACAAAACATGCAGCCGTTGCGTTCGGGGAATGGATCGCCCTCACCCATGGCGATGACGGCATTAAGGTGTCGGTTCTTTGCCCCCAAGCGGTGCGCACCGAGATGACCAAAGGCCATGAAGACCACGTCGCGTCCATCGACGGCATGATGGAGCCCGAACCCGTGGCTGAGGCCTGCGTTCAGGTGATCCGCGAGGAAACGTTCCTCGTCCTGCCCCACCCTGAGGTGCGCAGTTACATGCAAAACAAGACCGAAAATTATGACCGCTGGATCGGCGGTATGCGCAAACTAAACCGGCGGTTTGGGGGCTTTGACGGCTAGGGCCCCGTTTGGCAAAACCAACGCAGAAAACAGAACGGGAAAGACCGCACCCATGGCCGACGACGCCGAAGAGTTGTTCAAACTGCTGGAACTAGAAACCCTCGACCAATGCCTTTATCGCGGCACTGGAGCTGGAGGGGAAACCAGTGTGCGCATCTTTGGCGGACATGTGATCGGCCAAGCCCTCACCGCAGCCTATAAAACGGTTCCGGACCGACTGTGCCATTCGCTTCATGCGTATTTCATGCGTCCGGGCGATCCCGCCATACCCGTCATCTACCACGTGGATTTGTCCCGTGATGGCGGCAGCTTCACCACACGCTGGGTGGTGGCCATGCAGCACGGCAAGCAAATCTTGAGCCTGTCGGCATCGTTCCACATTGATGAGGACGGATACGACTATCAACACCCTATGCCGGCGGTGAAAGGGCCCGAAGGGCTCAAATCGCGGCAGGAATTGCGCGAGGCGGTGGCCCACAAGGTGAACGAAAAACGGCGGGATGATTTCCTTCGCCCCCGTCCCATCGAGGTGCGCGAAGTGGAACCGATGGATCAATTCGATCCAAAACCGCTGTCCGATACCAATCAGCTTTGGTTCCGCATGCCCGGCGCCAAGGGCGCACCCGCCGCCGTGCAACAATGCCTGTTGTCCTATGCCTCTGACATGAACTTGTTGGGATCATCGATGCGGCCCCACGGCCTCACGTGGATGCGCAGTCGGGTGATGACGGCGAGCCTCGACCACGCGATGTGGTTCCACGCACCGGTGGAGTTCAGCGAATGGCATCTTTATTCCATGGATGCGCCGTTCACCGGCGGCGCACGGGGGTTCAACCGGGGCTCAATTTATGACCAGTCCGGCAGGCTTGTGGCCAGCGTCGCGCAGGAAGGGCTTGTTCGGCCCATGCGGGACAAAGACTAAGCGCTGTGTTGGAGAATCTTGCTCCGCTTGTTGACAGCGCACAGTCGATGGCCCTGCGGGCCTGGGACGTCTTTTTCCAGCCATGGACGCTCTATCAGGCGTTCATTCTCGTCGCGTCGTTTCTCATTGCGCATCTAATTGCCAAACGCATTGAACCGCCGCTGGAAGCCTGGGTGCGCGGGCTCAGCATAAACCCCGGTTTTTTACGGCTGCTGGCGGCGCTGTTGCGCCGCGTGGAGTGGATTGTTTTCACTGGGCTAACAGGTGCGGCCTATCTCATCATTTCCAGCAGCACCTGGCCGTCGCGCGCGTTCTTTCTCAATCTCGCGTTCTCGTTGTCGGCGGCCTGGCTCACCATTGCCGTTCTTTCGCGGATCATCCGGTCGCGCAGCATCGCGCGCTTTGTGGCCTTCATCGCTTGGACCACGGTGGCATTGAACCTCACCGGGACTCTTGACGACGCCATGGGTGCGCTGGACCGGCTGGCATTCTCCATTGGCGATCTGCGCATTTCCGCGCTTCTTCTGCTGCAAGGCGTCGCTTTGATTGTTGGGCTAACATGGTTTGCGGTGAACCTTGGCAATTATGCAGAACGGCGGGTCAAGGCGCTTCCCGATCTTACGCCATCCCTCCAGGTGCTGATCGGCAAATGCCTCAAGATCCTGTTCGTGATCCTGGCCGTTGTCGTCGCGCTGAATGCGGTTGGGGTTGATCTGACGGCTTTGACGATTTTTTCCGGTGCTGTCGGTGTGGGTCTCGGCTTTGGCCTTCAAAAGGTCGTGTCGAACTTTATTTCGGGCGTCATCATTCTTCTCGATAAATCGATCAAGCCGGGGGACACGATTTCCCTTGGGGAGACGTTTGGCTGGATCCGCGAGTTGCGCTCGCGCTTCGTCTCGGTGGTGACCCGCGATGGACGGGAATTTCTCATTCCCAACGAGGATTTCATCACAACGCAGGTCGTCAACTGGTCCTTCACCGACAAGCTCGTGCGGCTCGATGTAACCTTCGGCGTTGCCTATGACAGCGATCCCCATGCCGTAACCCGTTTGGTCAAAGAAGCGATTGCCAAGGTTGAACGGGTGGACGGGGTCAAGCCGCCGGTGTGCTGGCTGACGGAATTTGGGGATTCGTCCCTCAATTTCATCGCCCGCTTTTGGATCAGCGATCCGCAAAACGGTCTGACAAATATTCGCGGTCAGGTGATGTTGGCGATCTGGGATGTGCTGAAAGAAAACGACATTGCCATCCCCTTCCCCCACCGCGAGATCATCATGCGGACACCGGTGGATGTGAAAGGTATCGATGTACCGTGAGGCTCAAGCCGACCCTCACACCAGACACTGCTTTGAAACGATTATGCCGCCTCTGGCTCTTCGACTTTGACGGGCTGAAACGCGTCGTCCGCTAGGGTGACGCGAAGGCCATCAAGATCTGCTCGCATCAAAATTTGGCAGGACAGGCGGGAATTGGCTTCGACCTTTGGGGTCTCGTCCAACTGGTCCTCTTCTTCATCCAAGGCCGGGGTCAGCACGGCGGACCAATCTGGGTCCACATAGACATGGCAAGTGCCACAGGCGCAGGCTCCGCCGCATTCTGCCACCACACCGATGCCGGTTTCAAAAGCCCAATCGCGGATAACTTCCATAACCCGAAATCCCTCGAGGGCTTCAAGTTTTGCTGTGCGACCATCGGGTGCGGTGACGTGGATATACATAGAGCCGTCCTTGAGAATTGCTGGCTTGCCATTTTGGGGCCTGCCGTTTTGGGGCTTTCCCGTTTGGGATGGCCAACTGTGGTGCACCGTCACGCGGTGCGGCGTGTCCATGAGCGCGGACCGGCTCTCTCTTCGTCCGCGGCCATGGCCGGTTGATAGTATACTGACAATGCAGGATCTTTGACATGCATCAAAGCATCGATTGTTGGCTGATGCGTGACTAGCATAGTGTCAAAGCCGCAGCGGCGCATGTGGCCCACTTGGTCGATGCGGATATCGCCGAGGGCGCGCAACTCGCCTTTGAACGTCAAACGATCTTTCAACAGCCGCGCTTTTGAAAAACTGCGACCGTCCGCAAAACTGGGAAAATCGAGTCCAATCAAATCGAAAGCGTCGATTTCCTCAGCAATTGATTCAAGATTATCTCCGGCCTCAAGCCGCAGACCTAGTTTGCCATGATTGCGACCGCGCAGAGCATCGCGATGGCTCTGATAATAGGCGAGCGGCACGATAATGTCTTCGCCTTCGGCGATAGGCTGGTCGCCTTCGACGGCCCAAAACGTGTCTTCAACAACCGTCGTTCCCTGAAACAGAGTGGCCATCATGCAGCCTCCCTTGATGGTGCGGGGGTGGGCGTGGGTGGATAGAGCGCTTCTTTGAACGGTCCAGGCCCCAACCGCCGATAAGTGTCGATGAAGGTTTCATCGTCCGACATACGGCGCGCGAGGTAGGTGTCGACGACAGTTTCCACAGCGTCGGTGATCTCGTTTGCCGCAAAGCCGCGCCCGATGATCTGCCCGATGGCCGCGTGTTCATCCCCCGAACCGCCCAAGGTGACCTGGTAGAGTTCCTCGCCCCGCTTCTCGACACCCAAAATGCCGATATGGCCAACATGGTGGTGGCCGCAGGCGTTGATGCAACCGGAAATTTTGATCTGTAGATCGCCGATCTCATTTTGACGATCGAGGTCTTCAAACCGGTGGGAAATGTCCTGCGCCACCGGGATCGAACGGGCCGTCGCCAGCGCGCAATAGTCGAGGCCCGGGCAGGCGATCATATCGGTGATGAGCCCTGCATTGGGATTTGCCAGAGCCGCTGCCACCAGCGCGTCATAGACCGCCGGCAGATCATCCAACCGCACGTGGGGGAGGATAACGTTTTGGATATGGCTGATGCGCAACTCATCAAATGAGTACCGCGCGCCGAGATCAGCCAGGGTGTCCATCTGTGCGCTGGTGGCGTCACCGGGGGCTTCGCCTGCGCCCTTCACGGCCACGGTGACGATGCCGTATCCGCTCGTCTTATGAGGCTCGACATTCTGGCTCACCCAGCGGGCGAAGGATGGGTCGGTCTGTTTGCGTGCGTCCAGCGCCGCGCTGGTTTGCGGCAAGGCGGCGAAATTGGGTTCGGCAAAATAGGCTTTGATGGCGGCGACGTCCGCTTCCGGCAGTTTCAATTCACTGCCGCGAATGCGCTCGAATTCCGCTTCGATGTCTTTTTTCAACGTGTCCAATCCCGTCTCGTGGACGAGAATTTTGATGCGGGCTTTGTATTTGTTGTCCCGCCGACCGTAGAGACTGTAGACCCGCAGGATCGCCTCGCAGTAGCTCAGCATGTCCTCTTCGGCGACGAAATCGCGGATCTTCTTGCCGATCATGGGCGTCCGGCCAAGGCCGCCGCCGACATATACCCCGAGGCCCAATTGACCCTCTTCGTTGCGCTTCACTTCCAGGCCAATGTCGTGAAACTGCATCGCTGCGCGGTCGTTCGGGGAACCGATGACCGCAATTTTGAACTTGCGCGGCAGGAACAAAAACTCCGGGTGCACGGTGGACCACTGGCGCAGGATTTCTGCATAGGGGCGCGGGTCGGCGACCTCATCGGCGCTGGCACCGGCGAAATGGTCTGCGGTGACGTTGCGAATGCAGTTTCCAGACGTCTGGATGGCGTGCATTTCCACGGAAGCGAGATCGTCCAGAATGTCTGGAATGTCCTCGAGCTTCGGCCAATTGTACTGGATGTTTTGGCGGGTGGTGAAGTGGCCGTAGTCGCGGTCATATTTGCGCGCGATATGGGCTAGCATCCGCATTTGAGCGCTGTTGAGGGTGCCATAGGGGATCGCCACCCGCAGCATGTAGGCGTGGAGTTGTAGATAGACGCCGTTTTGCAGGCGCAGGGGCTTGAAATTGTCTTCCGACAATTCCCCGGACACGCGGCGGTTCACCTGATCGCGAAATTGCGCGACCCGCGCCTTCACAAAGTCATGGTCAAACTGATCGTAGCGATACATGGCGACAAAATCCTATGGCTTCTTGTTGCAAACGCTGGCGCGCTTTTAAGCGGCGTGGCGTTCGCTTTGCGCCTGTTTTCCAAGGTCCAAACGAATGGTCGGGCCGGCGGCCCGGATGCGCTCGCGGAATCGAACGGGGGTGATCACCCCCTGCTCCACGTTTGCTTCGATGGCGTAGGGCTCGACGACGATATTGTCGGCATCCGCCTGCTGGGCGATCTCAGCAAGAGCTGCGCTTTCGCTTTCGGTCTTGGCCAAAAAAGCCAGATCAACCCGCTCCACCCAGGTGCCGCCGCGGCCAAGCCAGACGACCTCTCCGTCCAGCAGACGGTTTGCGGTGAACACGACGGGGGTTTTCAAAACGCTCATGCGACTTCTCCAAGTTGGGTTTGCGATAGGTTTGTTGTGGGTTGCTCGGCTTTGGCCGAAGACAGGAGTTCACAGCGGGACAGATTTGCGGAGGCCACGGCCTCGCCAATCATAATCAAAGCAGCCGCCGTGCTGTTTGAATCGGGCGTTTGCGCTTCAAGATCACGCAACGTGCCGACCAAGCGGCGGGCGTCGCTTCGGCCCACATTTTCGAGCACTGCGACGGGCGTGGCATCAGAAAGACCGGCATCGACGAGGCGGCTGGCTACGGTTTTGGCAACCGTGCGACCCATGTAGACGCTCACGGTGGCCCCTTGCAGGGCAAGGCCGGCCCAATCGGGAAGATGGTCGCCCTTCAAATCGTGGCCCGTGGTGAAAACGGCGGAAGACGCCGTCCCACGCAGAGTGAGTGGAATTTCAGCCTCGGCGGCGCCCGCCAACGCCGCTGTGACACCGGGCACGATTTCATAAGCGATGTTGGCGTTGCGCAGGGCGGCGATCTCTTCCCCTGCCCGGCCAAACACCATGGGATCACCGGCTTTAAGACGGACAACTTTTAAACCCTCAGCTGCCGTATCAACCATAAGCCGATTGATCTCCTCCTGGGACTTCGAGTGGCAGCCCTTGCGTTTGCCCACCGACACGATGGACGCGTCGCGCCTGGCCAAACGAACCACTTCCGCAGGCACCAATGCATCGTGGAGCACCACGTCGGCGTTTTGCAGCAAACGGTGGGCGCGCAGGGTCAGCAAATCTTCAGACCCCGGACCCGCCCCCACCAAAGCGACGGACCCTTTTGCCTCTCTTTTAGGCTCGGTCAGGAATGTGCGGGATGCTTCGCAGGCGGCTTCCATGTTGCCCTCCAGCGCAGCTTTCGCAGGCGGGCCGTCGAAAAAACGTTCCCAAAACAGACGACGGTCGCGCCCATTGGACAACACACGAGCCACCGCCGGGCGAAAGGCATCGGCAAAGCGGGCCAATTTGCCCAAGCGCGGGTGGAGCAGTCTTTCGATCGTTGCCTTCAAGCGGCGGGCCAGCACAGGCGCTGTGCCATTGGTGGAAATTGCAACCACAACCGGTGCGCGGTTCACAAACGAAGGCGTGATAAAATCGCAAAGATGGGGACGGTCGACGGCGTTGACGGGCACGCCCACCATGCGGGCGGCTTCCACCACCAGCGCGTCGGCCTCTTCGGTCTCTTGGGCGGTGAAGACGAGGGCCGCGTCGGCAATATGTTCAAAGGCAAACGGCTCGGCCACCCATTCAGCGCCAGAGGCTTCCATAACCGTGCGGGTCGATGGTTCCACTGTTTCGGCGATCACGCGCAGGGCAGCACTGGTTTCGCCCAGCAGGCGAATCTTGGAGGCTGCTTCCTCACCGCCGCCCACAATGACGACCGTCCGACCCTTTGTTTTGAAGAATGCGGGGAAGACATCCAAGCGCTCGTTGGCGGTGGCCTCAAAACTGCCAACACGCTTGCAGGCATCGTCCTTGGCGTTCGCCGAGCCGATTTCGGTTTTGTGCGAGGGCTCGGTTTTCTGCGAGGGCTTGTGACGTTGGAACACGGGACGTCCTTTCGTTTGACGCCCACAAGGTAGAAACCGATGATCAAATATCTGAGGAACCGCGTTCCAAAATGAAGGGGTGAAGGAAATTTTGTTTTTTCAAATACCGTTTTTGGCGCAAACCCTGTCGGAAAGCGCCGTTTCAGGCTCCAGTGATTAGAAAATTTGTTCGCTGCGGAGGCGAGCGGAGCGTGTGGCGTTCAGGTTAGGTTAATGTTTCAGCGTACACGGCAGGCCCAAATCCAACTCTCACACGCAGGATTGTTCCTTATGAAAAGACTGGCTCAACTTTTCGCCTTTGCGATTTCGTTCGCGACGGCCCTTGCGACCCTCACGCCAGCTCAAGCGGCCTCGTTTCGCGCTCCCGTGACGGGTCTTGAAATGACGACAGCAGTTCCCGTGCACCACAAACGCCGCCGCCGCGCAGCTGTGGTCGGTGGCTTAATCGCGGGCGCAATCATTGGCGCAGGCATCGCTCGTGGGCATCGTCGTTATTACCGGGGTCGGTATTACCGGGGTCGCTACTACAAACGCCGCTATTACCGAGGTCATCGCCGCTACTATCGCGGTCGCTATTATCGCCGTGGCTTCAATTACGGAGGCCGCAGCTTCGACGAAATCCGCAATTTCCCAGGTGGCACCGGCCGGTAAACACCGCGCCATTACAATCACCTAACAGAGCCCGTTGTGATCCTTTCGCTGCGGGCTTTTTGATTCAAATTGAGCGATTCTGGAAACGGTCCATCAATCCCGCAGGTTTAGGCTTGGCTTACCCTTTTGAGGAGAAAAGCCATGGCGTCCAGAAACATCGGCAGCGGTGGGTTGGTTGAACGTTTGATCACCCTGTTCATAGGCGGCATCACCGGCGGGCTCGGCTTGGTTGCGGCGTGGTTCTGCTATCAATGGGCTGTTGAGCCGCTGTTCGTCGAACACCGCCATCTTTGGGTCGCCGGGGTTGGCGTGCTGGCTTTTTTCATGCTGCGGGCCTCGTGGCTTTCCTTGACAGAGAAAAAACCTGAAAAGGAATTCGAAGTCATGGGCAGCAGTCGCTCTCGCGATTTTTGATCCAGACGCTCTTTGGATGGTCTCACACAGCCAATGTGAGCATTCGGGCACAGTCGTGGCACCAGGGGCGGATTATAGGCTGATCACCCCCGCGCCATTGAAAGCGCCCGATCCAGAGCGAACGCCCCAATGCTCGACATCCTCACCGCCCCAAGCCTCTACGTTCACGCAGCTGCGATTTGCTACGTCATTGCCCTTGGCATCCGCGATCAGCTCTATCTGCGACTGCTCATTCTGGCCGGCACAGGCTTTTACATCACCTACTATCTGATCGTGGTGGACACCCCGCTTTGGGAAGCGGCGCTGTGGAGCATTCTCATGGCGGTGGTGAATTTCGTCGTAATCGTCCAAATCATTCGGGAACGCAGCACCTTCACAATGGGTGCTGAAGAGCGCCAACTGTTTGATGCTTTTGTGGGCTTGGCCCCCGGGGAGTTTCGACGGCTCATGGCTCTCGCTCACTGGCAGCGCGGCGATGGGGAGACCGTGCTGACCCATGAAAATCAGGACAATAATCGGCTTTATTACGTTTTGAGCGGGACCGTCGGCGGCGAAAAGCACGGACGCCGGTTTAGCATTGAAGCGCCGAGTTTCCTTGGGGAAGTCTCATTGGTGTTGGACTGCCCTGCGACCGCCACCATCACCACATCAGACCAGTGTCGCTACATCTATTGGGAGCGGGCGGATATTGAAGCGTTGCAGCGCAAAAAGCCCAGCATTGCGGTTGCCCTGTCCGCGCTTTTGAAAATCGATCTGGCGCGCAAGGTGGCGGCTGGCCATGCGCCCACAGAGGGCCTTCGCGTGGTGGCGGCTTAGACCGCGTGATCGAGAGGCCAATGAGGCGGAGCTAAGAACCCAAATAGCCGGCAACGATTGCGATGAAAGCGCCGATATGAACGACCATGATCGCACGGTCTTTCCACATTACTCCGACAATGAACCATAGCGCGATGCCGATCACGAAGGCCAAAACATTCCAAGGAACAACATTCAAGCCGGTGAGCCCGTAGCCGATGAGTTGGATGACCGTCGCAATCCATTTAACGATTTCTACTCGTTCCAACGACTTGTTCCCACTCCGCTGCGGCAAGACTAAGTTGGCCGCACTACCGACGCTGAGGGTATAGAGGCTTCGCGGAGCGAGGAATGGCTCCAGAATTGGCCGCCGATCACACCAAGCGGCTTTGTTCCTTGGCAGCGGCCACGAAACTGGCAAACAACGGATGAGGCGCGAAAGGCCGGCTCTTTAGCTCCGGGTGGTATTGCACGCCGATGAACCAAGGGTGCACATCGCGGGGGTATTCGATGGTTTCTGGCAGAAGGCCATCGGGACTCATGCCAGAAAAGATAAGACCGGCCTCTTCCAAGCGCTCTTTATAGGCCACATTCACCTCATAACGGTGACGGTGGCGTTCGGAGACCTCTTTGGCATCGTATATTTCGGCAATATGGGAGCCCGCCTTCAACGGGTGGGGATAGGCGCCCAAACGCATCGTGCCGCCGAGATCACCGGCAGCTTCCCGCTTTTCAAGCTGGTTGCCCTTAAGCCATTCCTTCATGAGGCCGACCACGGGTTCGCTCGTCTCGCCAAACTCCGTTGATGAGGCGTTTTCGATGCCCACCAAATTGCGGGCCGCATCGAGTACGGCCATTTGCATACCAAAGCAGATGCCGAAATACGGAACCCTCTGTTCGCGGGCAAAGGTGGCTGCACGGATTTTGCCCTCACTGCCCCGCTCGCCAAATCCACCTGGAACCAGGATCCCATCCACACCGGCGAGGTGGCCTGTGGGGTCTTCTGTTTCAAAGATCTCCGATTCCACCCATTCCAGGTTCACTTTCACGCCATTGGCGAGACCACCATGGACCAGTGCCTCGATCAGACTTTTATAAGCGTCCTTGAGCACCGTGTATTTGCCGACGATGGCGATGGTGACTTCGCCCTCGGGGTTGTGGACCTTGTGGGAGATCTCCTCCCAGACGGCCATATTGGGAGCGGGGGCCGGATCAATTCCAAACGCATCGAGCACCTGCTGGTCCAAGCCCTCGCGATGGTAGGCCATGGGCACGTCGTAAATCGACTTCGCGTCGAGGGCCTGGATCACCGCTTCGGACTGTACGTTGCAGAAAAGGGCGAGCTTGCGCCGCTCTTCCAGCGGGATTTCACGGTCGGCCCGCACCAACAGCACGTCGGGCTGGATGCCGATTGAGCGCAATTCCTTGACCGAATGCTGGGTGGGTTTGGTCTTCAACTCCCCCGCAGCTGCGATATACGGCATGTAGGACAGATGCAGATAAATGCAGGCGCGGCGCGGCAGATCATTGCCCAATTGGCGGATGGACTCAAAGAACGGCAGGCCTTCAATGTCTCCCACCGTGCCGCCGATTTCCACCAACACGAAGTCGTAGCCTTCGTTTCCGTCCAGCACGAACTCTTTGATCGCGTTGGTGACGTGGGGGATGACCTGCACGGTGCCGCCAAGATAGTCGCCCCGGCGCTCCTTGGCGATGATGTCCTGATAGATGCGGCCGGTGGTGATGTTGTCCGCCTGATTGGCCGGACGCCCCGTGAACCGCTCGTAATGGCCGAGGTCGAGGTCGGTTTCCGCGCCATCATCAGTCACGAAGCACTCGCCGTGCTGATAGGGTGACATCGTGCCGGGATCGACGTTGAGGTAGGGGTCAAGTTTGCGAAGGCGAACGCGGTATCCTCGCGCCTGCAAAAGAGCTCCTAGAGCGGCGGATGCAAGGCCCTTGCCAAGGGAAGAAACCACGCCGCCGGTGATGAATACATATCGCGCCATGGGACTTACGCCTTAATGCGGCAGAGTAGATTCGCCAACTGGCGTCTGGCTCTTTTTTGAAAAAGGAGCTGTGGATGAACGGTGGGGCCAAGCTCCACGCCAATCAGCACCGAACTCCCTATCCACCTAGCCGCATGGCCTTCGCGTTTTCACGCGTCCCCGTGAACGTGTCCCAAGGGCCAGCGCGATTACTCGCTGGAGGGCACGCCGGAGGCTGAATTGCCTTCGTTTTGCAGATCGTTCAGCAGGGAACCAGCAGAGGGAGCCGTTGGGGTTCCGCTTTGGTTCGGAACGCCCGTTTGCACACCCTCGACCTGACGCAGCACATCATTGGTCGGATTTTCGTTTTTGGCGATCACGCCCAGCGCGATGGAGGTTACGAAAAAGCCCGCCGCGATAATTGTTGTTGTGCGGGTCAGCGCGTTGGCCGCGCCACGGGCAGACATGAAGCCACCGCCACCGCCGCCTCCGCCGCCACCTCCACCGATGCCCAGCGCACCGCCTTCGGAGCGTTGCAGCAGGACCAGCACGATGAGCGCGATAACCAGCATGATGTGGACGGTGATGAGAACGGTGGTCATGGACGAATATCCGCGTCTTTGATGCGCCACTGGGGCAGACTGAGTGCGTGTGAATCGGCGGCGTTCCGACAGGATGCGCTTGCACCGACATTCTTGTTGGGGGATACCTAATGACAGCGAAGCGCTTTGCCAAGGCGCGCGGCTGCATCGTGAATTGGAAAATCTCTTAGGCGAGGCCGCGATACACTTCGCAAATGCCCAGAAAATCTTCCGCTTTGAGGCTCGCGCCGCCCACCAGCGCGCCGTCCACATTGGCGACCGACAGAAGATCCGCGGCATTTCCCGGTTTCACCGAACCACCGTAAAGAATGCGCATGCGCTCCCCCGGCCCCCGAAGGTGCTCCGCCAAATGGTTTCGGATGAAGGCATGGATGGCGCGCACATCGTCGGGGCTTGGGGTCTTTCCGGTGCCGATGGCCCAAACCGGCTCGTAAGCAATGATCGTATTTTTCTCCGTCGCACCGGCGGGCACGGACCCCAGCAACTGGCGCTTGATCACGGCCTTCGCCTCGCCGCGGTCATAGTCCTGTTCGCTTTCGCCAATGCAAATGATGGCCGTCAGGCCGGCGCGGTAACAGGCTTCCGCCTTGGCTGCGATCTCGGCATCAGTTTCCCGATGGTCAGTGCGGCGTTCGCTGTGGCCGACGATGCAGTATTCCGCAAAACAATCGGCGATCATTTCAGCGGAAATGTCGCCGGTATGGGCACCTTTTGCATTGGGATGGCAGTCTTGCCCTCCGGCCATCAGGGGCGTGTCCTCGCTAATGGTCGTCGCCACATAAAGAAGCGTGGCCGGCGGACAGACCACCACATCCACCTTCGCCGCCAGGGCGTCATCAACGCCCCGCGCCGTCAGGGCCAGCTGATCCAGCTGGTCCCGCACGCCATTCATTTTCCAGTTTCCCGCAACGAGGGGCTTAATGTCTGGCGTCATGGTTGGGTCTCTTGTGCGAAGGTGGCCCCCCGATTTGGGGCGGCAAGGTTTGAGAAGCGTCATAAACAAATGAAGAGACAAGGCAATGTGAACGCTCATAGCGCTCACAACCGCCATTTTGAGCGTCCCAACGGATTTGTGTGCATTCCATCGGCTGTTGTGCACCAAGTGCGCTTGAAGCGGCGATGCGGCATCCGTATGTTTGCGTCGAACGAGCGAGCCGTGCGTGGTGCGGCAAACTCGGCCCCTACTCGCGTCACATGAGGCTTTACCGTGCTTGAATCTCTCCGCTCCTTTGTCGGTGGCTGGATCGCCAAAATTCTTCTGGGTCTTTTGATCCTCAGTTTTGCGGTTTGGGGCATGTCCGGCAGCATGTTGAGCGGGCAAAGCGCGTTTACGGTTGCGAAGGTTGGCGACACCGTGGTGTCTCCCACTGACTATATGGCCACTTACAACCGCAACCTTGCCAACATCCAGCGCCAGACCGGCCAACGACTGACGCCAGCGCAGGCCCGGGTGTTTGGCGTTGAGCAGTTGACCCTCAGCAATGTGATCTCCTTTGCAACACTGGATGAGTTTTCTCGCGAAAGCGGCCTGGCACTGTCCAGCGAAACTCTAGCGCGGATGATTGCTGAAAACCCGGCGTTCCACGACAGCACTGGCAAGTTCAATCGCCAGACATTCCAACGCGCCATCTTTAACGCTCAAATGCGGGAAGCTGATTTTATTTCGGCGCAAAACTCTTCCGCCGTGCGCAACCAGGTCACCCAAGCGGTGGCGGCGGGATCGATCCTTCCCAAGGCTTTTGATGAAGCGCTGAACGCCTACGCCTCGGAACAACGCGTTTTTTCCTATGTGGTGCTGAATGAGAAAAACATCGAAAAGCCAGCGGCGGCGAGCGATGCGCAGTTGGACACCTATTTTGCTGCTAACAAAAAAACCTACGACGCGCCGGAATATCGGAAGATCGCTATTCTTCACATGACGCCGGCGACACTGGCGGATGAAAAAGCGATCACCGACGAGCAGGTAAAACGCGACTACGATTCGCGCCAGAACGCTTACAAAAAACCTGAACAGCGGCGCGTTCAGCAGATCGTTTTCACATCTGTTGAAAAGGCAGAGGCTGCGAAGAAGACGCTGGCAGAAGGCGGGTTTTTTGAAACCGTGTTGCAGGAAAATGGCCGCACCGTCGACGATGCCGATCTCGGCCTGGTGTCGCGGGAGCAGCTTTTGGGGAAAACCAACGAACTGTTTGCCAAAACTACCTTTGACTTGAAGCCCGGGTCCGTCAGCGAAGTGATCCAAGGTCCGTTTGGTCCCACAATGATCCGGGTGTCAGAAGTTGTGAATGCCAACGTCACGCCCCTTGAAGATGTCGCCGCTGACATTCGCAAAGATTTGGCCCTGCGCGCTGCCGCCGACCGCATCAATGAACTCCAAGAGCGGATTGAAGATGCGCGCGCCGGTCGTGTCAGCTTGCAGGAAGCAGCCAAATCTGCCGGGCTGGAGGTGCGCATCATCGACGCCGTGGACGCTCGGGGCCGCGATAAAAACGGCAAAACCATCACCGACATTCCCGAATCAAGCTCCGTCCTGCGAGAAGCGTTCCGCACCGAAGTTGGCGGTCGCGCGCCGGCCATCGAAAGCCAGCCCAACGGGTTTACTTGGGTCGACACGCTTGAGATCACCGCCACACGAGAACGCTCTTTGTCGGAAGTAAAAGCAAAAGTCGCAGAGGACTGGATGAAGGCCGAAATTCAAAAGGCCATCGAAGCGAAAGCCGACGCCATGGCGAAAGCCACGAAAGCCGGACAAAGCCTCGCAGACCTCGCCAAAGAGGCTGGGGCTGAGGTAAAAACATCGGCCTCCTTGGCGCGCAATGGCCGGGAGCCCGGTCTGCCGGCATCGGCCGTTGCCGCTGGCTTCAAAGGCGACAAAAGCCTGGTCACCGTCACACCGGGTGATGGCACCAGCCGCATTGTTTTGAAGGTGGATGAGGTGAAAGGGGCGAACGCCGACCCTATCCCCGATCAACAGGCGCAGCAGATCAATGCCGGCGCGCAGGACGATCTGATGATCCAGTTCATTGCAAACTTGCAATCGAACTATGATGTCACCCATAACCCAACCCTGATCCAGCAATTGGTGACGCGCCAGCCGCGGCAGCAGTACTGACCGCCGCCGCCCCTTTCAAAACCCGCGTTGCCCACGCCACGGGAGCCTCGGTTGTGGCTGACTTCAAAACTTCCATCGCACACGTCGCGACGGGCGATCCTCTAACACGCGCTCAGTCAAAGGACGCCTTTGATGCGATGATGTCCGGGGATGCTACGCCCGGCCAGATCGGGGCCTTTTTGATGGCGCTTCGCGTTCGAGGCGAGACGGTTGATGAGATAGTCGGCGCGGTCTCCACCATGCGTGAAAAGATGTTGCCGGTGCTGGCTCCGGCGGGTTCCATCGACATTGTGGGCACCGGCGGCGACCAGAGCGCGTCTTACAATGTTTCCACCTGCGCCGCCCTCGTGGCCGCTGCGGCTGGGGCCCATGTGGCGAAGCACGGCAACCGCGCGCTGTCTTCAAAGTCCGGCGCTGCCGACACGTTGGAGGCCCTCGGCGTTAGCTTAAAACCTGACCCGGAAATCATCGCGCGGTGTATTTCAGAGGCCCATGTGGGCTTTATGTTTGCGCCCAATCACCATGCCGCCATGCGGTTTGTGGGCCCGACCCGTGTGGAACTCGGAACGCGCACCGTGTTCAATCTGCTTGGGCCCTTGTCCAACCCCGCCGGTGTTACACGGCAATTGATCGGTGTGTTTTCCCCCGAATGGGTGGAGCCGCTGGCGCATGTTCTGAAAGAACTGGGCAGCGAGCGTGTTTGGGTGGCCCACGGTGATGGGATGGACGAAATCACCGTGACCGGGCCAACGCTGATCAGCGAATTAAAAGACGGCGCGGTTCGCACGTTTGAAATCACGCCAAAAGATGCAGGCGTCGACAGCCATCTCATGGATGCGCTGAAAGGCGGCGATGCGGCGGCGAATGCTGCGGCCCTGTTGCGCGTTTTGGACGGTGAGCCGGGGGCTTATCGCGACATCGTTTTGATGAACGCCGGAGCCGGGCTGCTGGTGGCGGGTCTGGCGGAGACGCTGGAAGACGGCGCGGCAAAGGCCGCCGCGGCCATCGACAGCGGCGCTGCACAGGCAACACTCGCTAAACTTGTGGCCGTATCCAACGCGGAGGGCGCAGCATGAGCGATATTCTTGAGAAGATCGGGCGGTATAAGCGCGAAGAAATAGCCGTGGCGAAGGCGTCGGTTTCGGAAGCTGATCTCAGAGCCCATATCCAAGACGCGGACGCGCCACGGGGTTTCGCTGCCGCCCTGCGCGCCAAGCGCGACGCAGGACGCTACGGTTTGATCGCGGAAATCAAAAAGGCAAGTCCTTCCAAAGGCCTGATCCGCGCCGATTTCGATCCCCTTGCCCTTGCGGCCGCTTACGAGACGGGCGGGGCGAGCTGCCTATCGATCCTGACCGATAGCCCAAGTTTTCAAGGTGCGCCGGCCTTCCTGAAGGATGCGCGGGCGGCCTGTTCGCTGCCCTGTTTGCGCAAGGATTTCATGTACGACACCTACCAGGTGCTTGAGGCGCGGGCTTGGGGCGCAGATTGCATCTTGATCATCATGGCGGCGGTGGATGACGACACCGCCAAGCGCTTGGAAGAGGCTGCGTTGGCCCTAGGGATGGACGTCGTGTTGGAGGTTCATGACGCCGCAGAATTGGAGCGCGCGTTCAAACTGTCCTCTCCCCTCGTGGGCATAAACAACCGCAATTTAAAGACGTTTGAGGTGTCGCTGACGACAACAGAAACGCTGGCACCAAAAATCCCTGACGACCGCATTGTTGTTGGCGAGTCTGGCCTGTTCACGCCGAATGATCTGTTGCGCATGGCCAACGTTGGGGTGACGACATTCCTGATCGGTGAAAGCCTCATGCGGCAATCCGATGTGGCCGGGGCGACTCGCGCGCTTCTCGATCAAAATCACGAAACCGGCAGCGCAGCCCAAGCGATCCGAGCGGTTTCATGAGCAGCGCAGGCGATCGGTTAACCCATCTCAACACCGCCGGCGAAGCGCAGATGGTGGATGTGGGGAACAAGGCTACCACCAGCCGGGAGGCCATCGCCGTCAGCGCCGTGGTCATGGAACCGCAAACCCTTGCGCTCATCGAAGCCGGCAATCTTAAAAAAGGCGATGTTTTGGCCGCTGCGCGGCTCGCGGGAATCATGGCAGCGAAAAAAACCCATGACCTCATTCCCCTATGCCACCCACTGGCGCTGACGAAAGTCAGTGTGGATGTGGCGCTCGACTCCACCCTCCCAGGTGTGCGCATTGAAGCCATGGCCCGCGTAACTGGCCAAACGGGCGTCGAAATGGAAGCGCTGACTGCAGCAAGCGTCGCGGCGCTGACAATTTATGACATGGCAAAGGCTGTGGACCGCGGCATGAGCATTGGGCCAACCCGTTTGATCCAGAAAAGTGGTGGTGCGTCGGGGGACTGGCGGGCGGCGTAAACCGACGGCAGAGAAAAGAACGTCGATGTCAAAGCGCCCGCCCCTCCTTTCCGTTGACGACGCCCTCGAGCAGATTTTGGTCGATGTGCAGCCTTTGGCAGCGGAACCGGTGGCCCTGACCCATGCCCTGGGTCGGGTTCTTGCCGCGCCATTGGCCGCCAAACGAACCCAACCCCCGTTTCCAGCCTCCGCCATGGATGGCTATGCGGTTCGCCATGCCGATTTGTTCGAAGGCGCTGCCCTCACCTGCGTTGGAGAAGCCGCCGCCGGACACGCCTTTTCGGGCGCCATCAACGCAGGGGAATGCGTGCGCATTTTCACCGGGGCACCGGTTCCGAGCGGTGCAGACACCATTCTGATCCAGGAAAACGCGCGGGCGAATGGGACGAAAATAACGGTGCTCGAAGCCGCAGAACGGGGGCGCTATGTTCGGCCCGCAGGTTTGGATTTTGCTGAAGGGGACGAGGGCCTCAAAGCGGGCACGGTGCTGTCGCCGGCAGACATTTCGCTTGCCGCCGCCATGGATCACCCTCGCCTGCCGGTCCGGCGCAAACCCCGCATCGCCGTCATCTCCACAGGGGATGAATTAGTGGAACCGGGCCAGGAACGACGGGACGACCAGATCGTTTCGTCCAACAACTACGGCATTCAGGCGATGATCGAAGACTTTGGCGGGGAGCCGATGGATATCGGCATCGTCAAAGACACGCTGTCGGCCCTCGAAAATGCGTTTGACGCGGCAGCCGATGCGGACATCATCATCACTTTGGGTGGGGCGTCGGTGGGTGACCACGACCTGGTGCATCACGCGCTGGGCCAGCGCGGCGTACCGACGGCGTTTTGGAAGCTCGCCATGCGACCGGGCAAGCCCATGATGTTTGGAACAAAGCGTCGGTCAGACGGCGGCCATCAAC
>JBCBCT010000025.1:0-30072 GCA_038530365.1 Pseudomonadota bacterium | reverse complement strand
TGGAATGGCGCAAAACTGTTGCGCTGCGTTGGTAGAGATGGCGCTAGATTTACCAGAGTTTTGGGGGGAAGTAGCTATCGGGCGATTCACACTTAGGACAGTGAACTTCTGAACTGCAGGCATTTGTATGGTGGGAATGATCCCGACAATTTTTTCAGAAGTTGTAGCGCTTCAACTTCCATGATTTACATTACTATTTGATTTTTAATTGAGTAAGTTTTGTCGATTTAGATTGAAGCTCAAACATAGCGCCTCCCTCTACAATTCCTGCTTGCGTTTCAATAGCGGCCCACAATGCCAATAACCTTTCAAGCTGTTTAACTACCGATGATTTGTACAATCCCTTTGACAAAAAGAACCCCACCAAACGAGAGTCGCGGAAAGCAGCATATTCGACCCTATTTCGAGTGATCCGACGATCACCCGAAATTATAACCCACGTACCTTCTCTGGTAAGTTGAGAAATCCACTCGAGATCAGATATTCCGATTCCAAAACGTTCCCTGATATGAACAACTTCATGCTCGCCTTCAAAAAGCGCACGCAAGGATTTCGCAATTTTCGGAGACAAATTTTCGTCAATGGCCACTTTCACGCAGCAGCCAAACCGTTTTCGAAAGCAACAGCGTCTCGGATTACTGCGGGGGTTACTTCATAAACTCTAGCCGCTTTAGCAATGGAGCCTTCCGCCTTGACCGCGTCAGCCAACACTACGGTTGGAACGCCATACAGGTCAGCGATGGGTTGCCCAAATGATCTTTGTGGATCAATTATGATAGAGGGCTTACCTTTAAAAGGTCTCCACCTTGCTACTGTGCCATCCTCTAAATCGAGATCTTTGAACGATCGCTCAATTATGTTCTTAAACGCATATTGTTTTTTCTTTAAATCGAGAAGTCTTTCCCCGTCGAGATTATCAAGACTCTCAAGGAAGATTGTACGTCCATCGGTGCGGAATCGTTGTGTTGAAAATGGATGATCGTCATCAACACACTTTCTTGCATATTCTAGACAATTGCGGACAGCTAACAATCCAACACCTGCGTCAGTGAATGATTTGACAAATCGCAACTCGATCAAATCACGAAATCCTATTTCTAAATGCTCATCGCTCAGCGACAATTGTGATTGCCAAAGCGGTCCAACCTTTCGTTCTAGACCATTCTCTTTATAGGTGTACCCTTTCATCCATCGTCGAATTTTCGCAGTTGAAGTGCCAATTAGACGTGCTGCCTCTGAGCCGAGATACGACCCCTGTTCAAGCGGAATTTGATCCAATTGTTGATCGTGCGAGTGTGCCATGGTGTTGTGATTTATCTAGAATAATGTCCAAAACACAATGCAAATTTCAATCATTTCCAATCCACGAGACAACCAACCAGGCAGGCTTTCGCTAGGCTGGACATATATCTTAAGGACCAAGTGTCTCGTTTAATGAAATGGAAGACCGAAGTCCCCATGAATCGAACCGAAGGAATCAACAGACAGCCAGCGCATTTGCAGGCTCACCAAAATGGTGCCTAAGCGCCTAAGCCAAGCTCCGCACCCGCATCTTCACCTGTTCTTGCGGCCTGCATGTTAGCCGCGCCACCGGGGTCACGGCCTCCGGCTCTTCGATCACAAAATCATAATCCCTGAAAAACCTGGCCAGGAAATACGTGGCTTCTATGGTCGCAAAATTGGCTCCTACGCAGACCCTCGGGCCCAGACCAAACGGCATGTAGGCGTCGGTCGTGATTTCTTTTTCGCGGTGGGGCATGAAACGTTCGGCGTCGAAGTGGTCGGGGTTTTTCCAGTATTTTTCGTGGCGGTGGATCA
Organism: Pseudomonadota bacterium; assembly: GCA_038530365.1. Taxonomy (GTDB): domain Bacteria; phylum Pseudomonadota; class Alphaproteobacteria; order Rhizobiales; family Rhizobiaceae; genus Pseudahrensia. The sequence continues at coordinate 28,254 of JBCBCT010000025.1, read as the reverse complement.
CCCAGGGGGCGATCATGATCATCGCGCCTTTTTTGATCTTCTTTTTGCCGATGCGGGTGGCGCAGGCCGCCACGCGGGGGATGAAGGTGATGGGCGGGTAGAGCCGCATCGCTTCTTTGAAGATTGACGTCGCAAAGTGTAGTTTGCGGATGTGGGTGAAATTGAGCGGTTCGCCCCCCGTTACGTCCTCGATTTCCTTCCGCAGGCGGGCGCGGATGTCGGCCCGTGTGCCCAGCACGTAAAAGGCCCAGGTGAGGGCGCTGGCGGTGGTCTCATGGCCTGCCAAAAAGAACACGCCCAGCTGGTCTATGAGTTCCTTGCGGTTGAAGCCTTCGCCGGTCTTCGCGTCGCGGGCCTTGATGATGTCGGTGGCGATGTCCTTGAACGTCGCGTCTGGCTTAAGGTGCCGGTCAACCAGTTCGCCAAGCCGAGTGCGGATGCGCTGGCAGGCGTCGAGTACGGATTGGTGCTGGGGAATGTCGGTCCAGGGCGGGTCCATGATGAGGCGGCGAATTTCCACATGGGCCACGCTGCGCTCAAACAGGGAGAAGGATTCGTAGACTTCCTTGGCGGTGTCTGACGCGAGGCTGGTGGAAAACACCGTGCGGCAGATCACGTCCGCCGTTAGGTGGCTCATGGCCAAATCGAGGGAGAAGGTCTCGCCGGTTTTGGCCCGGGCCTTGAGGGTTGCGTCGAAGTCATCCCCGGCAGCCTCCATGGCTTTGAAGGCGAGGTCGAGTTTCATGTGGGTGAAGGCCGGGGCGATCATGGAGCGCTGGCGTTTCCATGGCGCGCCGGAGGAAACAAAAACGGAGTCTCCCACCAGCGGCGCGAGCGCGCCCACCATGAGATCGTTTTTGGGGTAGATGTTCGTCGGGTCCGTCAGGATGGAGCGGACGAGGCCGGGATCGTTGACGATGACGATGGAGCGGCGCGAATAGCCCAGATTGCCGATGGCCATTTTATAGGCCTGTTTGGGCAGCAGACCGATAAGATTGCCGTTGCGGGTGATCGCAGCGCGCAGCAGCGCGCTGAGGGGGCCGAGGGATTTTGGCCGCGGCGGCTTGAACAGCGACACCGCCGAGGGGGACGCAGGCTGTGGCGCGGTTGGGGCCGTCTTTGCCGCCTTAGGATCGCTGGGCCGTTGATCCGCAATTGATGGGGCGGGCGGGGCTGTGATCATCCTCTTTGGCACTCCTCTCGGGCGTGGCCCTCTTTGGCAGACGGTGAAAGCGCCGCGCTTGTGATGAGCAAACGTGAACGGTTTATGTCAATTAAATTGGACAGCTTGGAATGTCCATAAGCCTTGTATAGACTGCCCGCGCGACCCCAAACCCACGCTCGAACACTTGAATGCAAGCTATGCCGGACCTCGATCTCTTCCACGTTTTGGTGGCTTGCCACATTTGCACCGGCGCAATTGGCTTGGTTGCGTTCTGGGTGCCGGTGAGCAGCACCAAGGGTGGTTCACGCCATGTCCGATACGGGCGGGTGTTTACGAATATGATGATTTTTACCGGCTTTTTTGCCGTGGGCATTGCGCTCACGACGTTGACCTGGCCCTTGGAGACCCACCCCAAATTTGACGACGCGGCGCTGGTTCGGGGCATTTTTGGCTGGATGATGCTGTATCTGGCGCTGCTGACCATCAATCTGGGTTGGTACGGATGGCAGGTCGCCATGTTGAAGCGGGCCTATGCAGGCAATTTTGAGTGGCGCAATATTTTGCTTCAAGTTTTGGTTGCGGTGTCCGCGTTGAACTGTCTGATCCAAGGTTTGCTGATCGGGCAGGTGCTGATGATCGCCATCTCCTTTGTGGGGTTTGCCACGGTTGCCACGAATATGTGGTTCCTCATGAAAAAAGCACCGGGGCCGTTCGATTGGCAGTTGGAGCATGTGAAGGCCCTCGTGGGGGCGGGCATTTCCGTTTACACCGCGTTTTTGGCCTTTGGTGCGGTGCGGCTGATGCCGCAGGCGGCGTTGAGCCCGGTTTTGTGGTCCATCCCGCTGGCCACGGGCATCGGCCTGATCATCTACCATCAACGCAAAATTCGCATGCGCTACGCGCGCAAAAGCGCGGCTCCTTCGCGCGCGTCCGCTACGAGCGCCGGTGTTACCGAAGGGGCTGAGGGCACACCGGGTGCGGCGGCGTGAAAACGGCCCTTGTTACCCTGGGTCGGCTGCCGAAGGGGCTGGATATTTGCAGGGCGCTGGCGGCTTCCGGCTGGCGGGTGATTGTTGCCGAACCGTCAAAACGGCATCTGTGTGGTCTGTCCCGCAGCGTCGCCAAATCGGTTCAACTGCCGCCCCCCAACGCGGATGGCGAAGCCTACCTTGCCGCGCTTGCCGATGTTGTTGAACAAGAAGCTGTGTCCCTGGTCGTGCCGGTTTCAGAAGAGATCATGCACGCCTCACTGGTAAAATGGCGTTTGCCGGACGGTGTTCGGTTTTTTGGGGAGCACCATGAAAAACTGCTCGCGCTGCATGACAAGTTTCACTTCAACCGACTTGCCCAAAGTTTCGGACTTGCGGTTCCTGAAACCGCTTTGCTGGGAACGGACGAGGCGGCGCGGCTGGCGGCGACAGGTCATGTGATTCTCAAGCCGGCGCTGACCTGTTCCGGCCAGGGCCTGCGACATCTGTCGAAGGGGGATGCGCTTCCGGCACCCTCCGGCCAGCCTGTGCTGGTGCAGCGCGCTTTGCCCGGTGGGCACAGCAGCACGTTTTCCATTGCCCACGAGGGGCGGGTTATCGGGACGGTGGTTTATCGCCCCACGGTGGTCTCCGACACGGTGGCGGTGGCCTTTGAGCGTTTGACGGGTGCGACGGCGCAGGAAGACTGGGCGGCGCGCATGATTGCAGAAACCGGTCACAGTGGGTTTTTATCGCTCGATTTTATTGAGGACGAGGCGGGCGTTCCTTGCGCCATCGAGTGCAACCCCAGGGCGACCAGCGGCGTCCATTTTGTATCGCAGGACAGTCTTGCCGCGGCGCTTTTGACCCCCGATCAAGCGATTGATCTGACGTTCAAACCGCACCGGGTGATGCATCAGTTCTGGCCGCTTTTGACGGAGATTCAGGGCGCGATGTTCCGCCCCGGGCGGGGTTATGTCCACAAAATGAAGACGCTGTTTGGGACAAAGGAAGTGAATTTTGCTTGGCGCGATCCCATGCCCGTGGTCGCCCAACCCTTTGCGGCTTGGGAGATCATGCGGCGGGCAATGGCCCACGGCGAGAGCTTTGGTGAAGTCGCCACCGAAGATATCGCCTGGTTTGGCGACGGGCCGAAATCGCCCAAGATTTCGCCGTCTACGCCGCCCGCATCATATCGGCACACTTTTCAGCAATCATGATCGTCGGGGCATTGGTGTTTCCCCCAATAATGCGCGGCATGATGGACGCATCGGCGATGCGCAGCCCGCTGATGCCCTGAACCCGCAATTGGGGGTCCACCACCGCCGTCGCATCGCTCCCCATGCGGCACGTGCCCACGGGGTGATAGACGGTGTCTGCGCGGTCCCGTATGATCGATTTGAGGCCTGCATCATCCTCAACACCGGCCGTGTAAAGTTCCTTGTGCCGCCACGGTTCAAGGGGTGGTGCCTCCAGGATTTGCCGCATGCGCCGGAAGCCTTTGAGCATCAAATCCAAATCCTCATCCCGGGAGAAAAAGCCCATGTCGATGGCCGGGGCGTCTTTTACATTGGGGGAGGATAGGCGCACCGTTCCTCGGCTTTTGGGGCGCAGCACGCAAACGTGGCAGGAAAAACCGTGGCCGAGGTGAAGTTTTCGCATGTGATCGTCCACCACGCCCACAACGAAGTGCAATTGTAGATCCGGGCGGTCGATGTCCGGGCTGGATTTCAGGAACGCGCCCCCTTCGGCAAAGGGCGTGGTGAGCGCACCGGTTTTGGACCGTCGCCATTCGAAGATGGCCTTGACCAAATCCACCGTCCCGCCAAGCGAAAGGCCCCAGACGTCCCGGCGTTTCGATTTGTATGCGGTGGTGTAGTCGATGTGATCTTGCAGGTTTCCGCCCACCTCCGGCGCGTCCACGGCCACCGGAATGCCCATCTGTTGCAGATGGTTTGCGGGGCCAATGCCGGAAAGCATCAAAAGCTGCGGTGTGCCGAAGGCACCGCCCGCAAGGACGATTTCCCGTCTTGCCTTGATGGTTTTTGTTCCGCCCTTTGTGCGAACGCGCGCGCTGGTCGCCCTCCCGTTCTCCAGAACCAGCCGTTCCACCCGGCTTTTGGTCATGATGTGGAGGTTAGGACGGTTCAGGTTCGGTTGAATGTAGGCCGCTGCTGCGCTGCAGCGGACGCCATCGCGTTGTGTGACCTGGTATTGGCCGATCCCTTCTTGCGTTTCGCCGTTAAAATCATCGTTCAAAGGCACTTGAAGTTGCTGTCCGGCTTCCATGAAAGCGCGCGTGATGGCTTTTGGAGAACGTTGGTCCTGAACGGAGAGGGGGCCCGTGGCACCGTGCAGCGCAGTCTCGCCCCGACTGTTGGCTTCGGCTTTCTTGAAATAGGGCAGCACGTCATCAAAACCCCAACCAGGGTTTCCCAGGTCGCGCCACTCATCGTAATCGCCGCGATGGCCGCGCACGTAGAGCATGGCGTTGATAGCGCTTGATCCACCGAGGGTTCGCCCGCGGGGTTGGTAGCCGCGCCGGCCGTTGAGGCCCGCCTGCGGCGTTGTTTTGTAGGCCCAATTGTGAAACGGCGTCGGCAGAATGGCTGCCACGGCAGCGGGGGCGCGAAAGAGCACACTGTCTCCTGGACCACCGGCTTCAACCAAACAGACTGTGACCCTCGGATCTTCCGACAGCCGCGCCGCCACCGTGCATCCGCCTGAGCCTCCGCCAAGGACTACAAAATCAAACTCCAATTCCTCGCCCATAACGCCCCATCCTCCCAAATGGTGTGTGGACGTGGATAGGACGGGAACACTCGCTTCACGTCAAGGTAGCCGCTTCGCAGATGGGTTGAGTGAGGCTTGCGGACCCGTTTGTGTCGACTTGGTGTCCACTGGCAACCCAAGGGGACAGAAGGAAAAGCTCTTTGTGCTGCGTGTTGTTCTGGGCGTTTTGCCTTGAAATTTAGGCCCTCAACGCGTCTGCAAGACCGGCGAGGCCCGTTGGTCGCTTGTGAAATTCCAGTTTAAGGTAGGCCGCAGCTGCGCGGGCTTTCTGTTCCACCAGAGCCTCGGGCTGTTGTTCCAGATAGACGATTTTGTTGTAGTTGCCGAACATCATGGGGATGAGCTCAGGGTGTTTATCCAGTTTAAGAGGCTTGATCACGAAGGCTTCGAACTGACGGGCGAGGAAGTCGGTGAGATAGAAGGCATCGTGCTCCTCCCAGCCGGTGAAGGTTTCGATGCCTGTAAAAAAGGCATAGCAATGGGGGCCATCGATCCTTTGAACGCCGTGTTTTTCGCAGACCTTGTCGAGCGCGCCGCCCGTGCCGCAGTCGGCGTAGCCGATGAAAATGTTATCCCAGCCCTCGGCTCTCGCTTTCACGATGGCGTCGTCGACAGCATCCGGAATACGGTCCGGGTGATTGTGCAGGATGGCGGGCAGACAGGTCAGGCTGATATGGGACAGGGCCGGGGTTTGGCTGAGGACCTCTATCTCGCGCGCCAAAGCCCCGCAGGCGATGACGCGCACGGGGTTTGGACCAAATTCAGGGATGCTCATGCCGGTTCACCCGGTGGCCGCGGTTTTAGGCCGTTGCGCGTTGATTGTGTTTGCGCGCCATGAATTCTTTGGCGGTTTCCACCGCTACGGCTGCGTCGCGGCAGTAGGCATCGGCACCGATGGCTTCACCAAATTCCTCGTTCAGCGGCGCGCCGCCGACGAGCACGGTGTAGTCTTCGCGAATGCCTTTCTCCACCAGCGTGTCGATCACCACTTTCATGTAGGGCATTGTGGTGGTGAGCAGGGCTGACATGCCGAGAATGTCCGGCTCGTGCTCCTCAATGGCCTCAATGTAGTTTTCGACGGGGTTGTTGATGCCCAAATCGATGACGTCGAAGCCCGCACCTTCCATCATCATGCCAACGAGGTTTTTGCCGATATCATGGATATCGCCCTTGACCGTACCGATGACCATCTTGCCCTGCTTGGGCGCGCCGGTGGCGGCAAGGAGGGGCCGAAGAATATGCATGCCCGCTTTCATGGCGTTGGCGGACAACAAGACCTCCGGGACAAACAAAATGCCGTCGCGAAAGTCTTCGCCCACGATGCGCATGCCTTCCACAAGAGCCTCGGTCAGCACCTTATAGGGTGCCCATCCGCGCTCTAGCAGGATGTTGGTGCCCTCTACGATCTCTTCTTTCAAACCGTCGTAGAGATCATCATGCATTTGCAGCACGAGGTCTTCTGTCGAAAGTTCGGACAAGATAATTTCAGCGTCGTCAGACATAGCCTGTTTCTTTCAAAGCGGCGGTCTTGCCCGGTGGCGGCGCTGTAAGACCGTCGTGTTCCTCCACAATCAACAATATGATGTGAGACAAAAGTCAATCTTTCCAAAACGACGCGTCAAAAGACGATTGCGACCCAACCGTGCTGTTGAATTGACAGCGCGTTGATTTGTCGGCGTGCTCTGGTGCTAAAAACGGTTTCGCGGTCGCGGCTCATGGGCCGTGGTCATGCCAAAGAGGAGCATTGTCGTATGAAGCGGGTTGGATTTGGAACTTCCATCGGGCTGGTTTTGGCGCTGGGCTTTTTGTCCGGGTATTTTGTCGCCTCGCCTGCCGGTCAGTCTATGACAGCGCATGTTGGTAGCCGTCTGTTCCAAAACAGCAATCAACCCTATGCCGGTCAGGATGCGCGTATCGTCAAAAGTCTGGAGCCCGCACGTCTTAAAGGTCTGTTGGCGGGGCAGGGGCTGGGCTACGCCAAAACGGCGGAACTGACGGGCTGGCCAGGGCCGCTCCACGTCTTGGAGTTGAAAAGTAAACTGGGACTGAGCGCGCAACAAAAGACAAGCATGGAAAGCCTGCGCCAAGACATGCTCAACCGGGTCAAACCGCTGGGCGCTCAACTCATCGAGGCGGAGAAAGCACTTGAAGCGATTTTTGCCGATGAAAACCCAAGCGCTGCTTCTGTTGAGGCTGCTGTGGCAAACATAGCTGAGATCGAGGGCCGACTGCGGGCTGCTCATCTCACGACCCATCTGGCGGCTGCACCGGTGTTGAACAAACAACAACGCACGGCGTATCGCGCGGCCCGTGGCTATGGGACTGGCGGGCACGGTGGGCACAGCGGGCACTAAGGTTGGTGGACAGACTTTCTGTAGGGAAGCAGCAAGTGCAACGGGGGCGTCAATCGAAATCGATGAAGGAATGAATGGGACGATTGTGAAGACCGTTTGCCGATCATTGAACCGCGCGCACAGGGCCGTTGCGTTTTGTTTTTTGGTGTTGGTTGCGAGCGTTGGCGTGGCTTTGCCCCATCAGGGGGCGACGGGCATTGTCAAAGAACGGATGGACGCTATGAAATCCGTTGCCGCGGCCACCAAGGCTTTGGCACGTTTGTCTTGGAGCGACATACCAAAGGCGCGCCAGAGTGCTGCGGGCCATGCCCGCACAATTTCAGCCCATGCCGATGAGATGCTCGCCTTATTTCCGGCCGGAAGTGCTCAGCACCCCAGCGAGGCGGCAGCGACCATTTGGACCCGTCCCGATGCCTTCGCGCGCTTAGCCAAGGCCATGGGCACCGCCGCCGATGATATTTTGCGTGCGTCCAAAACCGCGACTTCGAATGCCGATCTTGCGCCCCCGTTCAAGGCCATGTCTGCGACGTGTGCATCCTGCCATTCAGCGTTCCGCATCAAAAAATAGGCGAGGCATTTCGCTGGCGGGCTGGGCGAGTAAGTTAGGCTGGTGGACTTTGGGCTTCTCGCTGCGACGCGTAAGAATGGGAGCATTGCCAATACCCCATTCAATATACTCCACTTGCGACACCCCATTTCGCTGGCAGGCTGTCTCAAATGAACGTTTGGGGGAAATAGTGAGCGACGCCGGGTGCGATGGCTCGGAACGGAACATGCGCGTGAGACGGAGTGCGGGCGATGGCTGAAACGGGTGACGGCAAACGTGGTCGGGGTGGGCGATCAGGTGGCGGTGCGGCGGCGCGGCGTGCTGCGCGAACGGGCGGACGGGCTCAATCGTTCAGCTATATCCGCCGCAAAATACCTGAGTTTGAAATTCTCGACGACGAAGCGATGTCCATCATCGAAGCCAATGCCGACACAGTGTTGGAAGAGATCGGCATTGAATTTCGCGACGACGCGGAAGCTCTCGCGATGCTGAAAGACGCCGGCGCGGATGTACGCGGTGAGCGGGTGCATTTTCCCAAAGGTCTTTGCCGGGCGCTGATGAAAACGGCCCCCTCGGTGTTTAAACAGCATGCGCGCAACCCGGAGCGCAGTGTGGAAATCGGCGGAAAGAGCACGGTGTTTGCGCCTGTTTATGGCCCGCCTTTTGTCCGTGATCTTGATGGCGAGCGGCGCTACGCGACGATGGAGGATTTCCGCAACTTTGTGAAACTGGCTTACATGGCGCCGGCCATGCACCATTCCGGGGGCACGGTGTGCGAGCCCGTCGATGTGCCGGTCAACAAGCGTCATCTCGATATGGTGCATGCCCATCTTACGCTGTCGGATAAACCGTTCATGGGCTCCGTCACCGCCCCCGAACGGGCGCAGGACACGGTGGACATGGCGAAGGTGGTCTTCGGCGATGCTTTTGTAGACCAAAACTGCGTTGTGACGTCGTTGATCAACATCAATTCGCCCATGGTCATGGACGACACGATGCTGGGGGCGTTGAAAACCTATGCGCGGGCCGGGCAGGCCTGCATTATTTCGCCGTTCATCGTGGGTGGAGCCATGTCGCCGGTCACGGTTGCAGGAACGCTGACCCAGGTTTTGGCGGAGGCGCAGGCCGCCATCGCTTTCTCCCAGCTTTGCCGTCCCGGAGCGCCGGTGATTTTTGGAACGTTTGCAACCTCGATTTCCATGCAATCGGGGGCGCCCGCCTTTGGCACGCCGGAGCCTGCCCAAGTGCTCTACGGTGCGGCCCAGTTTGCGCGACGTTACAACTTGCCCTTCCGTTCCGGCGGTTCGCTGACGGGCTCCAAATTGCCGGACGCGCAGGCAGCCTATGAAAGCGCCAATACTCTGACACCGGCTGTGATGGGTGGCGTGAACTTCATGCTCCATGCGGCGGGCTGGCTGGAGGGCGGGCTTGTTTCGTCCTACGAGAAATTCGTGATGGATTGCGACCAGCTGGCGGCGCAGCAAAAAATGGCCGAAGGCGTGGATGTGAGCACAGAAGCCCTGGCCATGGATGCCATTCGCGAGGTGGGGCCGGGCAACCACTATCTGGGGTGCGCCCACACCCAGGCGAATTTCCAAACCGCATTTTTCCGGTCGGAGGTCGCCGACAATAACTCCTTTGAACAGTGGCAGGTGGAGGGCGAAAAGTCTGCGCCCCAAAGGGCCAATGATACAGCGCGCAAATGGCTGGCCGACTACCAGCCACCGGCTATCGACCGTGCCGTCCATGAGGAGCTGGACGCATTCGTCGCTCACAAAAAAGAGAGTATGGCAGACGCGTTCACCTGAAAGCGTGACGCGCGACGCCCCACCGCTGTAGAAGTGACGAGCCGGGAGAAGATCGCCCGGTTCATCCATCAGGACGTATGGCGCGCGCCTGTCAAACTATAAAACGCCGCTGGCTTTGCGCACTTAACAGTCTCTTAAGACTTCCAGAAGTCTTTCCAGCTGATATGTACATTGTGTCGCAAGTCTTCGGACCTCGACCGTTGCGCCGATCATTTTAACGCCGCCTTAACCATAATGTTTCACTTTTTGGAAACATAGGGTGCGGGGTGACTTGGCAATCTCAAAACCCTGACGTGATTAAACGCCATGGTTTTGGGTGATGATAATGTATAAACTCTATTGGCTTACTATTGGCTGCTCGGTTGCACTTGCGTCTGTGTTTTCTCCGGCAAAAGCGGCTGACCTTGATCCACCGATGCAGGCGGCGTCCAAGAGTTCCATTTATGGAGCGTTGCGCATTATCGGCGCGTTTGGAGACGACACCAGCTTTGGGCTTGACACTGCGGCTGCCGTTCCCACCGATATTGACAACGCTTATGATGATTTCAGCTTTGGCGGTGCGATCGCTTTGGGCACAAAGATGGGCAACGGGTTCCGCGCTGAAGTTGAAATTGCCTATGGCGAACTTGGCATCGATTCCCACACCATTACGGCCCTTCCAGCAACTCTAGATGGTGCCAACGCTTTCGGGACCACCCAGGTTACCACAGGCCTCATCAACGCCTACTACGATCTCAACATGGGGACCTTCACCCCTTACGTGACGGCTGGTTTCGGTATTGCGCATGTGAACTTCGATACACACGGCATCGTGCTTGCAGCTCCTACGGCCGGCCTCCCTGCGGGGCGGGTGGTCGCCATGGATGATGCGGACACCGGTTACGTCTGGCAGGTGGGCGTGGGCACGAGCATCAAGCTCACCGAAACCGTCGATCTTGAAGTGGGATACCGCTATTCGCAGATCGGCAACATCAATTTGGAAGCCGTCGATGGCACTGCCACCAATGTCGATTTGTCTTCTCACAGTGTTCTGGCTGGTTTCCGCGTGGGTTTCTAACCGACCCCACCAACGGGTCCTTCTCCCTCCCAAACTCGGCGGCTGATCCTCCCATTGGCCACCCTTTTTTTCGGGTGGCCAGCATTTATTTCGAACCGAACCCAAGGAATGCCGCGTTTGCGGCGTCTAAGGGATTATGGACGGTTTGGACCCGAATGATTCAGATTTGGTGAGCCGTGCGGTCGGAGGCGACCGTGCGGCTTTTGCCTCTTTGATCGCCCGTCATTACGATTTCATATTTGCCGTCGCCTACAAATGGTGCGGCAACCGGGAGGATGCGGAGGATCTGGCCCAGGATGTTTGCGTACGGCTGGCCCCTCGATTGGACAGTTGGCAGAATGCCGGCGCTTTGCGCAGTTGGCTCTACACCATGGTGGTGAACGCCAGCCATGACCGTCGCCGTGCGCAGGGCCGCGAGCAAGCCAAGCTGGTGGCAGCCTATGCCGACCCGACTCATCTTGCCGATGGCCACGAAATGGGGGTTGGGCCCGATGATGATGTCGAGGACGCATTGTGGGCGGCGGTGAGAGCTTTGCCCGACCGGCAGCGAGACTGTGTGCTTCTGGTGCACAGTGAAGGTTTGTCCCATGCAAAAGCTGCGGCGGTGCTGGGATGTTCGGCGGGCACGGTCGCGTCCAACATTCACGATGCAAAAGTGCGACTGAAACACATGTTGTTGACGTGCGATGGGGAACAACAGCCCGCCATGAAAGCCGAAACAACGCGGCATGAGATGCGGCATGAAATGCGGCAAGGGAAGGGGAGCGTTTCATGAGCGATCCGTTTGATCTCGACCAGTTACGCAACGCCGATGTGCCCGCGCCCCGCAAGGCCGCGAAGCAGAAGGCTGCCATGGCCGCCCTTGCGGCTTTTGATCAGGTGCACTTGGAAAAAACCTCGCAGCCAACCCAAGGATCGGAAGCCGTGCGGCGTCCACAAAGGGAGACGTCACCCTTTTGGAGTTCTGTTATGTCCGTTTTATCCTTGAACAATCGTCGCTTTGTCCTGTCGAGCGCGTCCTATGCGCCTTTGGCCGGCGCGTTGATTTTGCCCGTCGCAGTCGTCAGTGGCCTTGCGCTCTACGGCGCGCTTGATGATCACGCGGTTCCGCCGTCCCAGCCCGAAAGTATGGTTGCCTCGGAAGTCTCGGATGGTGCCTCGGCCTCAAGCGAACCGTCAAACAATACAAACGCGCTGCGGACACCGAAGCCCGCACCAAGCCCGAACGTGAAAGGTGCACCAACGGGGAACGAGAGGCTCTTTGGTGGTCTCGCGGGGACTACCCCTGCTGGCCAAGGGGCCAGCGGTCCCTTGCGGTCTTACCGGTTGTCTCAAAAGCGAGCGCGACCATCGCTGGCCTTGCGGTCTGACCGACAGCGCCGCATCGGGGTTGGTATATCCCAGCGCCAAAGCCGCGAGCGCAACACCGTGTTTCAGGATGGCCGGGTGTTGGCGGTGGCGGAGAATCCGGTCTCTAGCTTTTCAGCCGATGTCGATACGGCAGCCTATGCCCGTGTGCGCCGTATGCTTTTGGCGGGAACCCTGCCGTCCCGCGATGTTGTGCGCATCGAAGAGATGGTCAACTATTTTGACTACAGCTATCCGTTGCCGGAGGGCCGGGATCGGCCGTTTCGCCCGTCCGTGACCATCATGCCGACGCCCTGGAATGCGCAAGGGACGCGGCTTATGCATATCGGTATCAAGGGCTTTGATGTGACGCCCGCGGCCCGCCCGAAAGCCAATCTTGTCTTTCTGTTGGATGTATCCGGTTCGATGCATGGGCCAGATCGCCTGCCGCTTCTGGTGTCGTCCTTTCGGATGTTGCTCCAAAAGCTTCAGGCCGATGATACCGTCTCTATCGTTACCTATGCCGGCCGCGCTGGAACGGTGTTGCCGCCAACCAAAGCGTCTGACCGGGCGACTATTCTATCGGCCCTAGACCGCTTGATCGCCCGTGGCGGCACTGCGGGGGCAGCTGGACTTGAACAGGCCTACCGACTGGCGGAGCAAAACTTCGTTGAGGGCGGTGTGAACCGGGTGATGCTTGCCACCGATGGTGATTTCAATCTCGGTCTAAACAGCGTGGACGAACTGAAGCAGACCATCGCCAAGAAGCGCGACAGTGGGATCTTCCTGTCAGTTTTCGGCTTTGGGCGCGGCAATACCAACGATGCCCTGATGCAGGCGCTGGCGCAAAATGGCAACGGCGTCGCCGCTTACATCGACACGTTGGCGGAAGCGCAAAAAGTGATGGTTGAGCAGGCAGGCGGCACGCTGTTTCCCATCGCTTCCGACGTTAAATTCCAGGTGGAGTTTAACCCTGCGGCCATCGCTGAGTATCGCCTCATCGGTTATGAAACCCGCGCTCTGCGGCGGGAAGACTTTAACAATGACAAGGTTGATGCTGGTGATATGGGATCGGGACACAGCGTGACAGCGATCTATGAGATTACGCCGGTGGGCAGCCAAGCTGTGTTGAACGATCCGCTTCGCTATGGAACCTCGCCCGCTAATTCGGTGAACACTGATGAGATCGCGACCTTGAAAATACGCTACAAGCTGCCCGGTGGAACCAAGAGCCGGTTGATGCAAACTGTTGTGCCGCGGTCCGATTTGGATGCTGCGGGACGGACAGAGGCGTCGGCTGACGTTCGCTTTTCGGTGGCGGTGGCGGCGTTTGCGCAGAAGTTGCGCGGCGCAACTGCGCTTGATGGCTTTGACTATGAGGCGATCAACCGTCTGGCCACCGGCGCCCGTGGAGCCGACCTGGCGGGGCACCGCAGTGAGTTTTCAAAACTGGTGCGTCTGGCTGCCGCCTTGCAGGCATCAAGCGTATCAAAACCAAAACCGAAGGACCGCCCTTGATGGATGGACAGCTAGGCTCGTCTCAAACGCTTCGGGAGGCGCGGGCTTTGCTCGCGCCTTTTGGGATGTTGGTTTTTGGCGCCTTTCGGCACGGGGATGGCTACGGTCTTCTGGTGGGCGGCATTGGCGGGTCGTTCTGGGCTGCTTTTTCCAGCGCGGATCACATGCGGGACGGTGAGGCGCATCCGTTGGACCGGTGGACGGTCGCAACGCTCGAACCCATCGCGGCACAGTTGGAAGCAAAGGCCGTTTATCCTTTTGGGCAGCCGTTCCAGCCGTTTCAACGCTGGGCGCGTGAAGCGACAGGGATGGAGCATTCCCCTCTCGGTCTGCTCGTCCATCCAGAGTATGGCCTGTGGTGCTCGTTTCGTGGGGCGCTGCTGTTTGCTGAGGGCGACGTTGTGGAAAACCGCACCGCTGATTGGCATCCTTGTGATCGCTGCGTTGAAAAGCCCTGCCTTTCCACCTGTCCGGTGAGCGCGTTTTCAGCCGATGGATTTGATGTTGCGGCGTGTCGCGATCATATCGGCAGTGCTGCCGGTTTAGCGTGTCGCGAGGCGGGATGCCTGGCGCGCAAAGCCTGCCCGGTGGGCGCGCAATATGCTTACGAGGACGTGCAGCAACGGTTCCATATGGGCGCGTTTCGTGGCGGCTGAAGTACGGCAGGATTTTGCTTTTTTCAGTTCAGTTTTCGTCAGCGCAGACAGGCCTAGCGCCGTCTGCCGCGGCGGCGGCCTTGGGCCGGCTCTCTCGGTTCTGGCGTTTCGGTGGGAAGGGCGTTAACGAAAGGCCCAGTTTTTTCGACAATCACATCCACGGCGGGTCGCGAAGCTTGCGTGTGGTTGTCGATTGCTTCGCGCATTGCGGCCAAATGCGACGCGGTTGTGCCGCAGCAACCACCGATGATTTTTGCACCGGCGTCAATGGCCAGGCGGGCGTAGTCTGCCATCAGTTCGACAGTACCGGTATAGACCACCGCATCGCCTTTGACTTGCGGGACGCCGCAATTGGCCTTTGCGATGATCGCCACCGGCACTTCGCCATCTTTGGTCATGTCGAGAATGGAGGCCAGAAGGTCGCTTGCGCCAACCCCGCAATTGGCCCCCACAGCGCAGGGGCCGTGGTGGGAATGAGCGGACATTTCGGTTGCCATTTTGGGCAAACGGGCAGGGGTCACCCCCATCATGGTGCGTCCCGCGGTATCGAAGCTGGCGGTGAACACGTAATCCATTTCCACGCCTTGGGCCGCTTCGCTGGCGGCCATGATTTCCTCCTCCGAGGACATAGTTTCGATCCAAAGCACGTCCGCGCCACCCTCTTTCAACCCTTTCATTTGCTCGGTGAAAGCGGCAACGGCGTCGGCATGGGTGAGCTTGCCCATGGGCTCAAACAGATCGCCGGTGGGGCCGACGGAACCCGCAACCAAAACGGTCCGGTCGGCTCTGGCAGCACTTGCTTTGGCGATTTTTGCCGCGGCTGCGTTTAACTCATGCACACGATTTTCCGCATTGTGGAGGGCCAGTCGGTTCGCGTTTGCGCCAAATGTGTTGGTGAGGATGATGTCGGCACCGGCATCCACAAACCCGTCGTGCAACGCCGTTACTTTCTCCGGCGCGTCCACGTTCCACAGTTCCGGCGCGTCGCCGGATTCGAGGCCCATTTCAAAAAAGTTCGTTCCTGTTGCGCCGTCGGCAAGAAGGACAGGCTTTTCTGCCATGAGGCGGCGAAGGGTGTGGGTCATGGTGGCTGACGGTTGTTGCGGTTTTGATATAACAATTTCTTTATGTAATTTGATGCTCTCGCACAAGCACGTTTTGGAGGCGTGACTTTCAAATGGTCTCCACCCTTGGTGGCAGTTTGCAGCTCGTTGCGTTCGCGATAGTGTAGCGGGCTGGTTGTGGTTGGGTGCATGTTTTCGCGTGTTTTGCCAAAGCGGGCCACCCAACCGGATTTGCAGGCTTGAGGGAGATTGCATGGTGTTGCCGAAGGGGAATGTTGCATCACTTGAGGGTCGGAGGCCCGATACAAAAGCCAGTCGCGAATGGGTGACGTTGGCGCTCATCCTGGGATGTTATGCGGGGTTCATCGGCTTCGGGGCGCTTTGGATGTCGGCTATGGGTTGGTTTGTTCTGCCCGGGATGGCCGTGTTGGCCGCGTTTCACACGTCGCTTCAGCATGAAACAATTCACGGTCATCCGACGCGCTATGCTTGGTTCAATGAGCTGCTGGTGTCGCTGCCTTTGGCCGTGGTGTTTCCCTATCGGCGGTATCGCGATTTGCATCTTTTGCATCACAATGATGCTTCGTTGACCGACCCTTATGAAGATCCCGAAAGTTACTTCTGGCCCTACGACACGTATGAGCAGATGTGGCGACCGATCCGCTGGCTTTTTTTGGCCAACAATACATTGGTGGGTCGTTTACTCATTGGCCCTTGGCTAACCTTGGTCGGGTTTGCCCGCACCGAGTTTGTGCGCCTTGTTCGGGGTGAAGAAGGCGTGCGCGCGGCGTGGTTGTTGCACGGGTGTGGCCTATGCGCTCTCGCCGGTTTGGTGATCACCGTCTTCGGGATGCCGCTTTGGATCTACGCGCTGTGCATCGTTTATCCCGCGCTTTCGCTGACAGCGTTGCGCGCTTATGCCGAGCATCAGGCGGCGGAAAATGTGGGCGCGCGGACGGCTGTGGTTGAAGCGTCCCCCATCTGGTCACTCCTCTATCTCAACAACAATTTGCACATCGTGCACCACGCCAACCCAGCCGAGCCTTGGTACGCATTGCCCGACCTCTACCGTGAGCGTCGGCATGTTTTTTTGGCGGCCAATGACAACACCCTGTTCACCGGCTATCGCGAGATATTTGCGCGCTTTGCATTTCGGGTGAAACAGCCGGTGGAGCATCCGTTCCTTTATCGCTCCGGTTTACCCACAAGGTCAGGAACGCCGGATTCTGCCGTGTCTGAACCGTTGCGCGACTAGCGGTGCCTGCGGCTTCCGACGAACCATTGCCTGACGCGCATTCGGCCAGTTTTCCTCCAGCCGCGTCGGCTAGCTTTCCCATGTATGATTGGCCGGAGGTGCGCGGCTGGACGGATCAGTTTTGGACCCTTATCCGCGCGCGGCTCAAGGCTCTGGGCGTGGCCGCGCCGGATAGTCTTGATCGTTCGACGGACAGTGCCACGCTTTGGAAAAGTCCGGCACTGCTCCTGTCTCAAACCTGCGGCTATCCTTATGCCGTCGATCTGCAAGGCGATGTGCGGCTGGTGGCGGCGCCCCATTATGATCTGGAAGGTGCAGGGATGATTAACGGACAAGGGACTTACCGTTGTCCGTTGATCATGCGCAGTGATGCTGTCCGCTTGGACGCTTTGCCCGCCAGCGCCGACCGGCCATCGGATCATGGTGCGCTTCTTCGCGATTTGCATGGTTTGCGTTTTGCCGTGAACGGGCGCGGCTCGCTGTCGGGCTATCGCGCCTTTCGCTCCTTTGGAGCACGTGTGGAGGATGTGGCTTCGACGGTGTTGGAAACGGGCGAACACCGTGCCTCGCTCGACGCCGTAGCCGCAGGGCGGGCTGATATCGCAATGGTGGACCCGGTGTGTTGGTGGCTTTACAGCCAGATGGAAGCCGAAACTCATGACGAACTCACTGCCATCGCATGGACGCAGCCCTATCCGATTTTGCCGTTTGTGACCGCGCTTGGACGAGATGATAGGCAGGTTGCGCTGCTGCGCGAGGCGCTTGCCGGTGCCGTTACAGATTTACAGACTATGGGCCCACAAAACGCGGAGGGACCCACCGGAACGGTGCAGCACTTGTCTCTGCCTTTGATTGGGCTGACATCAGTCGATGGTGCCGCGTACAAAGCCTTAGCCAACCTTTGACCCGACCAATCCTGTCGCACTGTTTTTGTGCAGGTATTGTGCAGGGATCGCGCGGGTTTTGCCGAGGCCCTATCGGGGCGCTGGAATTGTGCAGCCTCGCGCCCAATTTGCTCCTTTTTGTCGCAACAAAAACAGGCAAACCTTGCACAAAAAACCAACTTGTGAATATTGTTCCTCCGGGCAAAGGGAGCTTGGGGGAGCCACCTTCTGCAGCTGTCGCTAGAGTGTTTATTGCTCCGGCTTGATAGCGCAGATGCCGCGCGGGCGGGAGGAAAACCGCGCGGCAGCCCATCTGCGAAAATCCTTTTGAAACAGAGTTTTGCGAATGGTGCGGTGCACCATTTTTGTTTCGTGTTGTGTTTAGCTGGCGAGCGTTGTGGACGCCAGATACAGAACGTCGTCGGGGTCAGCCGTCCGTGCGGTGGAATCGAGCATGGCTTTGTTGGCGGAGGACAGCATGGAGGCTTCAAGCGCAGGCACGGAGACCATCGCGCTTTCAGCCGCTGTCAGGTGCAGCGTTTCGTCCAGCGTCGCAGCCGTATCCTTCATCCAATGTGACAGTGCTGTTGGCTCTTCAAGGCGAAGAATTTTGGCGACCGTGTCGAATGCGTCCGGCGCGCCTTCGATGGCCCAGGGCAGTGTTTTGACCATGGCAATGGAAACCGCCCGCCCGTGGGGCACGCCGGCCAGGGAGCCCAGCGCATGGCCGATGTTGTGGGCGACGGCGCAGCCGGTGTTGTTGATGGCCATGCCCGCATAGGCTGCTGCCCGTTGCAGGCCAGCCCGTGCGATGGTGTTTTGCGGGTTTTCCAATGCCGGGCGCAGGTGCAGGCCCACCAACTCTATGGCGCGGTCACTGATCGCATCGTTCTCCGGAAAGCGGTAGCGGTTGGTGCGCGCCTCCACGGCGTGAACCAGCGCGTCGAGCCCGGTGTACAGCGTCCAATAGCCGGGTAGGCCAACGGTCAATTCAGGGTCCATAACGGCAAGGTCGGGCAGCAGACTGTCGTCGAAGAACCAATTCTTCGTGCCGTTGTCTTCTGAAATGATAGAGGTGCGCGTGGTTTCAGACCCCGTCCCCGATGTTGTGGGCACCGCGATGAAGGCGGCGAGACGCCGACCGATGGGCACGCGCGACAGGCGGTAGGGCGCACAGTCTGTGCTTTTGTGGGCAAGCCCAGCAACCAGCTTTGCAAGATCAAGCGCCGAGCCGCCGCCAAGGCCGATAATGCAGCCGGCATCGCATTCCTGTGCCAACAGAAGCGCGGCATTGACGGCCTCTTCCTTCGGGTCGCTCGTAAAATCATCAAACAGGTGCGGCGTGTGGCCGGCGGCTTTGAGATCGGCGATCGTTCGGTCCGCAAAACCTAAAGCGGTGAGCGTAGGGTCCGCAATCAATACGACAGATGACGAAGCACCAGAGGTGCGGGTGACATGGTCGCCCACACCTCCCAATGCGCCAAGGGATTGTGCCATTGCCGGGCGGGGGCCCATGGCGAAGGCTGGCAAAGCGGTTGCGGTGGCCATGGTGATTGTCCCGGCCCGATTGTGGGCGCATGTCCGACGGTTTTGTGAAGTTCGACACGGAACGGTCTCACCGCGCTTTTGCGGCGTCGCCGTTTTGTGTCGTTTTTTCCATGCAGCGTGTCGCGAAGCTTGAACAGTGCGCGGCTCGAGACGTGACAATCAGCGATAGTTTGCGGCGGCGTTCTAAGGCTGCAGATCCATCGACCGCAACGATGCCACAGCCTGGTGTCGGGTCGTGGTGCCCCGCTTGGAGGACATATGAGCGAGACAGGTTTGATGGCGGAGGCTGAACCCGCAACGCGCGCAGCCCGTGGGCGGAGGGGTCGAGGTGGCGGTCGCGACGGCAACGCCCGGCGCGGTGGTCCTGCCATTCGGCAGATGGATTGGCAACAGAACATCATTCTCGACCCACCGACCGAGCCTATCGATGCGGAGGGCGTCGCGCGCATCCATGACACCGCGATGCGGGTTCTAGAGGAGGTCGGGATCGAGATCCTGAACGCCGAAGCGCGGGCGGTGTTCAAGGCTCACGGTGCCGATGTTGATGGCGAGACGGTGCGTATGGACCGCGCCATGGTGATGGAAAAGCTCGCCACCGTTCCCGAACAGTTTACGCTAACGCCGCGCAATCCGGATAAAAAGATTACGATTGGCGGTAAAAACATTGTCTTTGGGAACGTCTCCAGTCCGCCCAATTGCTCCGATCTTGACAACGGGCGGCGCACGGGAACCCATGCTGACTATCAAAATTTCATCAAGCTGACGCAGTACTTCAACTGCATCCATTTCGCCGGTGGCTACCCGGTCGAGCCTATGGATATCCACGCTTCGGTCCGTCACCTGGATTGCCTCTACGACAAACTGACCCTCACCGACAAAGTGGTGCATGCGTATTCGCTCGGGAAAGAGCGGGTGGAAGACGTGATGGAGATGACGCGGATCGCCGCTGGTCTTTCCCATGACGAGTTCGATGCGATGCCGCGCATGTACACCAACATCAACTCCACATCGCCGCTCAAGCATGATGAGCCGATGCTTGATGGTTTGATGCGGCTTGCGCGACGCGGGCAGCCGACGGTGGTGACACCCTTCACTCTGGCCGGCGCCATGGCACCGGTGACGATGGTGGGCGCGGTCACGCAATCGCTCGCCGAAGGGTTAATTGCGGTTGTCCTTTCTCAGTGCATCAATCCCGGCTGTCCGGCAGCCATCGGCACCTTTACCTCCAATGTCGACATGAAAACCGGGGCCCCGGCTTTCGGGACCCCGGACTATGTGCGGGCGACGCAGATCACGGGGCAGATGGCGCGGCACTATAAACTGCCGATGCGTTCGTCCGGGGTTTGTGCGGCCAATGTTCCCGACGCCCAGGCGACGATGGAGAGCATGTTCTCGATGATGGCGTCGGTCACCTCCGGCACCAACATCGTCTACCATTCCGCCGGTTGGCTGGAAGGCGGGCTGTGCGCGTCCTATGAGAAGTTCATCATTGATTGCGAGATGCTGCAAAACTTCCAGAGCTATTTTAAGCCCATGGTGGTGGATGACAGCACACTTGCCCTTGACGCCATGAAGGAAGTTGGGCCCGGCGGCCACTTCTTTGGCATTCAACACACACAGGACCGGTATGAGCAGGCGTTTTACTCGCCCTTCCTGTCCGATTGGCAAAACTATGAAAACTTCCGGGATTCCGGTGGGGTGTGGACCCATGACCGCGCCAACAAAATGTGGAAGCAAATCCTGAACGAGTTCGAAGCGCCTGCCATGGACCCCGCCATCGATGAGGAACTCCAAGCCTTCGTTGCCAAGCGCAAAGAAGAAGGTGGCGCACCGACGGATTTTTAAGGGTGTCGACCCCAAAAAATGCCGGGTGATGTGGCTGAGACAAGCCTTAAGAACGACGGGTGATCAGCGCCCGTTGCATGGAACTTAAAGAAGCAGAGTGTCCGCCTGGGGAAAGGCGGACTTTGGAGGGTTAGACGAAGATGAAATCTCACGCGCAGGCAGTCGTCATCGGTGGCGGTGTTGTTGGTTGTTCGGTGCTTTACCACCTGACAAAAGCGGGGTGGAAAGATGTTGTTCTGCTGGAGCGGGATCAACTGACCTGCGGCTCCACATGGCATGCGGCTGGTGGATTTCACACGTTAAACGGTGACCCAAACGTGGCGAAACTCCAAGCCTACACCATCAGTCTATACGAGGAGTTGGAGGCCATTTCCGGTGAGAAATGCGGCTTGCATCTCACAGGCGGTGTTGCGCTGGCCGATACACCGGAGCGGTTGGAATGGCTGAAACAATCCCACGCCAAGGGCCGCTATTTGGGGATGGATACCGAAATCATCTCCACGGCGGAGGCGAAAGAGCTTTTGCCGCTTCTGGAGGAAGAGTATTTCGTGGGCGCGATGTGGGACCCGGTTGAAGGGCACCTCGACCCTTACGGCACGACGAACGCCTATGCGAAATCCGCAAAAATTGGCGGCGCGGATATTGAGTTGCAGTGCAAGGTGGAAAGCCTGGAATGGAACCACGCCAAAGGGGTGTGGGTGATTACGACAAACAAAGGCACGATGACGGCGGAGCATGTCGTCAATGCTGGCGGTTTGTGGGCCCGTGAAGTGGGCCGGATGGTGGGCGTGGAACTGCCCGTGCTGGCGATGGAGCACCATTACTTGCTGACCGAGGCTATGCCGGAAGTGGCGGCCATCAACGAATCCACCGGCAAGGAAGTCATCCACGCCATCGACTTTTCCGGCGAGATTTACATCCGTCAGGAACGCGATGGCATGCTGTTGGGCACCTATGAGCAGGCGGCGACGCCCTGGTCCCCCAAAGACACCCCGTGGGATTTTGCGCAGGAGCTTTTGAACCCTGATCTTGACCGCATTTCGCCGTCGCTTGAGATCGGGTTCAAGCATTTTCCGGCCTTTGAGAACGCTGGCATACGCCGCATCGTGAACGGCCCATTTACATTTGCGCCTGACGGCAATCCGTTGGTTGGGCCGCTGGAGGAGGTGCCCAATTTCTGGTGCGCTTGTGCTGTGATGGCCGGGTTCTCTCAAGGGGGCGGGGTTGGTCTGGCGCTGTCAAACTGGATGGTTCACGGCGACCCAGGACACGATATTTGGGGCATGGACGTGGCGCGCTTTGGCCCCCACGTGACACGCGACTACACCAACGCAAAGGTGCGGGAGAACTATTCTCGCCGCTTCCGCATTCGCTTTCCCAACGAGGAATTGCCCGCCGCCCGCCCGCACCAAACCACGCCGCTTTACGATGTGCACCTCGCCAACGGCGCGGTGATGGGGGATTCCTGGGGTCTGGAAACGCCTCTGTGGTATGCGCCGGAGGGGGTGGAAGCCAAAGACGTGTTCTCATTTCACCGCTCCAACGATTTTGAGCATGTGAAAGCCGAGATCATGAACTGCCGCACCAATGTTGGTGTGACGGAGGTGTCCAACTTCGCGAAGTATACGATCCACGGCCCCGGTGCGCGGGAATGGTTGTCGGAAATGATGACCAACTTTATCCCCAAGACTGGCCGTCTGGCGCTGACATCCATGGTCACCCATGAGGGCAAGATCAACGGCGATTTTACCATTGCCTGCGCTGGGCCCGATGGGCAGGGCGGCGAGCGCTTTCAAATGTGGGGTTCCAGCCAAGCGCAGATCTATCACATGCGCTGGTTCAAACAGCACTTGCCGGACGACGGATCGGTGGTGATTGAAAATCTCGATCTGCGGCTCACCGGCCTGTCCGTGGCGGGGCCAAACGCGCAAAAGGTGCTGGCGAAACTCACCGATGAGGATATGTCCCATGAGGCGTTCCGCTTCATGGACTACCGAGAGCAGACCATCGCCAGCGTGCCGGCGCAGATCAACCGCATCTCTTACACGGGCGATTTGGGTTATGAGATTTGGGTGAAACCTGAATTCCTGCGCCGTCTCTATGCCGGGATCATGGAAGCGGGCGAGGAATTTGGCATCAAGCCATTTGGTATGCGGGCGCTGCTGAACATGCGCCTTGAGAAACACTTTGGAACCTGGTTCCGTGAGTTTCGCCCGATTTATACGCCGTTTGAGGCTGGCTTGGATCGGTTTGTCTCCAAGAAAAAGAACACGTTTTTGGGCCGTGATGGGGTGTTTGCCCATGCAGAAAATCCACCGCTCACCCGCGTTTGCCTGAACGTGATGGGGGCCCAAGATGCGGACTGCATTGGAGATGAGCCGATTTTCCTCGGCGATGATGTGATCGGTTGGGTGACATCGGGCGGCTATGGTCACTATGTGGAGCAGTCTTTGGCCACCGGATATATTCCCACGGAGCACCTGGATCGCGCGCGGGAGGATGGTGTGCAGGTGGAAATTCTGGGGGAAATGTGTGCCGCCCATGTTCAAGATCAGCCACCGTTTGACCCGGAGGGCAAACGCATGCGGGGCGATTTCAGCTAGACTGTCCCTGTGACGCTCGGAGGCGAACACACGGCTCGGCGCGCTCGTTCAAGGCGCAGCGCGCAACCTCCTAAGCGGGCGGGTGTGCCAGTTGCCGCCTATCGCAATATCAAAAATACCTTTCCGCGGATGACCGTTTTTTCCGCTGATGAGGTGGAGCATCTGCACCGCACGGCGCTGCGGGTTTTGGCAGAACTCGGGATCAAGGTTTTGCTGCCCGAGGCGCGGGATCTGTTTCGTGCAGCCGGAGCGCGGGTTAAGGACGACATGGTGTTCCTCGATGCGGCCTTGGTGGAAGAGGCCGTCGCGAAAGCCCCGAAAGCGTTCACATTGCACGCCCGCGCGCCGCTGTTTGATATGACCGTGGATGAGCACACCGTGCATTTTGGGGCCGGGGCTGGCTGCCCGAACGTTACGGATTTGGAGCGCGGACGGCGGCCGGGAACCTTGCAGGCGTTTCGCGAGACCACACGCCTCCAGCAGCAATTCGACATTATCTCTAAGCTGACGCCATCGGCGGAACCCCAGGACAGTCCGGTCCACATCCGTCACCTAGAAACCATGGAAATCATGCTGCTCGACAGCGATAAAACGCCTTGGATCTTCTCGCGCGGTCGGGGGCAGGTGGAGGATTCGTTTCGCTGTGTGGCCCTGGCGAAGGGGTTGTCGGACGATGCGTTTTGCGAAGGGGCACACACGTTTACCGTCATCAACACGAATTCCCCCCGTCAGCTCGACAAGCCGATGAGCCAGGGCATCATCGATTTTGCCCGTTGGAATCAGGTCAGCGTGATTACACCGTTCTGCCTGGCTGGCGCGATGGCCCCCATTACGGTGGCGGGTGCACTGACGCTCAGCCATGCCGAAGCCATGGCGGGCATTGCGTTGGCGCAAATCGTGCGCCCGGGTGCGCCGGTGGTGTATGGCGCGTTTTCTTCCAACGTGGATATGAAATCAGGTGCGCCGGTCTTTGGAACGCCGGAACACCTAAAGGCCAATTTTGGGGCCGGCCAGCTGGCGCGGCATCTGGGTTTGCCGTGGCGGAGCGCGGCGGGAACGGCAGCCAATTTGGCCGACAGTCAGGCGGCAAATGAAACCCAATTGGCGCTGTGGGGCGCGCTGTTGGGGGGAGCCAATTTCATTTACCACGCCGCCGGTTGGCTTGAAGGTGGGCTTACGTTTTCCATGGAAAAGTTCATCTGCGATATGGAAGTTTTGCAAACCGTGGCCATGGCGTTGCAGGGCGCATCGGCCAGCGATGATGAGATTGGCTTTGACAGCCTGGCGCAGGTTGAGCCGGGTGGACACTTTTTCGACGCGCCACAAACGATGGAGCGCTACAAGGATGCGTTTTACGAACCGCTCGTGTCCGATTGGTCAAACTATGGCCAGTGGACCGATGCCGGTGCCGTCCCCAGCGAAGCGCGGGCCACCGCGATCTGGAAACGGGCGCTGGCGGAGTTTGCGCAACCGGCCATGGATCCGAGTTGCAGGGCGGCGGTTCTGGACTTTATTGCACGACGGAAGGCAGAAGGCGGTGCGCCGCTGCTGGATTAACGGGGGAGGACAAAAACATGATTTCGCAGTTCACCAAAGGCACGGGCCTTATGCTCATCGACGTCCAAAAGGGCGTGAACGTGTTGGACCATTGGGGCGGCCCGACGGGGCGGCGGAACAACCCTGATTGCGATGTAAATATGCTGAAACTCATGGCCGCGTTCCGCGCGGCGGGCCTACCGATTTTCTTCACCCGCCACGATTCCCGAGAAGAGGCTTCGCCGCTCAAACTGTCTTTGCCCACGGGCGATATGATTGAGGGATTTGAGCCTCAATACGGTGATGTCGTGGTGGTGAAGGACGTGAACTCAGCGTTTGTAGGCACGGACATGGAATTGCGTCTGCGCGAACACGGCGTGCATCGCATTGTTATCGCAGGCTATTTTACGAATTTTTGCGTGGAAACCTCCACCCGGATGGCGGGGAACATGGGTTATGACACCTATCTTGCCCACGACGCCTGCGCCACAACCAACCGGGTTGGTCTGGATGGTACGGACTATGATCCCGACCTCGTCCATAACATGGCCATCGCTTCCCTCCACGGTGAGTTTTGCACGGCGGTGGATACCGATGATCTCGTCGCCCTCACAAAAGCCGACGCCCCTAACCTCATCCGCGTTCAGGGAAATGAGTAGGCGTTAGCCTTTGGCCAGTTCTGTCCGTCTGGACAGCCAGAACATGGTGATGGAGCTTGCCACGAGGACGAGGGAGAAAATGGGGAGCCAGGCAGGGCCCGCGGCTTCATAGGCCAGTCCCGAGACGGCGGCACCTCCGGCCATTCCCAGATAGACGGCGGATGAATTGAGGGCCAGCAGCAGGTTGCTGCGTGGGGCGTCGAGGGTGACCAGGCGGGTTTGTTGCGGCGCAAACAGCATGAGCCCCATGGTCGACCAGACAAACATCGCAACCACGGCAACGAGGGTGGTCTTTGGCAAAAGCGGGATCAGGCTCATAACAATGAATAGCCCGATTAGACTGATCCAGATCATGCGATCGTAGCCCAAGCGGTCTGTCATGCGGGCGGCGATGATGTTCCCAAAAATACCGCCGAAGCCGTAGATAAAGAGTGCAAGCGCTACAGTTGCCACGGGCACGTTGAAGACTTCGGCCAGGTACAGGCCGATGAGGGAATATGTGCAGAATTGTCCTGCAATCTGAAAGAAGGTTACGGCGAGGGTCGGTGCGAGCAGTTTGTCACTCAAGATGTCCGCAATGCTTTTCAGATTGACCGCATTGGGCGCGCTGGTGGATGGCACGAAGGCGCGGGCGAGGCCCGCCTGCACCAGTGTGACGACGGCGATGCCCACCAAAACCCAGCGCCAGCCGACACTGTCTCCCAACCAGTTTGAAAGCGGAACCCCAGCGACCGTGGAAAGGGTGAGGCCGGCAAAGGCGATGGCAAGGGCCGAACCGCGGCGATGGGCGGGCACGATGGCGGCCGCGGAGGCCGACGTCATCGGGCCGACAAATGCTGCGCCAAAGGCCATGAGCGTGCGGCCCACCGAAACTTCGAAATAGCTGGTGGACACCGCACATACGAGCAAGCCCGCCGCCATGCCGAGAAGCCCGCAGACCAAGAGAACGCTCCGGTCGCGCTGCCCAAAAAAGACCTGCGCTAAAGGGGCCGCGAGGGCGTAGGTGAGCGCGAAGACCGTCACCAAAAAGGCAATCGTGCCAGGTGAGACAGCCAGTTCCCGCGCCATGGGAACGACCAATCCGACGACGGATAGGGACCCAACCCCAAGGACAAAATAGGCCCCAGCAAGCGTGGAGAGGGCGCGCAGCTCGGACGGGGGATGACGCTTTGACGTATCCTCTTCGGTCGAGGTGGCGGTTGATTTGGTGGCCAGTTGGGCGGCTGGCTTGGCGGTTGGGGTGGAAGACAAAAGGGGAATGTCCCGTGTGTGCGATGGTCGGCAAATACGCCCGGTCTGGACAACACTCAAGTGCGGCGTGATCGACAGCAGCGGCTTCTCGTGCCGCATTATCGATAGAAACGGAGTGATTTTGCCGAAAATTCAACACCCTAAACGGCGAAATTCCTTGAGGTTTTCAGGGTCGATTGGACGGCCGTCGAGCAGCGGTTCAGCGGGGGCTTTGGGAGATCACGGCGATGAATGTGCACACTACAGTGGGACAAACCTTCGGGCGGCACCGGCGAAAGATTGAGCCCTTTGCTGTTCCCGACCATCCGGGGAACGATGCTGGCTACGAGGCGTTGGAGGCCTATGCCCGGGCGAAGGCTGCTTCCATGAACCAGCATCTCATCGGCTACGGCGCGCTGGCGGAGCGGGAATGGGCGGCTGCGGGTCTTGCTGATCCTGACCTTTCCACCATGCGGCAATACCGTTTGGAGCGCATTCGGGCGCAGATGCGCAAGCACGATCTGGCAGGCATTCACCTCTACGATCCGTTGAACATTCGTTACGCAACGGATTGCACCAACATGCAGCTATGGACGACCCATAATCCGGTGCGCTGCGTTTTCATCGCCACCGATGGTCCGGTGATTTTGTTTGAATTCCACAACTGCGAGCACCTCTCCGATCACACCGGGGTTGTCGATGAGGTACGGGGCTGCACGGCCTGGTTTTATTTTGAAGGCGGCAATCGCTCCTTCGAATTTGCTGAAAACTGGGCAAATGACGTGGCAGCTTTGGTGCGGGAGCACGGCGGGGGCAACATGCGCTGCGCTTTCGATCAGGTGGACAGCCACGGCCTTCCATATCTTGAAAAAGCCGGCGTCAGCGTGGTGTACGGCGAAGAGATGATGGAGGAAGCGCGCAAGGTGAAATCGCCGGACGAAATCCTCTGCATGCGCCGTGCAATTGTGTCCTGCGAAGCGGCGATGGCGGAGATGGAGACGGCGCTGCGACCGGGCATGACGGAGAATGATCTTTGGGCCGTGCTTCATGCCGAAAACATCCGTCGGGGTGGGGAGTGGATTGAAACCAGACTTCTGGCCTCCGGTCCGCGCACGAACCCCTGGTTTCAGGAGTGCTCGTCGCGGGTGATTGAAAACGGGGATATTGTATCCTTCGACACCGACCTTGTTGGCCCCTATGGTTTTTGTTGTGACATTTCACGCACGTGGCTTGCGGGTGACGGTCGGCCCACAAATGAACAGATCAATCTTTACCAGATGGCAGTGGAGCAAAACGCGACCAATCTGGAACTGCTGCGCCCCGGTGTGACGTTCAAAGAGCTGTCCATGACCGCCAAGCAGCTCCCGCCCGATTATATGCCGACACGCTACGGCGTTCTGTTTCATGGTGTTGGGCT
>JBCBCT010000024.1:0-32895 GCA_038530365.1 Pseudomonadota bacterium | reverse complement strand
CTGCGGAATCGGAAGACTATCTGGCCGAATGGCGGCGCGGCGACCCGGTGGACGTCGGCGATGACCTTGAGGCCGAAGCGGAAGCGGCCATGGAAAAGATTGAAAAAGACTACGACAAGGACCGCCTCGTGGCGCTCGTCAAAAACGGAGGCCGGGAGGCATAGTCATGCAAAATTTCAGCGAAGGAACGGCCCACATTGGCGCGTCCATGGAAGTGTCGGCCAAGCATGTCCACGATGGCAAACTCCAGCCGGGCATGATGCCCGACGGCACCCGCGTATACATTACCGATGTGGGCGTTGACCCCGTCGAATCCATCACCGATGCAGCCCGCAAGATCAACGCGTTCAACTACGTCGCCGTGCCCCACATTCCCGCCCGCCGGATCGAATCGGAAGGGGCTCTCGACGCGCGCCTGGGGGCACTGGTGTCCGAAGCCGGTGTGGACGACATTCTCATTATCGCCGGGGAAGCGGACCGTCAGATGGGCCCCTATGCGTCCACCATCGATCTGTTGAAAACCGGCCTCGTCAAAACCCATGGCATCGGCCACGTGGCTGTCGGCGGACACCCGGAAGGCAATCCGGCCTATGCAGGGGCCGACGTTATGGCCGTGCTGGCCGAAAAGACCGCCCGCGCCGCCGACGATGGGGCACAGGTGCGCATCACAACCCAGTTCGGTTTTGACGGCCCATCTTTCGTGCGCTGGGTCGACGCGGTGTCAGACGCCGGGATCGACATGCCCATCCATTTGGGCGTCGCGGGTCCGGCAAAAGTGATGACGCTGATCAAATATGCAGCGCTCTGCGGCGTCGGCAACTCGCTGAACTTCTTCAAAAAGCGCACCAGCGCCATCGCTCAATTGGCCACCAAGCACTCACCCGAAGACGTGGTCTCACCCATCGAAGCGGCATGGCGTGAAGGCGCCGGAAGGCTGGAGCAGGTCCACGTGTTCCCATTTGGCGGCTTGCAGGCGAGCGCCGATTGGCTCTACGCCCGCGGCAGCTTTGCGCAGACGGAAACGGCAGCCTAACCGGCACCCACGAGACCAGCTGCGGGCACCGCTAGCCCGCGAGAGCAAGCCTCACCGGCGGCACCGCCGCCTGGGCTGCCTCAAACGCGCGGCAGGCATCAGCCGACAGATCGCTACGGTTCAACGTGTAGAGATGCATGTGTTCGACGCCGTTTCGGGCGAGATCCGTCACTTGGTCTTCCAAAATCTGCCTCGCCAGGGCACTTTCCTGGTGACGGTCTCCGTCACAGGCTGAAAACGCGGCCACCAGGTCCGCGCTGAACGTCGCCCCGCACATGTCTGAAAAGCGCGCGATGCGCTTATAACCGTGGATAGGCATAACGCCAGGCACCACCGGCATGCGCACACCCGCCCGGTCTGCGGCGTCGCGGAAGCGGTAAAAATCTTCGTTGTTGAAGAAAAACTGCGTGATGGACCGCGCCGCCCCCGCATCCTGCTTGGCCTTGAGGACCGCAAGATCGCTGTCCCTGGACACAGCTTTTGGGTGCATTTCCGGGTAGGCGGACACCGAAATATCAAAGCTCCAACGCTGGGTGATCGCGCGCACGGCCTCGGCGACACTGAGCATGCCGGATGGCAAATTTGCGCCACCGTCGCCCCGGATCAGGACGAGGCGATAAATGCGCTGGTGCCAAAGCGCATCCAGATGTTCGAAAAGCGCGTGTTCCGTTGCAAACCGCGACAACGGAATATGAGCCGCTGTGGACACCTCGGTCAGATCCCGCAACCGAACCGGCCATGCGCCCTCGCCGTCAAGGCCGCCGGCCGCAAGCCTTTCCACATTCCCATTTGGGGCTTGCTGGCCCGCACCCAGAGTGACCGTCTGGAAGGCCGGCTTAAACCGCCGCAAAGCGTGGGCGCAGGTCATCAAACCCCGTTCGGCGGATAAGGATTTCGGCGGGAAAAACTCAAAACTGACAGTGGGGCCGGTCACGGCAGTTTGGGACGACATGGGCGTTCTCCTTTTCGAGACGACGCTCAAAAATTGACATAAATATTTCTTTATGTCAATTCACATAAAGATCGCCTTATGTCTTGTACGGAAGCGATGCGCGCGTTTATCGAAAGGCCAAAACGTCAAATACATGTCGCTTTTGGCATCGCTTAGCGCGCGTGGTCGTAGACATTGGCATGAACACAGCCGCCAACGGCGCGGCGCACATCACCGGTCTCAAAGGGAGGCCGGAACGGGAGATCACCACACCCATGACCCGCACCATCGTTGCATCCGCCACCAAAGAGGTGGTCATCGGATTTGAGCAGAAATTCTGCGTGATCGGCGAGCGCATTAATCCCACGGGCCGGAAGAAACTGGCCGCTGAAATGCAGGCTGGAAACTTTGAGACTGTGAAGGCCGACGCCCTGGCCCAGGTCGCCGCCGGCGCAACCATGCTGGACGTGAATGCGGGGGTCACAGCCGTCGACCCCAACAAGACCGAACCACCGCTCCTCGTTCAAACCCTCAAGATGGTGCAAGAGCTGGTGGACGTGCCGCTGTCGATCGATTCATCCGTCACCGCCGCCATCGAAGCGGGCCTGAAGGTCGCCCAAGGCCGTCCGCTGGTAAACTCCGTAACCGGCGAGATGGAAAAGCTCGAAGCCATCCTGCCGTTGGTCAAAAAATACGACGTCCCTGTCGTCGCCATTTCAAACGATGAAACGGGCATCTCCGAAGACCCCGACGTGCGCTTTGCCGTCGCCAAGAAGATCGTTGAACACGCGGCGGATTATGGCATCCCCGCCCACGACATTGTGGTCGACCCCCTTGTCATGCCGATTGGAGCCATGGGTACGGCGGGCAAACAGGTTTTTGCCCTGGTGCGTCGCTTGCGAGAAGAACTCGGGGTAAACACCACCTGCGGCTTGTCGAACATTTCCTTCGGCCTGCCCCACCGGCACGGCATCAATGCAGCGTTCATTCCCATGTGCATCGCATCGGGCATGACCAGCGCAATCATGAACCCCTGCCGCCCGCAGGAAATGGAAATGGTTCACGCCGGAAACGTGCTGGCCGGAAACGACGCCGACTGCACAGACTGGATCATGACCTACCGCGACCACGCGCCAAGCGCTTCTGGCGCTCCCGGGACACAAGCCACCAGCGCAGCCGCCCCCGCCTCAACCTCCCGCAGAAGAGGCGGCCGCGCTGCCCGCGCCGCAGGGTAACTCAGGATAGATTTGGTGACCGATCGAGCCCCAACCTCTCCCCCTTCGAGACGCGGCTGCGCCGCTCCTCAGGATGAGGGGTTTTCGGGCGCACAGGGTGTTGGGCGATCAGCGGCTGACTCCGCGATGTGCGCTCTTCAGTCTTTTCAAGACCGGCCCGGTGCAATCGAAGATTGCGGTCACTAATGCACGATATGCCCGCAGAAAACCCGAGCACCGCCCATTCCCTCATCCTGAGGAGCGGCGTAGCCGCGTCTCGAAGGGCGAGGGAACACACCATCTCACGTCTTCCTGTTCGCCAAGGCGGGCACATCTTCATATCGGCGTTCAATCAGCGCTATTTTCTTCCTGCGCGACCAGCCTTTGATCTGCCGCTCCCGCGCATGGCCATCGATGATGCGCGCATAGCTTTCCGTAAAGACCAATCGAACGGGACGGCGCGACGCGCAGTAGCTGTCGCCGGGCAGATTATTGTGTTCCCACACCCGAGCTTCAATCTGTTTCTTGGTAGAGCCCGTGTAGAAACTGCCGTCTGCGCACTCCACGATATAAACGGTCAATTCGGTTTTCATGCTGCTTTATTATCGAGATTGTGCCGTGTGGAACGGTGCGCCGGGTTTAAGCGCAACGCAAGCCGCCCTCGCCCTTCGAGACGCGGCTTCGCCGCTCCTCAGGATGAGGGCTTGGTGATATCCCAAGGACGAGCCTGCAAACCTTCAGCACATTCCAGATCAAACGATTGGGGGCATTGGACCGAAGAAATCCACCAAAGGCCCAACGCCCAACCAATCCCTCATCCTGAGAGGCAGCAAATGCGTGTCTCGAAAAGCAAAGAACCGCACAATCTTCCTGCCACCCTAAGCGACCAAAAACCCCAAATCCGGCTATTCCCTCATCCTGAGGAGGCGCGCAGCGCCGTCTCGAAGGGCGAGGGAACGCACAATCCATCCAAACGCTCGCAGCAGTGACACGCCATGACCGATAATCCCCTTGTTCTGTTCATGCCCTCAGGAAAGCGGGGGCATTTTCCTGTTGGTACGCCTGTGCTGGACGCGGCGCGGGAGCTTGGGGTTTATGTGGAATCCGTGTGCGGCGGCAGGGGGATTTGTGGGCGGTGCCAGGTCGCGCCGGAGTTTGGGAAATTTGCCAAGCACGGCATCGAAAGCGAGCCCAATAACGTCTCCGATTGGTCGTCAAAAGAAGCCCGATACACGGAAAAGCGCGGCGCGTTGAAGGAAGGGCGACGGCTGTCCTGCTCCATGACGGTTCAGGGACCGTTGGTGATCGACGTCCCTGCCGATACGGTCGTGAACCAACAGACCATCCGCAAAGCCGCCGATACGCGGGACATTCACCGCAACCCTGCGGTGCAGATGTGCTACGTCGAAGTCGAACAGCCCGACATGCACAAGCCCCTCGGCGACCTTGATCGGCTCAAATTGCGCCTTGAACAGGACTGGGGTTTTGAGGACATTTTGGTCGCCCAACACATTTTGCCCACCGTTCAAAAAACCCTACGGGCCGGAAACTGGGCCGTCACAGCCGCCATCCACCAAGACCTTGAAACGTCGCGCCCGACGCTCATCGCGCTCTATCCGGGCCTGAAAAACGAAGCCTATGGCGTCGCCTGCGATATTGGCTCCACGACCATCGCAATGCACCTGTCATCACTTCTGTCCGGCGCGACGCTCGCCTCCGCTGGCACATCGAACCCGCAAATTCGGTTCGGCGAAGATGTGATGAGCCGGGTCTCCTACGTCATGATGAACCCGGACGGTCGCGCCGCCATGACCAAAGCTGTGCGCAACGCGGTCAACGACTTGATCGAACAGGTTTGCTCGGAAGCTGATGTGGATCGCCAGGACGTGCTGGACGCAGTGTTCGTTGGCAATCCCATTATGCATCATCTGTTTCTCGGCATCGATCCGACGGAACTTGGTGGCGCGCCCTTCGCCCTGGCTGTCTCCGGCGCGGTGCACACCTGGGCGACGGAAATAGACCTGGAGATGAACGAAGGCTCGCGGGTCTACATCATACCCTGCATCGCCGGTCACGTCGGTGCGGATGCAGCGGCGGCCACGCTTTCAGAGGCCCCTCACAAGGAAACCGAACTGTCCTTGATGGTGGACGTTGGCACGAACGCAGAGATCGTTTTGGGCATGGAGGGGCGCACCATGGCCTGCTCGTCCCCCACTGGCCCGGCATTTGAAGGTGCAGAAATTTCCTGCGGCCAGCGTGCGGCCCCCGGAGCCATCGAACGGGTGCGCATTGACCCGATCACCTTGGAACCGCGCATTCGCATTATCGGTGTTGATCAGTGGTCAGACGAACCGGGCTTTGCCGACGCTGCCAAAGCAACCGGGGTAACCGGCATTTGCGGCTCCGGCATTATTGAAGTCATCGCCGAAATGTTTCTTTCAGGCATCATCGACGAAGACGGCGTGGTGGACGGCGGCAAAAGCGCTGTTTCATCCCGGGTCTTTGAGGACAAGCGCACATTCTCCTACCGCCTTTGGGAAAACGAAGACGGTCCCGATGTCACCGTCAGCCAAACGGATGTGCGCGCCATCCAAATGGCCAAGGCCGCCCTCTACGCCGGTGTTCGGCTTTTGATGGACAAGCATGGCGTCGATTCTGTTTCAAAAATCAGCCTTGCCGGCGCGTTTGGAACGTTCATCGACCCCAAATATGCCCTCGTCCTCGGCCTGGTGCCGGACTGCGAAGTGGACAATGTCAAAGCCGTCGGAAACGCCGCCGGAACCGGCGCCCGCATGGCACTGTTAAACCGCACACACCGGCGCGAAATCGAAGAAACCGTCAAGGACATCGAGAAGATCGAAACAGCCCTTGAAGCGAAATTTCAAGAGCATTTCGTCAACGCCATGGCGTTCCCCAACAAGGTGGAGCCCTTCCCGCGTTTGGAAAAAGCCGTCACGCTGCCGGCAAAGCGACACGTGCCCGTGGCCTTCGAAGCGACCGGCAACGCGCCCCGTCGACGCGGTGGGCGCCGCCGCGCCGCGGTTTAGCGCTCTACGTTGATGAACGCGCCCTACACCGTCTCCCGAGTTGGGCTTAGGAACCAGGCCAATGCCATCACCATCGCCACAACGATAGCTGGCAGAATAGCGAACGAGACCTTGGCAATCGCCACCGCCGCAGCGGCAGCCCACAGGATTGCAACGAAGGCTTCACAGATGGTCGCCGTGCGGGAGGACACCTGACGGCGGCGGAACAGACTGCGATTGGCCTGACTGCGGAACCACAATTGGATGGTGACGGCACTTGCCGAAGCAAGCGCGCAGGCCACCACCAAGATAACCGCCACCCGCAGCGAAAACGTTGCGAACACCACAGCAAACGGCAGCACAACCAGACCGATCACGCACAGCACTGCTTCAACTTTAGCCCGCAAAACGTCCCGCGTGCGCAGCGGTGCGGTGTCGATCAACTCATGGGCGTCTTCGCCGGATATTGTGATCCACGCCAAGCCACCGGCCAATTGCCCCGTAGCCATGACGATAACCGCGACGATGACAAAAAACACGCCTTTGGAATCCGCATAATTGACCCAAAGCAACAACCCTGGCGGCACCAGATAGAGAATTTGCTGCAAGGATTGGGAGATCAACCAGGGGTCACGCTTCAACAGCATGAACTCTTTGCGTCGCATCGCGGAGCGGAAGTTTGAGCGCTTGCGAAAACCGGTAAAAGCCTTCGCTTTCACGACCGCAGTCGCAGCCCCCACCGTGCGCATCACATCGGCAGCAAAGCGACGAGAGGATAACACCATGACGCCACTCCACAACACAGTAGCGGTCACAAGGACCGTCAAAAGGGAGGCAACATCCCCCATGGAGGCCCGGGCAAACACCCAAGCGTTGCTGGACAAGTCCGGCATAGCGGCCAAAGTTTCTGGAGATTGGAACAGCGAGAAGCGTGAAATCCCCTCCCCCAGGAGGATGGCCACGCCTTGCAACGCAATCACAAAACCCGCGCCAACGACCGCTGCAATAATCTGCGCAATCAAACGGGTCCGCCGCGTCCCCACGGTGCGAAACAAAACGAGGGTCAACACGACCGAAAGGGCCGTCGCAACAGCGCCCATGCCCACCAGCACCAGATAAGCAGACAGCCAATGGGGCCCATCCATCCACGCCATAACGTTGATGATCGGCGAGGCGATGACCACCGAAAGGAGGATCGTTTGGACGGTCAAAACCGAGGAGCGCACCGCAAACAGGCGATCCGTATGCGCCGGCGACGACATGATCAAATCAAGGTCTGACCGTGCGTAATAGGCCCGAGTAACAGCTTCGATGGCCTGGGAAAACATCAGCGAAAAGAACATCGCCAAACCGCCGCTGACAAACAGAAGCGTTGGTTTGTCCACAACCACGCCGTTGACCAGAGCGGGGGACAAAAGGTGCGCCGCCAGAAGATGAAGCCCCGCGGCGATCAGCACGACAACAAAGGCTGCGGCCACTTTTCGGCTCGGCTTCCCGCCGGTCATCATCGACACGAAGTCCCGCCAGATCAGCCGCGCCTCATGGGCTGCAAACCAAGCCACGGTTCCGCCAGAAGGGCCTCGGTTTCGTGACCCCGCGCCCAGCGAGCCGGGATGAACAGAATGCGAAACGCTATCCACCGCACTCATGCCGCCAAACCTTTGATCACAGCATGATCAGCGCCCGATTCCGTTTCCAGATCCGCGTCTGGGCTGCCATCCTTGACCAAGTCAAGAAACACATCTTCCAACGTGTTCGCCCCGCCGGAGGATCGGCCCTTCAACTCGTCAAACGTGCCTTCGGCAATCAAGCGCCCTTGGGAGATCACGCCAATGCGCTCCGCCATCCGTTCGGCAACCTCAAGAATGTGGGTGGTCATGATGATGGTGGTCCCATCGCGCACATGGTCGAGCAGCACGTTTTTCACCATCCTGGCGGAACCGGCATCGAGGCCGGTGAGCGGTTCATCCAAAATGATCAAATCGGGCGCATGGACCAGCGCACCGGCCAAAGCCACCTTTTGTCGCATGCCCTTTGAAAAGCCCCCGCAGCGCTCCGTCGCGTGGGCGCTGAGACCGAGCCACTCCACCAGATTGCGCGACCGCGCCTCCGCGACATCCCCTGGCACACCCCACAGACCGGACACGAATTCGAGATACTCAAACGGCGTCAGTTTCTCATAGATCATCGGCTCATCGGACACCCAGGCCACCCGCCGCTTCGCTGCCACAGGATCGCCCAGAGCGTCTTCACCCATGATTTTGATCGAACCGCTGTCGGGTTTCAAAAGCCCCGAAACCATGCGCAGCGTCGTCGTCTTGCCCGCACCATTGG
This sequence comes from Pseudomonadota bacterium, assembly GCA_038530365.1. Classification (GTDB taxonomy): domain Bacteria; phylum Pseudomonadota; class Alphaproteobacteria; order Rhizobiales; family Rhizobiaceae; genus Pseudahrensia. The sequence continues at coordinate 24,357 of JBCBCT010000024.1, read as the reverse complement.
GGCCCAAAAGAGCATAAAACTCCCCTTGCCGCACTTTGAGGCACAGGCCGTCCACTGCCGGACGGTCAAAAGTTTTGTGAAGATCGTGGATGTCTAGCGCGTGCATGGTTGTCCCTGCTGTCCCGTCAACTCAGAACCGTCAGCCTAGCAACTGGGCCTTTCGGGGCCGTGAAACGCTTTGGTCAAATTTTCCCTAATGGGTTCTGGTGCATCGACCGGCAACCAATCGGTCTCGCTGTTCTGTTTGCGACAAGTCTGTTTCCATGCTACCGCCTCGCTCCAGCCCAGTAGGGAGCACGGTTTTGAAGCTGTGCGGGCCGGGAGAAAACGCAAGTTATGACCGTTCAATCACCTCCACACACGGGCCCTGCCGCCACAGCCACCTCCTCAAACGTCAACGAGCGGGACATCAAACGCAGCTTTGTCTTCTTTTTGGTGCCGGATTTCTCAATGATCGCATTTGCGACGGCTATTGAGGCCCTGCGTCTGGCAAACCGAATGCTGACCCATGAAAGCTATAAGTGGCGGTTGGCGAGCCTCGATGGCCAGTCGGTCACCGCCTCCAACGGCGTTGAAGTTGCCGTCCAAACCTCCCTGGAAGATGAACGGCGCATGCTGTCCGGCAAGGATCGGCCGTCCATGGTGTTTGTCTGTTCAGGCGTGAATGTTGAACGATTTCAAAACAAAAGCGTCTACGCCTGGGTGCGCGAAGAGCACAATCGCGGGGTCGCAGTGGGTGGCCTGTGTACGGGCGCGCATATTTTGGCCTCCGCCGGGCTGCTGGCCAATCGGCGCTGCGCGATCCACTGGGAAAACCTGCCGGGGTTTTCAGAGGCGTTTCCTAAGGCAGAGGTCTATGCGGATCTATTTGAGGTGGATGGCAACGTCTATACCTGCGCTGGGGGGACGGCGGCCCTCGACATGATGCTCTCCCTCATCGCGGAGGACCATGACGAAGCGCTCATCAACGCTGTGTGTGAACAAGCGCTCACCGACCGTGTGCGCGGACCCCACGACCGCCAGCGCCTGCCCCTGCGCGCCCGCCTTGGCGTTCAAAATGCGCGGATTCTGGCCATCATCGAAATGATGGAAGCCAACCTGTCGGAGCCCCTGACCCTCATTGACATTGCCGATCACGCAGGCCTGTCCCGCCGTCAGATCGAGCGTCTCTTCCGCCACCACATGGGACGGTCTCCCGCGCGATATTACCTGGAAATCCGCCTCGACCGCGCCCGGCACCTGTTGTTGCAATCGTCTCTCCCGGTGGTGGAAGTCGCCGTTGCCTGTGGTTTTGTGTCAGCGTCACATTTTTCAAAATGCTACCGAGAACTCTACGGACGCTCGCCGCAGCAGGAACGGGCGGAACGGCAGGAGTTGGTTTAGAGAGCCCCACCCGACCTCGCTTGCGCGAGGCCACCCTCCCCACAAGGGGGAGGGATCGCCGCCGCAACCTTTGTGCTCAAAAAGCTGGATTCGAAGGGCGCTGAGCGTTCCAGCCCTCCCCCGTGTGGGGAGGGTGGCCTCGCGCAAGCGAGGTCGGGTGGGGCCCACGATCTACGCTAAACCCCGTTACCCATCCGCCCGAAGCCGCGCATTGGCGGCATCAAACGGGCTTTCTTCAATGACAGTCGCCTTGTGCACCTTGCCCAGCAGCTTGATTTCCAAAGCCGTCCCGATCGCCTCATAGCCCGGCTTCACCATCGCCAGCGCCAAGGATTTGTTGACCCGGAAACCCCAGGTGCCATGGGTCGCACGGCCCACCAACGTCCCATCGTGGTAGATGGCTTCAGAACCCCGCGCATCGTTGTCGGTCACATCGTGGACTTCGAGTGTTACAAAGCACCAATCGTCACCGCGCTTATGACGGGCAACCAGCGCATCTTTGCCGATGAAATCCTTTGACAGTTTGATGAAGCGGTTGAGTCCGCTTTCATAGGCGGAATACTCAATCGAGAGCTCTCGCGGGATGAGCCGATAGGATTTCTCAATCGCCATGGCTGTCATAGCCCGAATGCCAAAAGGCTTGATGCCAAACTCAGCGCCCGCCTCCATCAGCGCATCCCAAATGGCATTTTGTTGTTCGATGGGGTGGTGCAATTCCCAACCCAATTCGCCCACAAAGTTTACCCGCAGCGCGTGGGCTGTGGCTGTGCCAATGGAGATTTCTTTGCCGGACAACCACGGAAAATCAGCGTTCGACAGCGAAGTCCGCGTTAGTCTTTCCAAGACCTTGCGGCTGTTGGGCCCTGCCAATACCAAAACCCCGTGCATCTGCGTGATCGGGGTTAGCGAAACCGAACCATCATCAGGAAGATGCCGGAAGAGCACGTCATGGTCGTGCGTTTCGTAGGCGCCCGCAGAGACGAGATAAAACCGACCCGGCTTCCACTCATAGACAGTGAACTCAGATTTCACGCCGCCGCGCTGCGTGAGGATATGGCAGAGGGCAATGCGCCCACGCTTTTTTGGGATGGTGTTTGCAAAAATCGATTCCAGCCAATCCCGCGCACCGGGGCCGGACACCTCCATTTTGGCAAAGGCTGACATGTCCAGCAGGCCGCAACTTTCGGTGACGGCCTTCACCTCATGGCCGACATGCTCGAAATAGTTTGAACGGCGGAACGACCATTTCTCGCGCACGCGGCCCGTGTAGTCTGCCGGCGCGTGGTTTTCATGAACCAACACGTCCGCCCCAACGCCTCTCTCCTCCACCGGAAGCTCATATCCCTCCGGTGCATACCAGTTGGCCCGCTCCCAACCGTAGACGCCACCAAACACAGCGCCCAAAGCCTTTTGCCGCTCGTAGGACGGCGTTGTCTTCAACGGCCGCGCAGCGGCACGCTCTTCATCGGGAAAATGCAGCGTGAAAACGTTGGCATACGCTTCTTCGTTTTTCTCCCGAAGATAGCCCTCGGTCGCGTAGGGCCCGTAGCGGCGGGGGTCCACGCCCATCATGTCAATGGTGGGTTCGCCATCAACGATCCACTCGGCCAGTTGCCAGCCCGCCCCGCCAGCCGCCGTTATGCCAAAGGAGTGACCTTCGTTGAGCCAAAAGCCCTTCAGGCCGGGGGCTGGGCCGATGATCGGGTTGCCGTCGGGGGTGTAGGCAATCGCGCCGTTGTAAACCTTTTTGATGCCTGCCTCGCCGAAATATGGCACCCGCTCCACAGCGGTTTCGATGTGCGGCTCAAGACGCTCCAGATCTTCCTGGAACAACTCGTATTCGCTCCCATCGTCCGGACCATCGACATAGCAGCACGGCGCGCCCTTCTCGTAAGGGCCGAGGATCAGTCCATGGGCTTCTTCGCGCATGTACCAAGCCGAATCGCTCTCCCGCAGCACACACAGTTCAGGCCCGCCTTCAGCTCGGAATTTTTTGATCTCCGGGTGGGCCTCCGTGACGATATATTGGTGTTCAACGGGAATGACGGGAACGTTCAACCCCACCATCTCCCCTGTTTTGCGGGCAAAGTTACCAGAGCAGGAAATCACGTGGTCGCATTCAATCGCGCCCTTATCGGTGGTCACGACCCACTTGCCATCATCGCGCTGTTCAATCGCCGTCACCGACGTGTTGCGATAGATCGTGCCCCCACGATCCCGTGCGCCCTTAGCCAAAGCCTGGGTCAGATCAGCGGGCTGGATATAGCCATCATCGGGGTGCTGAATGGCCCCTAAGAGCCCTTCTGTGTTCACGTAGGGCCATTTCTCTTTGATCTCTTCGGGCGTCAGCTTGACGACATTAATCCCAATGGTTTCGGCCACACCGCAATAGTAGTCGTACTCATCCCAACGGTCTTGACTGCGGGCCAGGCGCACGTTGGAAACGTTGCGAAAGCCAGTGTCCATGCCCGTTTCTTCGGCAAGCTCTTGATAAAAGCGTACCGAATATTTGTGCACTTGGCCCACCGAGTAGGACATGTTGAACAACGGCAACAGGCCCGCCGCATGCCATGTGGAACCGGAGGTCAGTTCTTTGCGTTCAATCAAAACGCTGTCAGTCCAACCTTTTTTCGCCAGGTGATACAGCGTTGATACGCCCACCACACCGCCGCCAATCACCACCGCCCGCGCTGAAGTTTTCATGGTGTTTGCCCTCAAATTCATGCCCATGGGGATCGCGCTCAGTCGGTTTTGCGACAATCCAGCTCCCAAGCACCCTATAACGCGGCGCACCGAGGCCTGCTGAGTGTTTGCGACATCCCACCCAATGAGCGCGACGTTGAAAAGCCGAGCCGAGCCTGCCTGCTGACTTGCCAGCCTGCCTTCTTGCCTCCCCAGGGACACACCTGTCGCATAGTAAACAAGAGCTAAACCCAAGCGACAGATTTTACAGACAACTTAAAACCAAACCTGAATATCTCTCGGCAATAGTCCACCCAAGGACAGGGCATTAAAGTACGGGACGCAGGGTGACCATCGCAGTGCAAAAAGGTGACAGCACAACGCCGCTTTGCGTCGACCTGGACGGCACACTTGTGCGCACCGATCTTCTGCACGAAGCGGTGTTCATGCTACTGCGCAGCCAGCCGTGGATGCTGTTTGTCCTTCCCTTCTGGCTGTTGAAGGGACGCACCCATCTGAAAATGGAACTGGCACGGCGGGTCACACCGGACCCAAGCACCTTGCCCTACCGCGAAGCGGTTTTGGCCGTCGTACGGGAGGCAAAAGCGCAGGGACGGCCTTTGATCCTTGCAACGGCCAGTCCAAGACGCTGGGCAGACGCTGTAGCCACCCATCTAGACGTGTTTGACCGAGTGGAAGCCACCTCTGAAACCGTCAACCTGGCCGCAGACATGAAAGCATCGCGCCTGGTCGGTCTTTTTGGCGAACACGGGTTTGACTATATCGGCGACAGCCGGGCAGACATTGCCGTGTGGTCAAAGGCGAGACGCGCTTTCGCTGCCCACAACGGGGCCCACCTTCCCAAAACTGTTGCTGACCATATCAACCGAACCGACGGCGCTGTCCTTGGTTCTGCAATGAACAGAACTGAGCGTGTCAGAACGTGGCTGAAAGCTGTGCGGGTGCACCAATGGCTGAAAAATTCGCTCCTGTTTGTGCCGGCAATCTTGGGCATTCGCTTTTTTGATGTTGGGACAGCCCTGTCGCTCACCATAGCCTTTTTGGCCTTTAGCCTTTGTGCATCGGCGGTCTACCTCGTGAACGACCTCCTCGACATGCCGGTTGACCGAAAGCATCCGACCAAAAGACAAAGACCTTTCGCATCCGGTAAACTGCCCGTGCATCAGGGCGCTGTGGCGTCGTGCGCGCTTCTGATCAGTGCTTTTGCGCTGGCGCTCTTTTTGCCGACACAGTTCCTGCTGGTGCTCGCGGTTTATTTCGCAGTCACCTGCGCCTACTCCCTCAGCCTGAAGCGCATGTTGCTCATTGATGTGCTCACCCTGGCGGGGCTTTTCACGGTGCGCGTGCTTGCCGGCGCCGCCGCCGTGGGCGGCACGGTGTCGACGTGGTTGCTCGCGTTTTGCATGTTCTTCTTCCTGAGCCTCGCGCTCGTAAAACGCTTCGTCGAGCTCACCCGCCACGGGAAAGATAACGGCCTGCAGGAAACCGGTCGTGGCTATCGCGCCAGCGACATAGATACGGTCGCCCAAGCTGGCATGGCATCGGGCTTCGCAGCCGTTGTCGTTCTGGCGCTTTTTATTGAATCGCCGCAGGTCGCCACCAATTACGCACGTCCAGAAGCGATCTGGTTGGTCTGTCCCCTGGTTCTCTACATCATCATGCGGGTGTGGATCCTCGCACGGCGGCAGGAGATGCACGATGACCCCGTGGTCTTCCTGCTGACCGACTGGCGTTCACAAGCCATGATCGCCATCGGCGCGGTCATCATGCTCCTATCCCAGATCCTGTGAGGCGACGGCGATGACCCTGATCACGGACAGCTGGGGGCGTCTGGAGCGGCGCAGGCGGGAGACTATATCTGCCGACGAATGGCGCAAAACGATTGTGAAGCCAGAAAGCGCCCCACGCCCAACGCTGCCGTTTGGAAACGGCCGCTCCTACGGGGACTCCTGCCATTGTGATGATGGCCAGCTTATCGTCGAACGAACCGAGCCGCTGGCAATCAAATTTAACAGTGAAACCGGCGAACTGACGGCCCCATCGTCAACACGCCTCAGCGATGTTCTAAACATCGTAAAGGGCACCAATTGGTTTCCCCCCGTCTTGCCGGGCACGCAATTTGTAACCGTCGGCGGAGCCATCGCCAACGATATCCACGGCAAAAACCACGGCCACCGCGGCACCTTTGGCCGCCACATCAAACGCCTCATGTTGCGTGGTTCAGACGGTGCTCAGACGGCGTGTTCTCTCACCGAAAACCCAGAACTCTTCGCAGCAACAATCGGCGGTCTCGGGCTCACCGGTTTCATCGAAGACGCCACGCTCCAGCTCATGCCAGTGGACGGTCAGACCATTGAGACGCGCAATCAGCCGTTTTCCAATCTTGACGGTTTTTTTGAGCTGGTGGACGAAGCCGAAAGCCATAGCGAATATTGTGTGGCTTGGGTGGATTCCATCGCTCGGGGAAAGCGCTTAGGGCGCGGTGTGCTGATCACCGGAAATCATGTGCCGGGCGGGCCCACAAAGACAACGCCATCAAAGGCGCAACGCCGCCTGTCCGTTCCCTTCACACCCCCATTTCCGCTCGTCAGCGGCCTGGCGCTGCGCGCGTTCAATGAGGCTTACTTTCAAGCCAACAGCCGCAAAACGACTCCCCGTCGGGTAACACCCAACAGCTTCTTCTTCCCCTTGGACGCCATCGGACGCTGGAACCGACTGTATGGCCCAAACGGGCTTTACCAACACCAAAGCGTGTTGCCTCGAGATACAGCCAAAAGCGCGGTCAAAGCTCTACTCACAGCCGCCCAAGATGCCAACCAAGGCTCGTTCCTCACCGTGTTGAAAGCGTTTGGTGATCTGCCATCCCCTGGCCTTCTATCCTTCCCGAAAGAAGGCTTCACGCTCACCCTCGACTTTCCAAACCGCGGCCAGCGCACCCGCGCCATGCTGGACGCCCTCGATGCGATCGTCCTGGACGCCGGTGGACGCATCAACCCCTACAAAGACGCCCGGATGGCCCCAAAAACCTTCCAAACCGCTTTCCCAAATTGGCGGGAGCTTGAAGCGACACGGGATGAGAATTTTCAATCCAATTTTTGGAAACGGGTAACCAGACCAACCCTTTTACTTGCACCACCCTTGGTTCCAAGCCTCGAAATGGAGCCCGTTAACCAACCTAAACAAGGCGAACTTCACACATCTCCTTTTGTGTCAAATGCCAATGCCCTTCCAGCACAAATACGGGAGAAGACATGACCTATTTGCCATTTATCCTCTTCACCGTGTTCACCAATGCAGCGGCGCAAATGATGCTGAAGCAGGGCATGATGACCCTTGGGCCGGTCTCTGGATCGGGAACGATGACCGCGCTTTCAGTGATCACCATGATCTTGAAAGTCGTGTTTCACCCCTGGGTGTTTTTTGGCCTGTGCACATTCGTCATCTCCATGGCATCGCACCTTTATGTGCTGTCGAAGGTGGAATTGTCCTTCGCCTATCCGTTTTTGAGCCTCGCCTATGTCGCGGTCGCAGTGGCTGCCTGGTGGCTCTTTTCAGAAGACCTGAACGCCTGGCGCATCGCCGGGATCGGCTTCATTTGTGTTGGCACCGTGATGATTGCCCAGGGCGGAGACGCTCAAAGTAGGAACCCGGACCGCACGGCCAACACGCTCACCCATAAAAACCACGCTCAGGTCGCGCATTCGCCCGCGTCACCTGCGCCCGCCACAGACCAATGAGGGAAAAACCATGAGACATGTACTGTTCGGAGGGGACGGGTTTGTGGGCCGGGTGTTGGCCGCAAAACTTGCCAACGAAGGCCATGACGTTTTGGTGGCCGACATCGCCCGTGGCGCATGCGAACACTACAGCCGCGTGGATTGGGTGCACCTCGACGTCACCAAGCCGGAGGATTTCCATCAACTCCGGCTGAAACCCCAGGACGCGATCTACAATCTGTCCGCCAAAATGCTGTCCCCCATCGTGACGCGGGCAAAGCGCCATGATTTCTTCTGGCCCGTGAACTACCAAGGCACCGTTCACATCCTTGAAGCGATGAAAGCCGTCGGCGCCAAGAACCTTGTCCATTTCACGACCGACATGGTCTACGGTCACACCCAAACCGTGCCCATGGATGAGACCCACCCGGTGGCCCCGCTGGGCGAATACGGCGCAAGCAAGCTGGCAACCGAAGAGCTGGCACAGACCTGGCGCAACGAAGAAAACTTCAACATTTCCCTGTTCCGCCCACGCCTCATCATCGGACCGGGCCGTTTGGGCATTTTGTCCAAACTGTTCAAGCTTGTGGACATGAATCTCCCCGTACCGATGATCGGCTCTGGGAAAAACCCTTACCAGTTCATCTCCGTCTTCGATTGTGCGGAAGCCGCCTACCTCGCTTGGCGTGCGGGCTTTCCGAACGAGGCCTACAATCTGGGTTCAAACAATCCGCCATCGGTCCGCGAATTGCTCACCCGTCTGATCAAAGAAGCTGACAGCAAATCGGTCTTGTTGCCGACCCCAGGATGGGCCGTCAAACGCACACTCGATCTTCTGGATTTGGTGAACCTGCCCATCATGGATCCTGAGCAATATCTCATCGCGGACGAGGAATGCCTGCTGGATTGTTCCAAAGCCGAGCGGGACCTCGGCTGGGTGCCCCGCTTCAGCGACGACGACATGCTGGTGGCGGCTTACCGCGAATATCGGGCGCAAAAGAGCGCATCGGCAGGCAGTGATCCGGGTGGATTGGCAAAAGCCGCATAAACCAAACGATTTCAGCACCTTATTTGTCAAAACAAGGCCTTAACGGGACGGGAAACCCATGTTCAATCTGCTCAAACGAAAAGAAGCAACACAAGCCGCGACCCAAACTGCGACGCAGGCAGCAAGCCCAGGACCGTCAACACAACTCGGCGTCGCTCCCTCCATTGCAACCGAAGATGGACCGATGGATCGCGCTCAACCAAAGCCTGACTTGTTGTCGGTCGACGAGGCCAAAACCATGTCTCTTGACGACATGACGCGGCTTTTTTCCGCCCACCTGAACCCCGGCCAATTGCATTTTATGAAACTTCTGGGCTTCCACCGGGTGAAGATCGAAAGCGCCCAGGGTGTTTGGTACAAAGACCAAAACGGCCGCCGCATCCTCGATTTCTTCGGCGGTTTTGGATCCCTGTCCTTCGGTCACAACCACCCGCGCATCGTGGACGCGCGCAAAAAATTCCAAGACGAAAACCGCCACGAAATCGCGATGGCGTTTCTGTCGCAATATGCAGCCGCCCTCGCCCACAATCTCGCCGCCATCGCCCCGGGCGATCTCGACATGGTGTTTTTAGGGTCAAGCGGCTCGGAAGCCATGGAAGCGGCCATCAAGGTTGCTGAACGGGCGCAAGGCCCAAAACGGTCCAAGGTGCTCTACGCAAAAAACGCCTTCCACGGAAAAACCAAAGGCGTGCTCTCGGTCACGGATTCTGACCTCTATCAGTCCGAATTCAAGCTGGTTCAGGCGGTGGTCAAAGTTCCCTTCGGCGACCTCGACGCCATCCGCACAGCTCTGGAAAATGACCCGGAAATCGGCATCGTTTGCTTGGAAACCATCCAGGGCGGTGCTGGCATCATCGAAGCGCCAGCCGCGTTCTGGCAAGGCCTGCGACGCCTTTGCGATGAAAAGGGTGTGCTGTGGGTTGCCGATGAGGTGCAATGCGGAACGGGACGGTCAGGCAAGTTCTTTGCGTTTGAACATTACGGCGTCGTCCCCGATGTGACGGCTCTGGCGAAATCTCTGGGCGGCGGCAAAACCGCTATGGCGGCGATGATCGCCCGCACCCCGATCTACATGAAAGCCTACGGTAAGCCGGCCACCGCGCTGATCCACGGTCCCGCCACGTTTGGCGGCATCGGTGAAGCCTGTATCACCTCCATTGAAGCGTTGAACGTGCTGTATGATGAAGGCTTGCTCGACAACGCAGCCGACGTTGGCGGATATATGAAGCGCGAATTGCAGCGCCTTCAGGAAAAGCACCCAAAACTGATCAAGGATGTGCGCGGGCGTGGCTTTATGCTGGGTCTCGAGTTCCACGACTTTTCCCAAACCATGCCAGCGGCGGTGCGGCCCATGCTGTCGGTGATGGATGACAAACTCAAGGGCTCCCTATCCGGCTTCATCGGTGCAGCCCTGCTGCGCGACCACGACGTGTTGATCGCGTTTACGGAATACAACCGCAACGTCATCCGCCTTCAGCCCCCGCTGATCACCACCCGCGCCCATGTGGATCAGTTCATCACGGCCTTTGATAACGTTCTTTCCGGTGGTGTTGTGAAAATCGTGAAGGATTTCATCCTCTCCCAACGCGGCTAGGCAAACAGCGACTTTTCACACGAGTTAAGACGCAACAACACAAGACAACACAGGACCGGCGGAGGGCAAGATGGGAGACATTGCAAGCACTGTTGGACCCGATGCAGCGCCCTCCCGCGCCGCGCCTGTCGCTCCGATTGACCGCTTGTATCCATACGGCGAAATGGTGCTTGCGGTCGTTGTCCGACGTTGGCTGACGTCCCTAGTCCTCGCCTTCACCCTAGTCGCGGTGTTGGTAACGGCGTCCATGGCCTTGCTGCGACCCAGCCTCGATTGGGACGCACTGGCTTATACGGCGCTTGCATTGGAACAACCGGGGGACAGTGCAGAAGCGCTCCATGGAAAGGCCTATGCAACCGTCAAATCGTTGGTCAGCGAAACACGCTTCAAAACCCTGACCGAGGACGATGAATACCGTCGGCACCAAATTCAAAGCGCATCTGCGTTTGCTTCCATGATGCCCATGTACCGCGTAAAAATAGGCTATGTGGAAGCCTTGCGTTTGCTCCAGCCGCACATTGGCGTTCTACGCGCCGCGCACGTTTTGAATATCACAGCCCTTTTGCTTTTGATGGCCGCCGCAATCTGGTGGCTCGATCGAAACAAAGCGCTGCTGGCTGCACCCTTGGTGTTTTTGGTCTATCTCTCCCTACAGGGACGGGATGTTCTGGAAGGTATCTTGACCGACCTTCCAGCGGCGGGCCTCACCGTGGCTGCCCTTGCAGCATTTGCTGCGCGAAAACCTTTCCTCACGGCTGTATTTCTGTTGGTCGCCATCACGGTTCGACCCGACACAATCCTCCTCGCCATCGCGATGGCCATCACCGCCGTTTTGTTCGCACAGCAGCGCCTCGCTGCCCTGCTCACACTGGCCGCCTGTTTCGCCGTCTATTTTTGGATGGTCGCAAGCGTGGGACACATCGGATGGTGGCCGCATTTTTGGTTTTCAAATGTCCACATCCAAAATGACATGTCGGGCTTTGCGCCGCCGTTCTCGTTTGCAGCCTATGCAAAGGGTTTAGCGCGGGGTGGGTTCATGGCCCTGGCCTACAACAACTGGCCGATGGTGACAGCGATGTGTCTCACCGCCCTCGCCCTGATGTGGCGCTTTGAGATCAAGCCCAATCGGTCAGAAGCCGCGACTTTATTGGTCCTGGCACTGACCCTTGGGGCAAAGTTTGTGTTGTTTCCTCTGCCCGATGACCGGATTTACCTGCCACTCGTGCTCGCGCTAATTTTGACGACGTTGGGACCGATACGACGGTGGCTATCGAGTCAGCCCCGCGGCGGTGCTGGATAGGGGTAGCTCTGCGGATACACGGGCTGTCCGGTCCGCGGATCGTAATACAAAGGCGCAGGCTGCATTTGAACGCCCTGCCCCGGGACCATATGAGGCACCACGGGCTGATGCGGCGCAGCTGGATAGTGCACAGCGGGCTGATGCCCATAACCCACGGCAGGCGCAGGCGTAGCGTAGGCTGGCGGCAAAACAGGAGCCGCGGGCGGAGCCGGCTGCTGCATGCCAGGCGCACCGAACCCAACAGGGGCCTGCATCGGTTGTGTTGGTGGTGCAGCCACCGGCGCAGCATTGAACGGCGGCGCGGCTGCAACAGTCTGATGACCATGGGCGTTCGACTGATCCAAGCCTTCAAGAATAAGCTGCTGTTGAACCGGGTTTGCAGGATCCAGATCTTGAGACGGCGTCTCCACAGGGTTCCGAACATGCGCCCCTGTCGGTGCATGTCTTGGCTCGTCAGCAGTTTGACGTGAAGCCGTTGCAACCGGCGCCGTGTCAGATGTGGAGTATAAATCTCCATCCTCGGTGCCATCGTTCCGGGCATACCCGCCCCCACGTCCAATGCCGTTTCCAGAAGGATGCCGAGTGCCAGGCTCAGGGCCATTCATTGGCGAAGGCGCGCCACCGCCGCCTGCAAGAACGGCGTGCAAGCCAACGAAGAAGAATGGAATGAGCGCCAGCGCAGAACCCAGGCCGCCACCAACAATCGTTCCAGCGACCACGAGAAGACGCCGCGCGGGGCCGCTTTTCTTGCGTGGTGGCACAGCCTCGGTAATCACCCGCGCGCTTCCGGCCCGAATGTTAGACTGCTCATCCGTTTCACGGGAGCGCAATAAGAAGGCTTCGTAAACGCTGCGGTTGGCCTGAACTTCCCGCTCCAACTCACGCAACTGAACCTTGGCAGCTGCCTCGGTGACGGCCCGGCCTTTCAACTGGTTCACCGAAGCCACAAGCTCGTCCTGACGTTTTTTCGCCCGTGAAAAATCGCTCTGCGCCCCGCGAATGATCCGACGAATTTCACCGGTGATTGCGTTGCGCGCGCTGGTGAGCTCGCTTTCCGCTGCAATGCGTTCTGGATGGCGTGCGCCAAGCCGCGTTGCCACGCGGTCTCGCCGGGTTTTGGCCCGCGAATACGCAAGCCGCAATTGATTGACGGCGTTGGAGGACAGCGAGCTTGGCAAAGAACCGGACAAAACATCGTTCAGCCCAGCCTGGCGCGCCTGTTCCGCTTTAGTCCGGGCATCGGTGGTCTGAATTTGAGCCAGCGCCAGTTGGTCATTCAAACGCACCAACTGAACATCGCTCACGAGCTTACCATCGGCATCCACAAGACCATTTTCCGCCTTGTAGCGCTCCACCCGTTCTTCTGCTTCTCGCACCTTGAGCCGCAGTTCATCCAACCGTCCCGATAAATCTTGGTTTGCCGATCGCGCCGCGCTGGATTTCGCCCCAGATTCCTCCTGCAAATAGGAGCGCGCAATCGTATTAGCGATCCGCGCAGCCTTTGCAGGATCTTCTGAGGTTGCGCCGATTTGAATGGTAAAGGTCTGACTGATCCGATTGACGAAAATCGCTTTGTTCAGGCTTTCTCGGGTGATGGCCATTTTGCGCGTGGCATCGGGTTCCGACCCGGCCAGCAGCTCAAAGAAGCGCATCAGCGCGCCGCCCGTGCGTTGCGTGCCGTTGAACTCCGGATCTTCGTTCAACTCCAACTCTTTGATCACGGGGTCCAGTACGCTCGATGACGTGATGATCCGAACCTGGCTTTCGGCAAATGCCACCGTCGCTTCGGAGTTCAGACCGGTGGGTGCCACCGTGTTGTCGAGCACTTTCAGACCTCGCGGTTCGATAAGAACCTCAGCAATCGACTGAAATTGGTTCGGGAGGGTCATCGCATAAACGGCGGCCAAAGCGCCGCCGGCAAGGGCGCACAATAAAATAAGCCACCAACCCGACAAAAGAGCGCGCACGAACCGTCCAAAACTCAAAAGCTCAGCAACGGAGGCCACGCCCTCTGCACCGACCATCTGAGGGTCTGTGGAGCGCCCAGGGCGAGCGGTCGCTCCATCACCGAGACGGCGAACCGTATCTCGGCGATCATAGTTTGCCGCCGTCAGGCCATCGTTGGGCATCGTGGGCCTGGCCGGTTCCGACGCCTGTGTTTGAGCTGTCGGCAGGTCACCGCGGGCGCGCTTCAAAGTCTCAATTTCATCGGACAAAAGATCAAGCTGCGCCAAGCGGGGGTCAAGCGGGGGTGCTTGGTTCATCTGCGCAGCAGCTGGGCTGCGCTGCTGCGCCTCCAATGCCGCTTCCCGTTCCGCAAGCCGCGCCGCGCGGTCCCGTGCGATCTGCCTTTGCAGTTCTGCCTTCCGCGCCGTTTCTTGACGTTCATGTTCCTCTTGCAGCCGCTGCTGAACCTCCGATTGCTGGCGGGCGCGGTCGGCTGCATCGAATTGGTTCAGCAACGATGTATCGAGAATACCAGACGACTTGGAGCTCCGCTCTAAGGTTGGGGGAAAGGCAATGACATCGGCCTGGTTGGCCCTTGCACCCGGAGCACCGGCAAGAGAGCTGGATGCGCCAGGTTTCGGAGAATCGTGCAGACTGTCCAGCAGCGAACCCTGCGCAACGGCGCCACCGCCGAGGCTGTCGATCCCACGATTGCGTTCGCCAGTCCCATCGAGACCATCGCCGCCCTTGCCCCCCCGACCTTTTGTAAACCGTGGCAGCATGGCGCTTCAGCAAACTCCGAAACATGGGGCGTAAAAAACGCGCCGGACTGTCTATCCGCACGCCCCCGAACCATTAACGAACATGGTCAACAAAGCCTTAAGATCGCGCCCGCGCAGTCCATTTCCGAAAGCATAATCGCGCCCAAATTCATGGCGACGGAAACGGTCCTAGCCCACCGATCCACGGAAGCGACGGATCACGGACCACAGCTGTTTGGGTTGCCAATTTTGATCAAACGGAAGCGGCCTCGCCTTTGCACTGTCGCGGCGCGGAAATGTGTCGCCAATCCAGCTGTAGCGATCGTTCAGCCCCCAGGTCGTCAGGGATCTCGGCGTTACAGCTCCGTAAAGAGCATCCAAAAACGCCTCGGCAGTGCGGGCCACAGCCCGATCCCGCACCACGGGATCAGCCGATAATTTCCAATCGATAACATCAAGTTCCGTCACCGCAACCTCAAGCCCCATACGTTCCAGCGTGCGCACAAAGGACTGCAACCCCTCAACGCCGATGCCGCGCTCAGCATATAAATGCGCTTGAAAACCAACGCCGTGGATCGGAATGTTGCGGTCCTGCAATCGCCGCACAATGGACAGCATAGCTTTTTGCCGCGCCGTCGTGCGCAGACTGTCATCTTCCAAATCGTAGTCGTTGATGAACAGCTTAGCCGCAGGGTCAGCCGCAGCCGCCGCTTGGAAGGCGATATCCACATGACGCGGACCCAAAACATCATACCAGACCCCGCGCCGCCACTTGCCCTGGCTCAACGGATCATGGGCAATCGCTTCGTTCACCACATCCCAGGTCGGAATTGTGCCTTTGTAGCGCGACACCACCGTCTCGATATGCGTCCGTAACTCCCGCTCCAGGCGACGCGGCGATTGCACGGCATCGATCCATTTTGGGTTAAATGCATACCAAAGCAGGGCATGGCCATGCAGAAGTTTACCGTGTTGGTGGGCGAAGGCCACCAACTCATCGGCGCCGGAAAAATCAAACTGCCCTTCGGTGTGGCGCAGACTCGCCCATTTCAGCGCGTTCATCGGTACAATCAAATCAACATCGGAAATCAGCCTCCGCTTAAGTTCCGGATCGTTGCGAAACGGTTCAAGGGCCACCGCCACGCCATAGGGCACACGGGCTGAGGGTGCGGTCGGCCTGGATTGTGCCCGCGCCTGCATGGCCCCACCGGGCAGCGCGACCATTCCAGCGAGAGCCGCACTTCTTCGCAAGAATGAACGGCGTGTTAAGGCTCGCAGACCTACACTCGGTTCACACACGTCCAGACGCTGTCTCACACCATCTCACTTAAAGATTGGCAGTTTCGGGCTGACCGCAAACATATGCCAAAGGCTCGTCGCCGTGCGCCCTGTTTCAGCATCCTTGGTAAATTTGGGGAGTGCAGCCCGCACGCTGCTATCAAAGCTGTCGCGCAAGTTGCTGGTCGACTACGCCTCACTGCTCAGCGGACAGGTGGGACGCCTTGTTTTCTCCATGGTCTATTTCGTGACCTTGGCAAAGACACTCTCCCTGGGCGATTTCGGACTGTTCGCCACCGCCTCCAGCATTGGTATCGTCCTGTCCCGCCTGTGTGGACTGGGCTTCCTATCGCCATTGTACCGCATCGCCACGATCCGCCCCAATCTGATCGGTGTTTACACGGCAGGTTATGTGGTGGCCGTGCTGGTGTCTTTGCCTGCCGTCGGTTTAATCGCCTGGGCGATCCACGCGCTCATTTATGCAAACAGTCTGGCCCTGTTGCCATTTTTGTTGATCCTTACGGCAGAGGCCGTGTTTTGGCGCTCCCTTGAAGTGCTCATCGTGGTCAAAAATGGGCTGTATAAATATGGCCTCGCGGCTGCCATCTCCATTGCAGGGGTGGCAACGAAAGCGCTGGGCGCGCTCGCCTTTGCTTTCTTCGGCACAGGCTCGCTGGAAGAATGGGCGCTTTGGTACTTTGCCCTCAATGGCCTCTTTGCAGCGCTTGCCATCGCGCTATTTTATCCCCGCCGTCGCCTCCGCTGGGCACCAAAGGCTTGGTTTGGCCGATCCCGCGACGCGCTCAATGTATCTATGGCGGAAATGTTGTTTTACGCCCAAGCGGAACTCGACAAAGTGCTTGTTTTGGCCGTCGGCGGCGAACTTCTGGCCGGTCTTTACGCCATCATCATGCGTCTTGTGGACCTCACCGCCATTCCTCTGCGGGCGGCAAACACCATGATTGTTCAATGGATCATGCAAGCACGAAAGGGCGGCAGGGCCAGTGCGGCTCGGGTTACCGTTGACGCTGCCATATCAGCCATGTCGATCTGCGCGTTGGTGGGCATGGCGGTGTTGCTGGGCTTTTTCCCCACTGTATTGGGGCCGAACATCGCCGGCAGCCTGCCTTATCTGTGGCTGATCCTGCTGGTACCAGCGTTCCGAAATTGCATCGAATACCACACCGAACTTCTCTACGCCCATGAACGCACAGGGACGCGTGTGCTTCTGCTGCTGTACCTTGGCGCGCTCAAAGCGGGCTTACTGACGGTCCTCCTCAATGCAACGCTTGATCAGACCCAAACATTCCTTTGGTTGAACGCCGTGTTTGCGATGCTCTATCTTCTGTCGGCCCTCGTCACCTATCGCTCGGCAGGCGGATCCGCAGCAAACGGCCTGAACGAACCAACTAGCGCAACACCAGCGGCCGCAAAATAGCCGGGTCCGTGCCGGTAAAGGACTGAAGCCCCACCGCAACTTGCCGTGGGTCCATCGTTTCCAAAAAGCCCCGCAACGCGGTTTCCCCCAGCGCCTCTCCCGACCAATAGGTTTGGCAAAGGCCGAAATCGGCAGGCCAATGCTCACGCCGATCGGCCAAAACTGCACTGCGATCCTGCGCAAACGCCCCGTAGATTTGGCATTCCGAAAACGTCCGATATCGCCCGATGGCTTCCACCCAGTGCCGCCCCGTAGTGTCTTCGATCCGCGCAAGCAGGGCCAACATCGTATCACGACGCCAGGTTACCATGTTGTTGATGAAATCATCGGCAGGAAACTTTGGCTCTGGCAGGCCCAAAAGCGCCGCAGCCCCCCGCGTCCAATCTTGATGCAACCGTCCCCCGTCGGGCAGTCCGTCGTGAATGCCGCCCACGTTGCAATACAACCGCAAGGCTGCGGCTTGACCGTCACCTTGCCAAAGCTCGGCAAGCGAAAACGGCCGCACAAACACCATGTCGGAATCGCAAAACAGGAAGCCGTCTGTGTCAGTGTGTTTGGCGATGGCCAAGCGGCGCAATTGCTGGACATGCCATCCGCGCATAGGCCAGGTCCGCGTCGATAGCCAAAATGGGCGGGCCGACAAACGGGCGGGAAGCCAAGATGGAAGTCGTTGAGAGCGAAGCCATGCTGGCAAAAGATCCCGTTCATCAACAATGGTGCGCCGGGGGCCGGCAAGCGTTGCAAACTGCTCAAGATCTTCGGCGGCCACGAGGATCAGGTGTTGATCTGCGTCGGCAACAAAATGGTCGATGGTTTCGCAAAGCAAGCGGCAGCGTTCGAAATCCCCCGCATAGCTTGGCGTCACGATCACCGTCCGCCGCGCTTCGGGCTTAGCCACGGTTGGGCCAACCGGTCAGTCTTTGGCGCAAAATGCGCATCAGGAACAGCGGGTTACCGACCACATAGCGCCGCCACATCCGGCCCGGTTCAAGCCACAGGCGATACACCCACTCACACCGCATGCGGATGAAAAAAGCCGGCGCGCGCTCGACATGCCCCGCCATGAAATCAAACAGCGCTCCAACACCAAATGCGGTCTTTGCCCGCCCGTTGTTGCAATTTTGCGCGATCCAAAATTCCTGCGCGGGGTTGCCCAGGGCCACCAGCAAAATGTCCACCGGATCATCCTCTAGCGCCATAAGAGCCTGTAGCTCACGACGTTCGTCAAAATAACCATCACCAATCACACGATAGCTGTGCTGGGGCGCATTGTGTGCAAAAGCACGCGCGGCCCGTTCGGCAATGCCTGCCTCAGCGCCCAACAGTCCAACGGTCAGCGGTCCCTCCAAAGACGCCAGCATATGGGGTACAAAATCCGTCCCGTTGAGATTGTCGGGGAACGGTGAACCGTAGAGCAGCTTGGAGCCGATATCGACGCCGATGCCATCGGACAAAACGCAAAACCGGCTGAGCACATCACGGTAATCCGGGCGGTCGCAGGCCGTATTCGCACCGTGGGCGTTGAGGAATGCAAAATGCGTTGTGCCAAGGCCCGACAGCGCCCGGCGAACACGGTCCACCGCTTGGTCGCGGGTCAAAACGCTCACATCAACGCCTAAGATCGACCGCACGCCAGCATTGGGCGTGGCGCTGGGATCTGCACTCGGATCAGCGCTTGGATCGACAGCGTGATTGCCTCCGTTTTTCCCCTCCATGGTCGCCGTTTTGCCGTTCATCCGTCTTTCAACACTCAATCACCAAACCAAAGGCTGTCCAAAGAACCTCCAGTTGCGCTCGCATAAGATCAGCCCTACCCGACTTCCGTTGGGGAATTCTAAACGCCTAACCGACTTGCGGGTAGACCGTTTCACCCGACGCCAAAAGCTGCGCCGCCGGCGACATGTCGAACACCGCTTCCAGACCGTGAACAAGGCTTTCGTGAAATGCTGCGCTTTGTCCTCGCAAAAATTCGCCGCCATCGATCCGGGTGTTTTTACCGCGCCGGGCCTCGCCGATCAGTTCGGTTAGCGCGGCGGCAAACGAAACTGGATCATCCGCCTGTCGGCAATTGCGCGGCAAGACGCTGATTCCCCGCAAGGAAGAGCGCGTTGCGACACACGCCAGTCCGGTTTGAAACGCCTCAACGGTTTTGAGTTGAACCCCAGTGCCTCCCTGGGCCACCAACGGCACCACGCGGACGCTTTTGAGAAACGAGGCAGCGCTCGGCACCCGACCGAGAAAAGTCACACGCTCAGGTCTCGGCATATCTTCGGGAAGCGAGCCAGCCACCTGGATCGAAAAATCTCCGGGCAACAAGCCCACCACGCGTTTCAGGAACCATTCCAGCCCCACGCGATTGGGTTCCCACGTCCATGTGCCAATCAAGCCAATATCAGCCCCCGCCATGTCGCTGTCATGGGGTTGCAGTGTGGGCGTTGTCATGAAATCCCGGGGCGGTGCTTCCGGTGCGTTCGGTGGCGTTCGTAAAGTCGCTGTTGGCAATATCAACGGCAGCACACCACCACGGTCCGCCGGGACACCAAGCGTTTCACCGTCCTCCTCAGTCAATGTCCAGGTGTAGCGCGCAGTCGACACAAGATGTTGCTCGATCTCTGCGAGCAGTCGGGCATCGCGCTTGTACAAAAACCGCTGCAAAAACCCGGTGGCGCTGCGGGCGTTTTGTTCAGCAGACACGTGCTCGATGTTATGCGCCAGGAAAAAACTGCGCTCATCAAACAGAGAGGGAAATGCCGCCGCCATTTGATAGGAATTGAAGATTTTCAAATCCACCGGTTCAACCTGCGCCAGCGCCGCCGCCACCGCCTCTTCAGGAAAAACGGTCAACTTGGAAGCAGAAATCGGCAAGCCGTGCACCACCGCGCGGACCGCAAACTTCACCTTGGCCTTGAAGTCAACCGACGCGTTTTCAAGATCGAGCACCGCCAAAACATGGGTGTCGGGGTCCGTGGGGACCTGTTGGCGCGGCAAGCGGAAACCCAGAACCGAAACCCGAACACCCAAGCGCCGCAGCCCATCGACGATCGCTTGATTGGCGATTTCGTAGCCGGTGGTGGGATGCCCGTCCATCACCAAAGATGTTAAGAAAGCAACGTGCATGATGCGGCCATTGAGGAGCTTGTTTGAAAAGGTAAACGCTCCCTGAAAATGCAAGGTGGCATTGGATATTTCGTTAAACCAAACGCGCTATAGACGTTAACAACAGTTAACCTTAAGCCCACCACTCTTGACCGATCATTGAATAAAATCAGTGAGATAAGAAGATTTTGGACATCCCCCCGCTCGCCCATGTTGACATAAAATGGCAGCGTCTTGCGCAGGACGCGGTAACACTTGACTGCGTGGTGGTCCTGCCGACCTTCAAACGACCGGACCATGTCAAAGCGACGCTGGCTTCTGTCTTGGGCCAAAAAACCCAGCGCACCTTTGCCGTCATCATCATGGACAATCACCCCGAAGGTGCAGAGGGCGCTGCGGCTGTCATTCCGATGATGGACAACTCCGACCACGCAGGGGTTGTCCTCCTGGCCCTGCGCCGTGGCAATTGTGCGGCCTACAATGCAGGCTTTCGCACGGCCCTCGCGTTGTTTGAAACAGCGCGCCATATTTTGATCATTGACGATGATGAAATCGCCCCGCCCCACTGGATGGAGAAACTCTTGGACCGCGCGGAGGCCACCGATTCTGATTGCACCGGCGCGCCACAAACGCCGATTTTTGATCCAGGCAGCGACAGTGCCATGGCCGCCCACGCCGTGTTTCGCCCCCCGTTTGAAAGCGGCGGCCGTGTGCCAATCTTATATTCGTCTGGAAACGTAGCCCTTCAAACAAAACTCTTGCGCAACCACGGTGACCCCTGGCTCGACGAAGGGTTTAACTTTTTGGGTGGAGGCGATTCCGATTTTTATGACCGCAGTAAGCGAAACGGCGCGACATTTGCCTGGGAACCGGAGGCGGCGGTGGATGAAACGACGCCAGCGCGACGCACCGAGCTCTCGTGGCTTAATTCGCGCAGCCTGCGCAACGGATCTATCTCTGCACTTATCCAAAAACGCGCCGCTTCCGGGACCGGTGACCACATGAAGCGCGTGATCAAAACGCTCCTCCTCCTGGCCGCGTCGCCATTTCGGGACGGGGCAGCCTTGATCAAAACGCGCCAACCCGCACTGGCGCTAAACGCGATGCACGTCGCGTTAGGCCGCCTGTTGATGGAGTTTGGTTTCGCCAACGAACAATACCGCGCCGCGGACAAGAACTAGCGCCCCACGATGCAAGCCACTCCTCGCTACCCCGTTTCAACGCACTACCAGCAGCCGCAGGCGGCTAGCGGCGCGCCTTGGCACCCAGGTTGGTTGCCATCGGCACTCATCACCGCGGTTATCCTCATTTCGTTTCGCCCGTTTTCGGCCCCCATCGCGATTGTTGAGGGTCAAGTTCAACGGGGCGGCGACTTGGTCAACCAGTTGGGGTTTGGCGCTCTTGGTCTCATGTGCGCGCTGTTGCTGATTGTTGCACGCCCCCGCACGCTGAACGCCTTCAACCACCCTTTGATTTGGCTGGTCGCCCCCATTTTGATCATGGGCGTCATGCTCGCCGATGCCCCCATGGCGGCGGTGCGGGCGATGGTGTTTTCCCTCATCGTGGTTCTTGCCGCCGCAACGGCGCTTGCGCTGCCAAAAACCATGGCCGAACTGTCTAAGGCCCTGGCCTTTGCCGTCGGCGCCACGGTTTTGATCTGTTATGCCGGTCTCGTTCTTTATCCCGATATCGCAAAGCATGGCAGCGACGGTTTTGAAGCCCAGCACGCGGGACTTTGGCGCGGATTGTATGACCACAAAAATATGGCCTCCTACGTTTTTGCAGGTTTTGCGCTGATCGGCTGGTTTGTGGCCCGCACTGGCCGGGTGATTTTGGGGCTCGCCATCGCAGTTTTGTCGTTCATCTTCATGGTGCAGGCGGGGTCCAAAACCGTGCTCGCGGTGTTCCCCTTGGCATGGATGACAGCGGTCATTGCCTCGTGGATTAGCTTTGCACCGCTGCGTATCCTCGTGGCCCTGGCACCGGTTGCGGCTTTGTTTACAGCCACCCTTGGCGCGGTCCTGCACCCGCCTTTGTTGGAAGCCATCCGCGAGATCGTGCCCCGGCTCAGTTACACCGGACGAACGGACCTTTGGGAATTTGGCCTCCAATATCTGCAAGCGGTGCCTTGGACAGGCTACGGATTTGAGAGTTTTTGGAATACGCCGCGCGTGGTTGGCATGGAACAACCCATCGAACTCAACTGGGACGTGCGCGGCATCGTCCACGGCCACAACTCCTGGCTGGATATAGCCATCAGCTTTGGAGTGCCGGGCGCTGCGGTCTTTTTTCTGGTACTGGTGCTTATGCCGCTCATGGATTTTGCCCGTCTGCCACAATCGGGAAATGCCGCTCGGTTGGGGACGTTGTTTATTGGTCTGTGGGTGCTGACGATGCTCGGGGCCTGCCTCGAGAGCTTCTTCATGCGTCGGGCCGACCCGGTCTGGTTTTTGCTTTTGATGGCCGTTTTCGGCCTGCGTATCACGGCCCATATGACAGCGCCCAAACGCCCAACCACCTGATGCGATCAATCAGTGATGGGTGGGACTGCACCATTCGGCAAACGCGTTCACAATTTTCGGCAAAGCATCATCACCAATGTTAAGATGCGTCACCAAGCGCAGCATCCTGTTAGGGCCGGACGGATCCGCCAGGATCAACCCCCGATCCCGCATGAACGTGCTGAACGTCTCCCCGGCCCGATCGGGAACTGTCATCCAAATCATGTTGGTTTGCACCGTTCCCGGCTCAATTGTAACGCCCTTAAGCACGCCCAATTCATCCGCCAGCGTCGCCGCGCGGCGATGATCGTCGGCCAACCGGTCCAAATTGTGTTCCAGCGCATAAAGCCCGCAGGCAGCCAGCACTCCAGCTTGGCGCAGACCTCCACCCAGGATCTTACGGCCCCGCTTTGCCCGTTCGATGAAGTGAGCATCCCCCACCAAAACCGAACCCACGGGGGCGCCCAGCCCCTTTGACAGGCACAGCGAAACGGTATCGAACGCGGCAACCATTTCCTTCGGCGAACGGTTGGACCGGATGACGGCATTCATCAACCGCGCGCCATCAAGATGGGCGTTCAGACCATGGGAACGCGCTGTTTCGATTCCCGCTTCAATAGTCTCTTGGGGAACCACGCGTCCATTATAGGTATTTTCAAGACACAGCAGCTTTGACACTGCAAAATGCACATCATCAGGGCGAACGGCCTCGCCAATGGCTTCGGGATCCAGCCCACCGTCGGGGCCGGCATTCATGAGACATGGCGAAATTCCGCCGAGGACCGCAGCACCCGCCGCTTCATATTTGCCGATGTGGTAATCCTTGCCGCCGATATATTCATGCCCGCGCCCGCAATGGGTCAAAAGGGCGGTCAGATTGCTCTGCGTACCCGAGGTCACAAAGAGGCCAGCGTCTTTCCCAAGCATGTCTGCAACACGGGCCTCCAGCGCGGCCACCGTTGGATCATCGCCATACACATCATCCCCCACAGCGGCACACGCCATCGCCTCACGCATGCCATCGCTTGGTTTGGTGACCGTGTCGCTGCGCAGATCAATGGCTGTATCGGCGCTAAAATCGCTGGAAGGCTTGGCATACATCGGCTGCACCCGTGGTATGGGGCTGAACCCCGCAGGAGGATAAAACGTCTAATCGATCGACAAATTGCTGGGCACTTCAGTTGGCTTCCCCAACACGCCCGCCAGGCTCTTTTGATCGGTCAGGCTGTTCAAAAATGCAAGCAAATCAGCCTTCTGCTGCTGCGTCAAAAGCACGTTGGGCATCGTGTTTCGTGCCGCAAGTTCCGCTGCAAGGTCTGCCACCACTTGGGGTGGGCGTGCGCCAAACTGCGTCCGCAAAAACCGCCGCAATCCCCGCGTAGGGCTTATATGAGCGTTCAAAAAGTCCGATAGCGTCGGAAAACTGCCCGCGTGACCATAGGGAGCCGTCACCGCGATATTGCGCAAAGATGGGGTGCGAAAGCGGAAGCGATCCACTTCTCGCCCGGTCGCGCGGGCCCGCCCCAACAGCACATCGGCCAGTTGTTTTTCATCCGTCTTGAGGTCCACCGTCAAAGGCCACAGCGGCAGGC
>JBCBCT010000023.1:14810-33103 GCA_038530365.1 Pseudomonadota bacterium | reverse complement strand
AGATGGGCCGCAAGGCCCTGGACGCCCCAGGCGAGGCCCGCGAAGATTGGCGCATCACCGTCGACCTCGCCCGCCGTGTGGGCCTCGATTGGGACTATGACGACCCCCGCGAGATTTTCGACGAGATGAAAATGTCGATGCGCTCGCTGCATCACATCACGTGGAACCGTCTCGAAAACGAAGGGGCCGTGACCTACCCCTGCTCATCGCCGGAGGATCCTGGCCAATCGGTGGTGTTCGGCGATGGGTTCCCCCGCCGCGCGGGCCGGGCAAAATTCACCCCCGCCCGTGTGCGTCCACCCGCCGAAGTGCCGGACGAAAATTTCCCGATGATCCTCACCACCGGTCGGCAATTGGAACACTGGCACACCGGCTCCATGACCCGGCGCGCCTCGGTGCTGGACTGGGCGGAACCGGAGGCCAATGCATCGCTTCATCCCAAAACGCTGCGCAAACTTGGCGTGAAAGCCGGTGAAATGCTGCGCATCGAGACCCGCCGTGGCGCCATCGACATCATGGCCCGGGCGGACCGCGCGGTATCCGAGGATATGGTTTTCGTGCCCTTCGCCTATGTGGAAGCAGCGGCCAATGTGCTCACCAATCCCCAGCTTGATCCCTATGGAAAAATTCCGGAGTTCAAGTTTTCGGCCTGCCGGGTGTTGGCGATCGAGGATGAAGGCGTGATTGCGGCGGAGTAGTTTGTAAGGGCCACACCCGACCCGCTTTGCGGGCCACCCTCCCCACAAGGGGGGAGCTGGAGCTCTTGTCGGTGTCACGACCCAGGTCGTTGGGAAAGATGGCGCGGCAGCCATTCCCTCCCCCCTGTGGGGAGGGTGGCCCGGCAAAGCTGGGTCGGGTGGGGCCCTTCGCCCAAAGCTGTGAATTGCACCGCACCCCGCGATGCGCCACAAGACCTCCACCTTTTCCCCGACCAGACAGACTCACCATGCAGGCCCTTTCCGGTGTAAAAATCATTGATTTCACCCATGTCCAATCCGGACCGTTTTGCACCCAGATGCTCGCGTTTCTGGGCGCGGACGTCATCAAGATCGAACGGCCAGGAACCGGGGACGCGACCCGCCGTCAACTGATGGACAAAGAGGACGTCGACAGCCTCTATTTCACGCTGTTGAATCACAACAAACGCTCCATCGAACTCGACACCAAGTCTGAAGCCGGGGCCGCCGTCCTCACCGATCTCATCAAGGCTTGCGATGTGCTCGTGGAGAATTTTGCGCCCGGTGCGATGGAACGCATGGGGTTCGGCTGGGACACTGTGCACGCCATCAATCCGCGTCTTATCATGGCATCGATCAAAGGGTTTGGTCCGGGGCCAAACGAGCAAGCCAAGGTCTACGAAAACGTCGCCCAATGCGTGGGCGGTTCCGCGTCCACAACCGGTTGGCAGGACGGCTTGCCTTTGGTGACTGCATCGCAGGTGGGTGACGCGGGCACCGGATTGCATCTGGCGCTGGGCATCGCTGCTGCGCTTTACCAACGCGAACAAACCGGCAAGGGTCAAAAGGTCGATGCCGCCATGCAGGACAGCGTGTTGAACCTGTGCCGGGTCAAACTGCGCGATCAGCAACGCCTCGCCGCAGGGCCGCTTCCTGAGTACACCCAGCATTCCCGCGGCATCCCGTTTGGCGCGGCCACACCCCGCGGCGGCAATGATTCCGGTGGCGGCCAACCGGGGCGTATTTTGAAGTGCAAGGGTTGGGAGACGGACCCCAACGCCTACAGCTATTTTGTGATCCAATCGGCGGCATGGGAAAACGTGTGCGACGTCATCGGTAAGCCGGCGTGGAAGACCGACCCTGAATTTGCCACCGTGCAGGAGCGGGTGAAGCGCCTCGATTTCATTTTTGAAACCATCGAGGCCTGGACCCAAACCCGCACGAAGTTTGAGGTGATGGAGATTTGCAGCCCGCTCAATATTCCGGTGGGTCCGGTGATGTCTATGAAGGACATTGCCGAAGACGACGTGCTGCGCCGCAACAAAACGGTGGTCGAGATCGACCATCCTGAACGTGGCCCTTATCTGAGCGTCGGCTCGCCACTGCGCCTCTCGGACAGTGAAACCGACGTCACCCGCGCCCCTCTGCTGGGGGAGCATACCGCTGACATTTTGAGGGATGTCTTGGGCTATGGCGACGCGCAGATCCATGATCTTTTCGGGTCTGGAAGCATCGGCCAACCCAAAGTTTAAGCGCAACGGTTGGCGCGCGGCTTGCTGGACGCTCCGAGCTTGAAATTCGACGCATTTTTTAGGCCGACACACGACTTCTCTTTGTAAGCGGCGCAAGTGCGACGTTGGACGGCGAAGATGTGCAAGTGTGGCTCTATGTGTGGGGCAAAGGTGCGACAAAGTGGGTCCTGCTGGGCGCGCCTGTGCACAGCCCGACCCCATTCTCATTTAACGATTTGCGCAAGGAAAGTGCTGTCCGATGGCCCACAAGACCGACATTGAAATCGCCCGCGAAGCCAACAAGAAACCAATTCAAGACATCGGCTTGAAACTTGGTATCAGCGCCGCTGATCTTGTGCCCTATGGTCACGATAAGGCGAAGGTCTCCGCACAGTTCATCAAGGCGCAAGCCGATAAAGACGACGGCAAGCTGATCCTTGTCACCGCCATCAACCCAACCCCGGCAGGGGAAGGTAAGACCACAACAACCGTGGGTCTGGGCGACGGGTTGAACGCCATTGGCAAGAACGCGGCCATCTGCATCCGTGAAGCCTCCCTCGGCCCGTGCTTTGGCATGAAGGGCGGCGCAGCCGGCGGCGGTTACGCACAGGTCGTGCCCATGGAGGATATGAACCTTCATTTCACCGGTGATTTCCACGCCATCACATCGGCCCACAATCTGCTGTCGGCCATGATCGACAACCACATCTATTGGGGCAATGAACTGGAAATCGACACCCGCCGGGTGACCTGGCGTCGGGTGATGGACATGAACGACCGCGCGCTGCGCGATATCGTAACGTCCCTTGGTGGTGTGCCCAACGGGTTCCCCCGGCAGGCCGGATTTGACATCACGGTGGCCTCGGAAGTCATGGCGATCCTGTGCCTGGCCTCCGATCTCGAAGACCTGCAAAAGC
The DNA here is from genome assembly GCA_038530365.1 of Pseudomonadota bacterium. Taxonomy (GTDB): domain Bacteria; phylum Pseudomonadota; class Alphaproteobacteria; order Rhizobiales; family Rhizobiaceae; genus Pseudahrensia. The sequence goes on along the minus strand of JBCBCT010000023.1, from coordinate 29,998 downwards.
GTCTGGGCGACATCATTGTGGCGTACCGCCGCGATCGCTCACCGGTTTATTGCCGCGATGTGAAGGCTGATGGAGCCATGACGGTCCTCTTAAAGGACGCCATGCAGCCAAACCTGGTGCAGACGTTGGAAAACAACCCGGCCTTCGTCCATGGCGGCCCGTTTGCCAACATCGCCCACGGCTGCAACTCCGTTGTTGCCACCAAAACTGCCCTGAAACTGGCCGATTACGTCGTGACGGAAGCCGGGTTTGGCGCAGACCTCGGCGCAGAAAAATTCCTTAACATCAAGTGCCGGAAGGCGGGCATTGCACCTTCCGCCGTCGTGATCGTGGCCACCATTCGCGCCATGAAAATGAACGGCGGTGTGGCGAAAGACGATCTGGGCACCGAAAACGTGGAAGCGGTTAAACAGGGCTGCGCCAACCTTGGCCGCCATATCGAAAACATAAAAGGCTTTGGCGTCCCAGCCGTTGTGGCCATCAACCATTTCGTCACCGATACGGATGCGGAAGTGGAAGCGTGTAAAGCCTATGTTGAAAGCCAGGGGTCTGAAGCGATCCTATGCAAACACTGGGCCCATGGCTCTGAAGGCATTAAAGACCTTGCAACCCGTGTGGCGGAAATCGCCGACGGCGACAGCGCAAACTTCTCCACGCTCTACCCCGATGACATGGGCCTGGCCGACAAGATCAACACCATCGCAACGAAAATCTACCGCGCTGACGGTGTGATCATGGACAAGAAGATCACCGATCAATTGGCCCAGTGGGAAGCCGCGGGTTACGGCAACTTGCCGGTTTGCATGGCCAAAACCCAGTACTCTTTCTCCACCGATCCCAACCAACGCGGTGCGCCCACGGGCTTCACCCTGCCGGTGCGCGAGGTGCGTTTGTCCGCCGGTGCGGGGTTTGTTGTCGCCATCTGCGGTGAGATCATGACCATGCCAGGCCTGCCACGCAAACCATCGGCGGAAGCGATTATGCTGAACGATGAGGGTTTGATTGAGGGCCTGTTCTAGGGCTTGTTTGAAGGGCCCCACCCGACCCGGCTTCGCCGGGCCACCCTCCCCACGAGGGGGAGGGCTGGAGCTTTCGTCGGTGTCACGACCTAGATCGTTAGGAAAGATCGTGCGACAGCCGTTCCCTCCCCCTTGTGGGGAGGGTGGCCCGGCGAAGCCGGGTCGGGTGGGGCTCTCACCAACCGCACCTTCCAACCCCAACTGAGAAACCGAGCGTCAAACCCCCGCCAATTCCTCACGAATAATTTGCGCAATCACCCCGCAATCGTCTTCGGTAAAACTGAGCGGAACGCGCAGGTCCATCACCCGTTGCAAGACGTCAAGCGTGCGCGGCAGGGGTTGCGCTTCGGCATAGGTCCAACTGTCGTAGCGGGATGTAAAACCAACGGGGTTGGCATCCCCAAACCATTTCAAATCCACACCCCGCTGGCCGCAGCGGGCCACAAGCGCTCGGGCGCTGTCATCGCCTGTCCCTTCCGGCATCAAGAACTGAAAGGACGATCCTACGTAGTGTTCTTGCGGCGGGCGCACGGTGAGCGTGGTGCTGTCGGCTTCGGCTAAGCCCGCCTCCAATCTGCGATAACGCGCGTTCCAACGTTCGATACTGGCGTCCAGCGTTTCGATCTGGGGCAGCAGGATTGCAGCGCGCAGATTGTCCATCCGTGAGGAACAGTTCGGCACCTCCCACCGCGCTTGATCAAAATGTGCCTCCGCCGGGGCCGCTCCGTGGCGTCCATAAAGCATGTAGGAGCCGGACATCACGGTCGCGCGGGCCATGATGTTGGGGTCGTTGCTGGTCAAAAACCCGCCTTCCCCTGAATTCATGTGTTTGTAGGTCTGGGTGCTGAAACATGCCGCAGCCCCAAAATTGCCGCTGCGCACGCCATTCCAGCGCGCGCCCATGGTGTGCGCGCAGTCTTCGATCAACATGGCCCCGTGCTTTGCCACGATGTCACACAACGCTTCCATCGGCGCGATGTGGCCGCGCATGTGGGAGAGCATGAAAACCTTGGCTCCCGATGCCGCCAGTTTTGCGCCCAGATCGTCCAGATCCACCGTAAGATTGGCGGTGGTGTCGACAAAAACCGGTCGGCCCGAAACCGCCGCAATCGCTCCGGGCACCGGCGCCAGTGTAAACGCGTTGGTGACAACAGCATCGCCCGGCTTCACCCCACAGGCCCGAAGCGCAAGTTGCATGGCCGTTCCGCCGGAGGTGGTGGCAAGGCAATAGTCTACGTCCTGGTAGCCCGCATAGGCGGCTTCAAGCTCGGCGGCGGCGCCGGCTTCCTCGCCCACCGTGTTGTAGCGATGCAAACGCCCGGTTTTCATTACAGCCACCGCGGCTGCAATCGCCGCATCGCTGATGGGCTCCTGCTGCGTAAAAGGTTTGTTGAATACGAGACGTGTCATGCGCTGGCTCCAAAGCGGCGGGACATTGATTTTCATCAATGAAAGACGCCAAACAGTGCCGCAAAACGATTTGTGTGCAAAGGATGGAACCGGTCAAAGTTCCAACCGTCGATCTTGATACGCCCAATCCATTGTGTCGCTCAAGTGTGCCGGTCATTTGCGCCAGTTCGCAATTCCAGTCCAACCCGCCAATCTTCGCTTCAAATTTGAGTTTACGCGCCCATGCCCACTGAATTTACGCCTTTTCTATCGCTCATCGGCGGCATCATGATCGGTGTCTCCGCCATGTGGTTCTTCCTCGCCACGGGTCGCATCGCCGGTATCAGCGGCGTTCTGTCCAGGCTCTTGCCGCCCTTTGATAGCGCCGACAAAGGGTCGCAATCCCGCATCATTTCCCTGGCCTTTGTCGGCGGGTTGCTGCTGGCTGCACCCTTCAGCGCCCTGGTCACAGGATCATGGCCCGCGCAAACGGTGAGCCAAAACACCCCCCTTTTGGCGGTAGCAGGCCTCTTGGTGGGGTTCGGCTCGGTCTACGGGAACGGTTGCACCAGTGGCCACGGCGTGTGCGGTCTGGGCCGCTTGTCCCAGCGCTCTTTGGTGGGCACCGTCATGTTCATGGCCACCGCGTTCTTAACGGTTCTCATAGTGCGCCACGGCGCGACCGTGTTTGGTGGGTGAGGGGCGTTCGCTGAGATATGAAAACACTTCCTGTTGTTCTTGCCGCCCTCGGCGCCGGTTTACTGTTTGGTCTCGGGCTCATCGTTTCGGGCATGGCAGATCCGGCCAAGGTGCAAAATTTCCTTGATCCGCTGGGCCGTTTTGATCCCAGTTTGGCTTTTGTCATGGGCGGCGCAATTGCTGTCACCGTGCCGGGTTTTTTCTTCGCCCGCCGCGCAATGCGTCCTTTGTTTGCCGATGTGTTTCAATGGCCGACCCGTCAGGATGTGGACGGACGTTTGCTTACGGGCACCGGTCTGTTTGGTATTGGCTGGGGCCTTGGCGGATTTTGCCCCGGCCCGCTCGTTGCCAGTGTGCCGCTGATGAACCCAGGCACTCTCGTTTTTGGTATCGCGATGCTGGTGGGCATGGTGGTCGCGCGTCTGGTCACATCCGACGGAGGGCTTGGAGCGCGGCTAGGAACGACTTAGGTTGACGCCAAGAGTGAGTGGTCGCGCAGGGAGGAGAAAGACAGTGGATTATCCAATTGATATGACCAAGACGCCGAAGGTGAAATCGTTCTTCGACGCAGACTCCAATACGTTCAGCCACGTCGTTTGCGACCCGGAAACAAACGCCTGCGCGATTATCGACAGTGTGATGGACATCAACTACGCCGCCGGTCGGATAACCCACGAATCCGCCGACGAGGTCATTGCCTATGTGAAGGCCGAAGGCCTGGCCCTCGAATGGATCATCGAAACCCATGTCCACGCCGACCATTTGTCGGCTGCGCCCTATATTCAAGAAAAGCTCGGCGGGAAGATCGGCATCGGTCGCGGCATCATGGTGGTGCAGGAGACCTTCGGCAAAGTCTTCAACGAAGGCACAGAGTTCCAACGTGACGGCTCGCAATTTGATCGCCTGTTTGACGATGGCGATACCTACGCCATCGGCAACCTCACCGCCTGTGCGATCGCAACGCCCGGCCACACGCCGGCCTGCATGGTGCATGTGATGGGGGATGCAGCCTTCGTGGGGGACACATTGTTTATGCCTGACGGTGGTTCTGCCCGCGCAGATTTTCCCGGTGGCGATGCAGGGGAACTCTACGATTCGATCCAGAAAATTTTGGCCCTGCCGGACGCCATGCGCCTGTTCATGTGCCACGACTACGGCCCCGGTAGCCGGGAGATCGCGTGTGAAACCACGGTTGGCGAGGAGCGGGCGTCAAACATCCATGTCGGCGGCGGCAAGAGCCGGGAGGAGTTCGTCGCGTTTCGAACCGAGCGGGATGCACAACTCGCCATGCCGCGGCTGATTATCCCGTCGTTGCAGGTCAACATGCGGGCGGGCGAAGTGCCCACCGATGACGCGGGCAATCCGGTGCTCAAAATTCCCGTGAACGGCCTTTGATCGACCGGCTTTGTTCCCGAGGCAGTGTTTTGAGGCGCGACGGCTGCCCAGGTGATCGAGACAGTGTTTCGTCTTCGCCAGCGTTATGCTGTACTACCGTACCCTTCTACTATTGAAAATTGTCACCCGTGGGCACGTTCGCCCACGCGCATTGGCGAAAACCGTTTGCCTTTGATTGCTTTTGGTTGTGCGCGGCGGTGATCGGCCAGCATCGCTTCGGCCACCATTTCTGCGGTGATCGCCGACAGCGTCCAGCCCAAATGCCCGTGGCCGGTGTTGTAATAGACGCCGGGTTTCCGGCCCTCGCCCACGCGCGGCATCATATTGGGCATCATGGGCCGCAAGCCCGCCCAAGGGGTCACAGTTTCGGTTGAAACGCCGGGGAAATTCTGTTCGCACCACCTGACCAGAGGCTGGATGCGGTCGGCGCGGATGTCCCGATTGTAGCCGTTAAACTCCGCCGTGCCCGCAATACGGAAGCGATCGGCGCCCAAGCGGCTGGTGACGATTTTTGCTTCATCGTCCAGAATGCTCACCGTGGGGGCGGCACTCCGGCTTTGATGATCGTCGAGATGCACCGTCACCGAATAACCCTTTACAGGGTAAACGTTCACCCGATCCCCCAACGCCTTGGCCATGGCGCGGCTGCCCACCCCGGCGCAGATGAGCACTTTGTCGAACCGTTCCGAGTGCACTTCCCCTTTTGTTTCCATGAAGATCGAAACGCCATCTGCGTCGTGTTTCAATTGGGAAACGTCCGTCTCGTTCAAAAACCGCGCACCCCGCCGCTCGCAAGCCTGGGCCAAGCCAACCGTGTATTTGTGGATGTCGCCTGTGAAGTCACTGGGCGTAAAAAAGCCACCCAGAAAGTCGTCACACAAAGCCGGCTCCAGGGTCGCAATGTCCAGCGGCGTCACGGGCTCGCGGTGCAGCCCAGCTTGGCCAAGCAGTTTGGTGACCCGTTTGGCATGGGCAAATTCTTGTTCGTTCTTGTAGACGTGGAGAATGCCGCGCTGCTCGCGGTCAAAGGCGATGCCCTCGTCCGCGGCCATGCCGAGGAGGTGCTTGCGCGCAGCGATGGCCAACCGGGCCGTCTCTACGGTGTTGCGTTCATAGTTGGGAATATTGGCGATGAATTCAGCCATCCAACTCAGCTTATGCCAAGAGGGTTTGGGGTTCACCAAAAGCGGCGCGTTGCGGTCGAGCATCCAGCGCAGCCCTTTCAAAACCGTGCCCAGCCGATTCCAAACCTCAGCGTTTGATGCTGAAAGTTGCCCACCATTCGCAAAGGACGTTTCCATCGCGGCGTACCGATGCCGGTCGATGATCGTCACGTCATAGCCGCGCTTCATCAAAGCGTACGCGGATGTAATGCCGGTGATGCCAGCGCCGATGACGGCGATGCGCGACGCGCGGGAGCTCAAGGTGTTGAGGGGCATTGTAAGGTTCCTATGAGGCAAATGGATGGCCAAACGCGCCCGCGGCGCGGCTTGGACCCATCTGTCTTGGAACCTGAGAGTTTGGCGGCCGACGGCGTGCGCGCCGTTTGTCCGCTTTCTCCTTCGGTGGGTGGGCGGGTTTGCTCACCACTCTCCAGATTGCCAACCCTGCCACAGTCCTTTTGCCTGAGAGTTTTCGGGCAGTTGCTCCTTCGGCGCCGGATACGCTGATCCGGTCTCTCCTGTGGCGGGCATGGAGGCCCGCATCAATTACCACAGTAGCTCCGCAGCGCAAAGGGGTAGTTCTTTGGCCCAAGCGTGCCGTCCTCGCCTCTTGAAGCCCAACAGCGAAAGATCCAGCAGCGAAAGCGCCATGTAGAATACCCGATGGCCACGGCATGGCATCATGGGCTATAAGGGGCGCGAAGTCCGCAAGCCAGACGGACGATACCGGAGGACAAAATCTATGAAAAAACTAACCCTGATCGCTTTGGCCGGTGCCATGAGCGCCGCGTTCACGCTTCCCGCCTTTGCTGTGGAGTGGAACGTCTCCCTTTGGGGCAAGCGCCGCGCATTTACGGAGCACGTTGAAAAGCTGGCCGAGCTCGTCAAAGCCAAAACCAATGGCGCGTTTACGCTCAACATTTCCTATGGTGGCCTGTCGAAAAACCGTGAAAATCTCGACGGCATCTCCATCGGTGCCTTTGAGATGGCGCAGTTCTGCGCGGGCTACCACCGCGATAAAAATCCAACAATCACGGTTCTGGAACTGCCCTTCCTCGGCGTGAACTCGCTGGAGTTGGAACGTGAATTGTCCATGGCGCTTTACCAGCACCCGGCTGTGAAAAAAGACCTGGCCCGCTGGAACGCGACGCTTTTGATGCCTTCGCCCTTGCCGCAATACAACATCGTTGGCGTCGGCGATGCGCCCAAAACCCTTGACGCCTACAAAGGCTTCACCGTTCGTGCCACAGGCGGCATCGGCGCTGCCATGAAACAGGTGGGTGCGGTGCCAACCTCCATGTCCGCCACAGAAGTGCGCCAAGCGCTGGATTCCGGCGTCGTGAAAGGCGTGGCTTTTGCACCCCATGCTCATATGTCCTTCGGCACGGTGGAAACCGGGAAATGGTGGACCACGAACCTGAACCCCGGCACGGTGAACTGCCCAGTTGTGGCCAACACGGATGCGTTGAATGCCCTGTCCGATAACCATCGGAAGGCGTTGATGGATTCGATCCCTGAAGCCCTCGACCACTACGTGTCCTTCTACAACGGCAACACCATGACCCAGTGGGGTCCGAAGCTGAAGGAAAAGGGCATCCAAGAGGTGACGTACACCGATGCTGAGATCGCCAGCTTCCGCAAAAGCGCCGGTGGCATCGCCAAAACCTGGATTGAAGAGAACACCGCTCGGGGTCTGCCCGCGCAGGAACTCTACGACATGGTCACCAAAATGATCGCCGACAAAAAAGGCTAAACCTGACGCGGTTTCAGATAAAAACCCGGTCGAGGAGGGCACGCCATGGCGGCAGCATCATCGGTGCTGGAGGACACATCCGTTCTCTCTCGTTTCGACCGGACTCTGTACAAACTGGAAGGCTGGCTGGCCCTGATATCAGGGCTGGCCGCCTTCTCTCTGATGGTGTTGGCCGTCGTCTCTGTGACGGGCCGCAATTTTTTCAATGCGCCGCTCCCCGGTTATGTTGACTGGATCGAGCAAGCCATGCCGGTGATTGCCTTGACGGGGGTTGCATATGTTCAGCGCCTGGGCGGCCACATTCGCATGGATTTGTTCGTGAGTTTTGCCTCTGGCCGTGCGCTGTGGGTGATCGAGTTTCTCACCGTGCTATTGATGCTGGGGGTTACGATCCTGCTGCTGTGGGGATCATGGTCTCACTTTGGCCGCTCCTTTGATTGGGCCGTCCCCATGTTTTCGCGCGACTCGTCTATGGATATTGCCATCCCTTTATGGCCGGCCAAACTCATCGTGCCTGTGGCGTTTGCCGTGCTGGCGGTGCGCTTTCTTTTGCAATTATGGGCCTATGGCCGGGCCATTGTCCAAAATGCGGAGCGGCCCGTTGCGGTCCCCTTGATTGAAGATGCCGCCGCCCAGGCCGCCCGCGAGGCAGCGACGGTGTCCGATGCCGTGGTCGAAGGCGCCACCGCCGGACGGGAGCGTTCCTCATGACCCCCATCGAAATTGGCATTTGGGTGTCTTGCGGCATGCTCGTGTTGGTGGTCCTCGGCATGCGCGTGGCTTTCGCCGCCGCCATCGCGGGGGTTCTGGGTCTTGTTTGGATTTTCTGGGCCAAGAAAGGCTACCGCTGGGAAGAGCTCGATTGGGCCGTCACGGTGGCTGCAAAGACGGCGGGGCAGGTGCCCCACTCCAAGGTCTCAAGCCAGGCCCTCTCTCTCATCCCAACGTTTATTTTGATCGGCTACCTCGCTTACCACGCCGGTCTCACGAAGGCGCTGTTTGAAGCGGCCAAACGGTGGCTGGGCTGGCTTCCCGGGGGGCTGGCAGTGTCCACGGTGTTTGCCACCGCCGGGTTTGCTGCCGTCTCCGGAGCGTCGGTGGCCACATCCGCCGTGTTTGCCCGGATTGCCATCCCCGAAATGCTCGCCAACGGTTATGATAAACGCTTCGCGGCAGGCGTCGTGGCCGCCGGCGGCACGCTGGCATCCCTCATTCCACCGTCGGCAATTTTGGTCATTTACGCCATCATTGTTGAACAGGATGTGGGACTGCTTCTGCTCGCAGGCTTTATTCCCGGTGCCGTTTCAGCGGTGATTTACGGCTCTCTGGTGGTGGCGCTGGCTCTGATCATCAAGGATTTTGGTCCACCCATCGGCGGTTACAGTTGGGGTCAACGCTTCACCTCGCTCCTGCCGGCGCTGCCCATCTTTGCTGTGGTGCTGATCATCATTCTTTTCGTCTACAATCCGTTTGGTGGCGACGCCTGGGGCACACCGACGGAAGGCGGTGCCATTGGGGCTTTCATCGTCTTTTGCATGGCCGTTGCCCGGGGTATGCGCTGGCCGCAGCTGAAGTCTGCGCTGCTGGAAACCGCCAAGCTTTCCGTAATGATTTTTACAATCATTTGGGGCGTGTTGATCTATGTGCGCTTTTTGGGCTTTGCCCAATTGCCCACCGCGTTTTCAGAATGGATCGGCGGTCTGGACCAAAGTCCGCTTCTGACGCTGGTTTTGATCTTGCTGGCCTACGCGGTGCTCGGCATGTTCATGGACGCGATTGGAATGCTGCTGCTCACGCTTCCCGTTGTGTTCCCTGCTGTCATGGCGCTGAACGGTGGTATGGACGTGTCCGCCGCGGACTCTGCCTTTGGCATGAGCGGCACGTTGTGCGCGGTCTGGTTCGGTATTTTGGTGGTGAAGATGGCGGAGCTGTGTTTGATCACGCCACCCATAGGCTTGAACTGCTTTGTGGTGGCCGGCGTCCGCCCAGACATATCCGTCCAGGACGTGTTCAAGGGCGCGTCGCCCTTCTTCGTTGCAGACGCCATCACCATCGCCGTGCTCATCGCTTTCCCAGCCATCGTGCTATGGCTCCCCATGGCCTCCCTGGCCCGTTGATGGCATCAACGCTGGGACCCATGAACAGTGCGCCTGTTAAACGATGGGTTTGTTAAACGATTGGTCTGCTGACGGTCTGTGATGTCTTCAGGGGCGCTTTGCAGACGTCAGGGCGCGCAAAAACGCCACAAGTTGATCCTGTTCATCGCCCGTGAGCTGCAAGTCTTGTTCCCGGTTGAAGAAAGAAACAACCGCGTGGAGGGATTGTAGACGTCCATCGTGCATGTAGGGAGCGGTCAACGCGATGTTGCGCAGTGTTGGGGTGCGAAAAGCAAACCGATCCGCTGGCTGACCCGTGACCGCAAAACGCCCGAGATCCGCCCCGCGAAGCGCCTCTGGTTTGGTGCGCTCATAACCTGTTTGGTGAAAGCCTTCATCCGTGAACGGGGCACTTTTGGGCCCTATCGTATGGCAGGTCGAGCAGCGGGCCTTACCTGTAAACAGTTGATATCCGCGCACTTCTTTTGGCGACAGGGCGCTGGCCTTGTTTTGATACCGCCAAAGATCAAAGCGGTTTGGCCCGGTGATCAAAGTGCGTTGGTAAGCTGCCAATGCCGCGGCAATGTTTCCAGCATTGGCGGGGGCCCCATAGGCATAGCTGAAAAAGCGTTCGTAGTCGCGGTAGCCCCGCATTCGCACAGCCAAGGCCTCCATGGACGTATTTGCCATCTCGCGCTGGTTCAGCAAGGGTCCCTTGGCTTGGCTCTCAAGGCTTGCCGCGCGGCCATCATGGAACAGGGTGCGCCGGGAAATAACGTCATAGAGTGACGGTGCGTTGCGCCCGCCCAAAGCCTGGCTCGCGCCCGCCGGCAGGCTGCGTTTGTTTTGAGTATAGCCTTCGCTGGGATTGTGACACGTCGCACAGGCGACCTGTCCTGACGCCGAAAGCCGTTTGTCATGAAACAGCTTCTTACCCAGATCGATCCGTCCCGCTGTAAGCGTCGCGAGCTGCTGGGTTCCGGCGTATGCCTCTTGCTGCTCCAGATACGCCTTGGTTTGGTTCAAAGCGTCCACGGGATTGCTGGAATACCGGCCACCATCCTGGGTGCAGGCGGATAAAGCCACACCTATGCTAAGGGCGGGTACCACAGTCTTCCAAAGAATGTGTGCCATTGCATGAGCCCAGTGTTGGCGTGTCTAAGAGCCGTGCCGCCTAGAATTTCAACAACGCCCGCGCGCTGCCTCGATATTCCGAAAAACCGTCAAAACGGAACGTCGAGCCGACGCTTGCCGTCAGTGCGATGGTGTCGGTGAGCTTCAACGAACCGCCTATGTCACCGGTGAAGTCCACATGACGATGGCTTGGATTAAGGCGCTCAAACGTGTTTCCGATGCGGAAGAACAATTCGCCGTCGGTGAAATCCCGTGTGAACATGAGCGACGTGGTGAAGTCTCCCCGCCACTGATCATCGACCTTGTTTCGAACGCCGTTGGAATCAAAGAAAATCGACCGTCCAACGTGGAGCAGCGTGTAGTCGATCCCCAGAGACACGCGCGCCCGTTCACTCAGATCGTAGCTCTTGTACCAAACGCCGGTAACGGCAATCGTGTTTGAATCGTAGGAGCCGGTGACGGTGGATGGGGTTGGAGCGATGGCATTGAGCATGACGTTGTTGGTTCGCGTCACGTCGTCCGTCGCCATGATGTAGGATATATTCCACGCCAACATGCTCTTGTTTTTGAACCGGTAGCCACCGACCAGATGCGCCCCCGTTTCACGGCCCTCAACATCCATCCGTGAACCGCCTAAGCGGTGCTGCATGGATGTTTGCCCCAACGTTGCGCCCAGCCCGATAAACAAGTCATCGGAAACCAGAAATTCATAACCCAGATAGCCGATGGCTCCCGTCTCTTCTGTCGTGCGGCCGTCGAGGCTGTCAGAGGCGGTGAAGCCCGATACGTTGGCACGGAAAATATGGGCGCCGCCACAATTTGCCATGGTCATCCGGCTGCGGTCGGCAGCGGTTCTCATGGTACAATACGGCGTGTCCGATTGACCGCGATTGACACCGCTGCCGATCAAAATCTGAGAATTATACCGCTGAAGCCAATTGCGTCGGTAGTCATCAAAGACCGCTTCGACACCTTGAATGTCGTTGTGGCGCCGCAAGCCATAGAAGCGGTAGAAGGCGTGCTCGTCCAAAAGGGATTGAGCAGACACAGACTTGGTTGAAACGAACTGAAACGAAGATGTGAGCAAAGCCAAAGCGGCCAAAACCAGAAGCGCACGCATGATCTTTATTCCTCAAGCTGTCCCCGGACGATACGTACCGAGGCAGCAAGGATAACGGCAACACGCAAAGTGAGTTTAGCTGGTCAACGGCCCACGACTCCTTCGCTTCTGCAAGCAAATGCGGCAATTTTACATCGGTGACCCAACGTCAATTCCATTGTGAACGCGGTCAATGGCGTCAGTTTCGCCATCAAAACAGTCAAATCAGAGGCTTGAGCGAAGCGCATGCCGTGAGATGGAAAACGGCGGAGAGTTCAGGCGAGAACTTGTACTCGGAGCCAGCGAGCGAAAAGCGAGCCGGGCGTTCAGCCCGCCCCATCGGAGGCTTGAGCGAAGCGAATGCCGTGAGATCAAAAATGGCGGAGAGACAGGGATTCGAACCCTGGAGACGGTCACCCGCCTACACACTTTCCAGGCGTGCGCCTTCGACCACTCGGCCACCTCTCCGCAATGTACACATCCCGTTGGAACACGAGAGTGGGTCGAAGAGAAGCGCACGCCTCTCTTTGGATTGGTATTTGGCGAAGCCAAATACCGGGGCGCCTTCGACCACTCGGCGCGCCTACCCGCAATGTACACATCCCGTTGGAAGACGAGCGTGGGTCGAAGAGAAGCGCGCGCCTCTCTTATGGGTGATGATGCGCGCCTTCGACCACTCGGCGCACTACCCTGTTCTGTTCGCCGCCGCAGCGTGAACCTGGCGGATATACACGTATGCCTTCGCACAATTCAACCACGCAGTTGCAGGATTTTTGCCTGACTGGTGGACAGCGTCCGATGAGCGCAAAAAGCGCTCAAACTGGCTTCGGTTACCGCTGTCGCGTGCGCTTCGTCACTTGCGGGCAAGGTTCAGCAACCTCATGGTTCCGCAGCGGCAAAGGAAGGCGGCACGATGTTCAGTTTTCTGTTTCGAATACTTGGTTTGAGCATTCTGGCTCTTGCCGTTGTGCTTGCCGTTTTAGACGTCACGCGCTCCATCACGGCCTCCGCATTTGTGCTCACGCCCTTGGCTGTCACATGGAGTGAGCTAAGCCCCGCGTCTTTGAATTCGGCCCGCCTGTTTGTTTTGAGCCTCGGCCTTCCGTGGCTGTGGGACCCTCTTGCTCTTGCCCTCATGCGGTTGCCCAGTTGGCTGCTGTTTTGGTTCTTCGCCATGGTGCTGATGTGGATGGGTCGCAAAAAGGATAATCGATACGGACGCTTTGCCAACCGCTGATCGAAGCATCTTGCCTCAGGCGGGAAACACGAACTCTTCTGGTATAAGAACAAAAACGCGCTACATACGTATCAACCCTGTTCGCTTGCTTAAGAGGTTCCCGCCATGTTTCTGATTGATCGTTTGACCAGCAAAATGAAACTTCCTTCGGCGGACACAGCTTTGCCGGGGCGCCCCGATCCTATCCCCACGTCCAAAACACATTTCGTAAATGGCCGTGAGATCGCGGCATTGCCGGACGGTATGGAGGAACTTTTTGTTGGAATGGGCTGTTTCTGGGGCGTGGAACGTCTGTTTTGGGAACAGCAGGGCGTTTACGTGACCGCCGTGGGCTATCAGGCCGGCCGGACGCCCAACCCAACCTATAACGAGGTGTGCACCGGCCTAACCGGGCACAACGAGACGGTGCGGATCGTGTATGATCCAAAGGAAATCTCGATTGATCGTCTGTTGCAGATGTTTTGGGAGACCCATGATCCGACCCAGGGCATGCGACAGGGAAACGATACGGGCACGCAATACCGCTCCGGGATCTACACAACCTCGGACGCGCAAATGACCGCTGCACGGGCCAGCAAAGACGCCTATGGTGCTGCGCTGGCAAAAGCGGGGCGGGGGCCCATCACAACGGAAATCATGGACGCGCCCGTCTTTTACTACGCCGAGGACTACCATCAGCAATATCTGGCGAAAAACCCCAACGGCTACTGCAATTTGGGCGGTGTCGGCATTGCTTGCCCTGTGCCCGAGTCCGCTGCCTAAGTTCGTTGGTTGAACCCGCTGCCTGAACTCTTTCTGAGTGCGGAGACCGCAGCCCCCGAGGCTTAAGCGGCCGGGCGAGGGTCCCTCGAGAGCGACGGGAGTATGGCGATGGGCATGGTTGCAATCGACCGCGGGCTTTGCACAAAAATCTGCGTAGCCTTGCCTGGCGCCCAATGTGTTCGCCAATGGGGTGATGCTTATGTGTGGAAAGTGGGTGAAAAAGTCTTCGCCCTTCAATCCTATTGGGGCGATGAAACGGCGGACGGTGAGCCGCCATATCTGTGCGTGAAATGTACTGACCTCTCTTACCGCATGCTGATTGAAGAGGCGGGGATCGACGCTGCGCCCTATCTGGGACGGTATAAATGGGTTCAGTTTTCCCCCGCCCATCGGCTCAGCGACGATGATCTGAAGGCCTATATCGAGGCAAGCTACGGTATGATTGTCGCTAAGCTACCCCGCAAGCTGCGCCAGTCCCTTGGGGTGAGCGAGGGCGTAGACAGCTAAACGCCGATACGATGTTCCGATCAGTCCGGGCGAAATGTTGGTGTGGTCACCAAACCGACAAGAGCGCGCCGTCTTTTGGCAGACGCGGGCGCGGCTTTTAATTCTGGGATAAATGGTTGCCCAGCCACCATGTTCAGCGTCGCCGCTTGAGCGTTCAGCGGTTCGGCGGCGTGTAGGACGCCAAGGCAGGCGGCGGGCAGATCGGCAATCCCGATCTCGCGTTTCACGCGCCGCTTTACGACCTTCTTTTTCTTTTTGGGCTTTGGCTTTTTCACCAGCACTTTGGGTTTTGGCTTGCGCTTGCGCGGGTTCATAATGCGGTGCCAATAATCCAATTCTTTTCCGCAGCCATCATTGGCCTTTGGCTTGGATTGTGGCCGACAGTTGGGGGAGTCGGCTGGGCAAGAGAGGCGGATATGCATGTGGTAGTGATGCCCGAAATAAGGGCGCACCTTGTGCAGCCATGTCCGGTCGCCAATCTCACGACGGCACAGCTCGCGCTTGATCGCCGGGTGCACCAAAACCCGCTCCACTTGTTTGTATTCCGCCGCCGTCTTGATGATGCCAAAGGTGGCATTGGTAAAATGTGGGCCGACGCCATTGGGGCTCAGGCGACCGTTCGCCTTGCGGGCCAGAACGGATGTGGCGCTCAGCCGCTCCCGTTCACGGCGTGTGAGGCGCCGGTCGGGCATTTGCGTCAGCCAGATATCCGCATCCAGACCAATTTGGTGGGACGCATGCCCCGTCAGCATGGGTCCGCCCCGGGGTTGCGAAAGATCACCAACAAGAAGACCGTTCCAACCGACCTTTTTGCCGTCTTGAGACAGTTTCACCACCATTTTGATGAGGTCTGGGTGGCCCCAACGCCGGTTGCGGGACAACCGCATGGCCTGCCAGTTTGGTCCATTGATCGGGATGGCGATGCCGCCGGCGAA
>JBCBCT010000023.1:4735-14713 GCA_038530365.1 Pseudomonadota bacterium | reverse complement strand
GTTGGCCCGCGTGGTCACACGCGCGCTGCCGCAAATCACTTTCAAAATTGTCTTACCACAACTCCGGCGGGAATGGCGTACCCAGCGAAGATCAAAAAAGGCCGACCCTGCGGGCCGACCTTTCAAAGCTCTGTGAAATCGTAGACCTTCGCAGGCGTTCGATGACCGAGGGTCTATTTTCCCGGTTGCGGGACGATGCGCAGATAGGGGCGCACTTCCGTCCAACCGTCGGGAAATTTCTCTTTTGCCGCTTCGTTGGAGACGGCTGGCACGATGATGACGTCTTCTCCGTCCTGCCAGTTCACCGGCGTCGCCACCTGATGCTGGGCGGTGAGTTGCAGGGAGTCGATCACCCGAATGATCTCATCGAAATTCCGTCCCGTTGACGCGGGGTACTCGAGTTTGAGTTTGATCTTCTTGTCGGGACCCACAACAAACACGGACCGCACGGTCATCGTATCGTTCGCGTTGGGGTGGATCATGCCGTAGAGAGCGGCCACCGTGCCGTCATCGGCGATGAGCGGGAAGTTCAGCGCGGTGCCCTGCGTGTCTTCGATATCCTTGGCCCAGCCGTCATGGTCTTCAAGTTTGTCGACGGAGAGACCCAGCACCACTACGCCGCGCTTTTCAAACTCGGCTTTGAGCTTCGATGTGTAGCCCAATTCTGTTGTGCAAACCGGCGTGTAGTTTTTGGGGTGTGAGAACAAGACGGCCCATTTGCCATCGATGAAATCGTGGAACCGCACCTCACCTTCGGTGGTTTGGGCGGTAAAATCCGGGGCGTCGTCGCCGATCAACAATGCGTTGGCCATGGGTCGTCTCCTGTAACAAAAGCGTTGATGGGCAAATAGGTTTTTCAACCCTGCTTTTCCAGCAATGCCCATTGCGCAAGTCGGCGCTGCGCAGAAATGCTTTTGCGCAGCTCCGCGCGATTCGGTGACAGCGTTTCGTTTGCTTCCGTTCCAGGCTAACCGCGCAGCGTTCCGCCGGTGGTTTTCATCACATTGGCCACAATCTTGGCGCTGATCGCATCAATTTCGTCGTCGGTCAGGCTTTTGTTTGTGGGCTGAAGCGTCACTTCGATAGCGAGGGATTTTTGATCCGCTTCCAGCGAGCCACCTTCAAACAGGTCGAACACCCGCACATCCTCTATCAGTTTCTTGTCGGCACCCGCTGCTGCGCGCAAAACGCTGGAAGAGAGAACTGATTTTTCCAACAGGAATGCAAAATCGCGCTTTACCGGCTGCAATGCGGACACCGTAAGCGCACCTTTGCTGCGGGTCGCTTTGCGGCGCGGTTCGGGGATGGAATCCAACATGATCTCAAACCCGCAGAGCGGCCCGCTGACGTCCATGGCCTCGAGTGTCATCGGGTGAAATTCCCCAAACGTGCCCAGGATGACTTTGGGCCCGAGTTTCAGCGTGCCGCTGCGCCCGGGGTGAAACCAGTCCGGCCCTCCCGCTTCAATTTGCACTTTGCTGGGGTCCATGCCGCAGGTGGCGAGGACGGCCAGCGCGTCTTCCTTGGCATCGAACACATCCACTGCAGAACCGGCCCCGCGCCAGTGACGCCCGGTATTGTCAAGACGCGCCGTGCCGCGCCGAATGCCGGCTGCAACACGTTTTTGGTCGTCAATCTCCACACCACGGTACACATGGCTGACCTCAAACAGGGCAAGATCCCCCATGGCGCGGTCGGCATTGCGTTTGGCGGCGGCCAGCAAACTGGGCAGCAGAGACGGGCGCATGTCCGACATGTCTGAGGCGATGGGGTTCGACAGTTCAAGCGCCGCTTGCCCACCACCAAAGTGTTCTGCATGGGCTTTTGGTATGAAGGAATACAACACCGCTTCGCTCATGCCCCGGGCGGCGAGGGCGCGGCGGGTGTCGCGGGTGCGTTTTTGTCCGGTCGTCAAGATGGGCTGCCCAACGCTGGACAGGGCTGGAAGCGGTTCGGGTTCGATGGCGTTGACGCCAAAAATGCGCATCACCTCTTCAACCAGATCAGCCTTTCCGTGAACATCGGGACGGGCGCCGGGAACGGTGACGGTGAACACCGCATCATCCTCGTTCCCCCCACCGCTGACACTGAAGCCCAAGCGCCGCAGGATGTTGGCCGCTTCCTCTGATGAGACGGTGATGCCTGTGAGACGTTTGATCTCGCTCACGGGAAATTCGATGGTTTGATCGCTCACCGGCACCGAGCCAGCGATGAGGGCATCGGACGCCTCGCCACCGCACAGCTCCATGACAAGGTTGGTCCCGAGGTTCAGGCCATCCACCATGAAATCCGGGTCTACACCGCGCTCAAACCGGTATCGTGCGTCGGTAATAATGCCCAGATCGCGGCCCGTGCGGGCGATGGTCAACGGGTCCCAGAGCGCTGATTCCACCAGCACACTGGTGGTTTCGAGGGAACAACCGGACTCTTCGCCACCCATGATCCCGGCGAGGGATTCCGGGCCTTTGTCATCGGCGATGACGAAATGGTCGGCTGACGGCGTGTAGGTCTTCCCGTCGAGGGCGAGAAAGTCTTCGTTCCCCGTGCCGCGCCGGACGACAAGCCCGCCGGACACTTTATCCGCATCAAACACATGGAGCGGACGACCGCGATCGAAGGTGACGTAGTTGGTGATGTCCACAAGGGCCGAAATGGGCCGCAAGCCGATGGCTTTCAGCCGTTGCTGCATCCATTTGGGGGACGGCCCGTTTTTCACGCCTTTCACCAGTCGAAGGCCGAATGCTGGACAGAAGTCGGACGCGCCTTCGCTCGAAAGATCGACGGAAACGGGGCAGGGGCCATGGCCTTGAGGGGCCGGAACGGACGGCGACTTCACCGTGCCAAGACCCGCCGCCGCCAAGTCCCTGGCAATGCCCGATACGCCTAGTGCATCGGGGCGGTTGGGTGTGATGCCGATTTCGATAACTGGATCATTCAAACCAGCATAGTCGGCAAACGGTGTGCCAACCGGCGCGTCCTCGGGCAGATCAATGATGCCGTCATGGTCGTCCGACAACTCCAGCTCGCGCTCCGAACACATCATGCCAAAGCTTTCAACGCCGCGAATGTTGCCCACACCTAGGGTCACATCGATGCCGGGAACATAGGTGCCCGGTCCCGCAAAAGCCCCCACAAGACCGGCCCGCGCATTGGGTGCACCGCACACAACCTGCAACGGTTTTCCATCCCCTGTGTCGACGGACAACACCTGCAACTTGTCCGCATCCGGATGCCGTTCAGCGGACAACACCTTGGCGATGGTGAACGGCTGAAACGCCGCGCGGTCGTCAACCTCTTCCACTTCAAGCCCGATCATGGTGAGGGTCTCAACGATCTCCTCCAAAGGGGCGGTCGTATCCAGATGGTCTTTCAACCAGGAGAGTGTGAATTTCATCGGTCTCGTTCTACGGTAGGAGTGGAAAGGGGTGCCTCAGCAACAAGTGAGCTTCTAGGCAGCTTCACTTCTTTTATCGCGTGTTTTCGGCTCAACGGCGTTGGGGTAATGCCAGCCGTCGAGCATACCCCTTATGGAAAGATCTTCGTCCACCGCATCCCAATGGATGCCGCCGAGGCTAAGAGTAAGATCTTTTCGTTGGGCTGGCGTGGCTGCTTCCAGACGGGGGTACCACCACAAAGGTGTCACCACCGTTCGGCCATCGCGCAAAACAACATGCAGATGAGTTGGGTCGCACCATGCGTCTTTCGGCTGTTCGTGTTCAGGATACGGTTGACTTGAAGTCATGCCATTTCTCCAAAATCTCGGCCTGATGCTCTTCTACCGTTCTCACGATACGGGCAACATCGTCGGCCTTAAGTCCTTGGCTGTGGTCCAGTTCCACCGGCTCTAACCAAACCTTCGCTTCGCCGCCTTGTCCGGAAGCATGGATGTGCGCTCTTTCTTGAACGTCATAGCCATAAAAGTGGAAGCGAATACCGTATTTCTCAAGAACCTTTGGCACCTTAGCCGCTCAGACCGCCAAACAGGGTTGGCATGTCCAGCGGTCTAAACCCGTAGTGATTGATCCAGCGTTGGTCCGCTTCGAAGAAGGGGCGCAGGTCGGGCATGCCGTATTTTAGCATCGCGATGCGGTCGATGCCGATGCCCCAGGCAAAGCCCTGATAAACGTCGGGATCTAAGCCACCGGCGCGCAGCACATTGGGGTGCACCATGCCAGAACCAAGGATCTCCATCCAATCGTCGCCCTCGCCGAACTTTACCTCATTGCCGGACCGGTCACACTGAATGTCCACTTCGAGGCTTGGTTCGGTGAAGGGAAAGAAGGACGGGCGAAACCGCATGTTCAGGCTGTCCACCTCAAAGAAGGATTTGCAGAATTCCAGAAGCGTCCATTTCAGATTGGCGATGTTGGTTTTCTCGTCGATCACCAAACCTTCCAACTGGTGGAACATGGCCGAATGAGTCGCGTCGGAATCTTGCCGGTAGGTTTTGCCGGGAATGACAATGCGGATCGGCGGCTTCTGCGTTTCCATCGTCCGAACCTGCACGGGGGAGGTGTGGGTGCGCAGCACCCGGCGTTCGCCGTTTTCATCCGGATTGAAGAAAAATGTATCGTGCATCTCCCGCGCAGGATGGCCTTCGGGAAAATTGAGCGCGGTGAAGTTATAATAATCCGTCTCAATGTCAGGGCCTTCAGCCACGGTGAACCCCATATCCGCAAAAATGGCCGTGATCTCATCCATGACCTGGCTGATTGGATGGATGCGCCCAATCTCCAGCGGATTGGCGCGGCCTGGCAGGGTGACGTCGACGGTTTCTTCCGCCAGCCGTTTTTCTATCGCTTCCCGCTTCAGCACGTCCCGGCGGGCCGACAGCGCATCGGCCACTTTGGCCTTCAAGCCGTTCAGCAAGGGCCCCATGGACTGGCGCTCTTCCGGCGTCATTTTTCCAAGCGTCTTCATCTGCTCGGAAATCGACCCCTTTTTGCCAAGGCTGCCCACCCGCACAGCTTCCAGCGCCGCTTCATCGGCGGCCCCGGCAATGTCCTGTAAAATGGTGCTTTCCAGCGCTTCAATATCGCTCATCGTTTTTGCCCGTTTGGTTCGCTCGCCACAGTGTTTCAGAGTGTCAGAACATGCGCCGAAACACCTGCGTCAAAACACAGAAACCCGTGTCAGCTTGCGCTGCCACGGGTTCCCAATAAGTTCAATGGTTGTTGGGAAGGCGCGGTCAGCTACGGACTGCGGCTTCAAAAGCACCCGGCGTCGTGTCCTTCAAATAGGAAAGCGCTGATTTCGCCTGCGCCACCACAGCTGCAAAGGCTTCGGGCTGGTGGATCGCAAGATCGGAAAGAACTTTGCGGTCCATCTCAATGCCAGCCTTGGTCAAGCCGTCGATCAGCCGCGAATAGGTGAGGCCATGCTCGCGGGCGGCGGCGTTGATGCGCTGGGTCCACAGGGTGCGGAAATTGCGTTTGTTGTTGCGGCGGTCGCGATAGGCATATTGCTGCGCCTTTTCCACGGACTGTTTTGCTGTGCGGATCTGTTTGCGGCGGGCACCATAGTAGCCCTTGGCTTTTTTCAGAACTTTTTTGTGTTTTTCGTGGGCGGTTACGCCGCGTTTTACACGTGCCATCGGTCAGTCTCCAATCAGTTTAATCGCGGGTATTGCGGCTTACTTGCCGCCGTAGGGCATGAATTTGCGGACGATCCGTGCATCGGGCTCAGAAAGAACCATGGTGCCCCGTGCGTTGCGCAGAAACTTGTTCGAACGCTTGATCATCATGTGCTGTTTGCCCGCCTGCGCGACCTTGATCTTGCCGGTGGCCGTTGTTTTGAAGCGTTTTTTCACGCTCGATTTCGTCTTCATCTTGGGCATTTCGCTCTCCTTAAGGGCAAACGACCGCGCAAGCCCTAAAACGGACCCCGTCGATGCCATCGGTTTTTTGATTGTTGTTCAGCCACCCTTAAGACGAGGAGCTGATCAGCGTTTGCAGCAATCAAAGGCATGCCCTGCCCGATTGCCCACACGTGCCGGGTGGCTATAGCCACAACATGTCTTCTTGGCAAGCAGTCTTGACGTGTTCGGAACCGAGCGCGACGTGCACTGTTCTACGACCGATTGTTCTGGCATGACGGTGAGCACTAGGCTGATGAAACGTTGCGTCGCTTCCATGACCGGACTCATTTCCAAGTCGTTTGGGTTTACGGCTTCCCTTGTCGCGCGTTTGCTTGCCTTAACGCTGTTGGCCGGTTTTGGGGTCTTCGGCCAGGTCGTTTACGGTTTTGGTGAAGCCAACGCCCAGTCCCGCCCGACGATTCCAAATTTCTGGGACCCTCAGGAGCAGTTCGTTAAACCGGATATTTCCAACCGGCCCCGTCTGCGGTTTTTGACGACGACGGACTTCCCCCCGTTTTCCTATATCGATGAACGCAAGCAGTTATCGGGCTTCCACGTTGATCTTGCCCGCGCGATCTGTGCGGAACTTTCCTTGGATGCAGTCTGTCAAATTCAGGCTTTACCGTTTGATGATCTGGTGTCCGCCCTTGGCCGCGGCGCGGGGGATGCGATTTTGGCTGGCCAAGCGGTTACCGCAACCTCGCGGCGACAGATTGAGTTTACCCGCCCTTATTTTCATTTGCCGGCGCGGTTCATCATGCGGCTGGGAGAGGAGGCGCAGCCGCCCCTTGCAAGCGGGCTGCGGGGAAAGCGCATAGGCGTGGTCATGAGCTCAGCCCACGCCGCTTATGCGCAGGCGTGGTTTGGGGATATGGTGCTCAATGTGTTTGACACCCAAGACGCGGCATTGGCAGCCTTGGAGAGCAAGAAAATTGACGCCTTTTTTGGCGACGCCCTGTCGCTGTCCTTCTGGATGCAACAACGGTTGAACCGTCCTTGTTGCGCGTTTGTGGGCGGGCCGTTTTTATCCAATACCTATTTTGGAAACGGCATGGCCATCGGTGTGGCGAAGGATGACGCCGCGCTCACAAATGCGCTGAATTTTGCCCTGCGGTCCATCAACGACAAGGGCACGTTCGCAGAACTCTACCTGCGTTATTTCCCGATCAGTCTCTA
This sequence comes from Pseudomonadota bacterium, assembly GCA_038530365.1. Classification (GTDB taxonomy): domain Bacteria; phylum Pseudomonadota; class Alphaproteobacteria; order Rhizobiales; family Rhizobiaceae; genus Pseudahrensia. Next base: position 7,680 of record JBCBCT010000023.1, on the reverse strand, counting down.
CTGAGGCTTTTTTCCAGGCGACGCGGGAATGCCAAATGGCAGCCACAGCGACCATCCCAGCCGACTTGGCCGCTCGTCCTGCCACTCCGACAACCCAATGGTCATCCCGTCATGGCCCTCTTCGGGCTGGTCGATATAGGTGCCAAACATCCGGTCCCACCACGGCAGGTTAAAGCCGTAATTGGAATCCGTTTCGTTCCCTTTGGCGGAATGATGCACCCGGTGCATGTCCGGTGTGACGAGAACAAGCCGCACCACCCGGTCCACGGCCACGGGTAGTTTGGTGTTGGAATGGTTGAACATGGCGGTCCCGTTCAACACGATTTCAAACAGAATAACCGCAATCGCCGGCGCCCCCAGTGCCACGACGAAGGCCACCTTCCACAGCATGGAGCCGATGATCTCAACCGGGTGAAACCGCAAGCCCGTTGTCACATCAATATCGCGGTCGGCATGGTGCATCCGATGAAACCGCCAAAAGACCGGAACCTTGTGGGATAAGACGTGGGACAGCCAAACAGCGAAGTCGAGAACAACAAAGCTGATGAGAACGGCAAGCCAAAGGGGCACGTCCAACCAGTTGAACAGGCCCACTCCCTGATTTTGCGCCCACAGCGCCACACCCACGGCAGCAGCAGGAAACAGCAAACGCACCAACGCGCTGTCGAGAACAATGATCGCAAGATTGGTGGTCCAGCGTCGGGTTTTGTCAGCCACCAGCGCGCGACGCGGCTTCAACCATTCGGTCACGGCAAGAATCGCAAACAAGCCACCGGCGACGGCGAGGCGAATGCTGCCCTCATGGCTGGATAGGAAGGCTGAAAAATCCAAAACGACGGCGTCCTTTTTCCTGTGATCACCCGGTCATATGGCTTGTTTGTTTTACAATCCCACTCCGTGCGCACCAAAAACCAGACAAAGCGTTCCCCTACGTCTGGTGACGCGCGCGGGCTGACAGTTCCAGTGCCGCGCAGGTCAGTTTGTCCAACCCCAGATGATTGCGCAGCATTTGCAACAGCCGCACTTCTTCCACGGTCACACTCAAATCCGCCGCTGCGATTTCCGCTGACAGGGCATAGGCGGTAGACTTCAAATTCTCAGGCAGCAAAGCCGCAAACCCAAGCACCGTCTCAAGGCCTTCATCCGCCTGCAAGATATCGCGACACGCCTTTGCAGCATTGACCAATTGTTCCGAACCGTAGCCGGAAAAAACCGGCAGGGTTTTCACAATATTGCCAATCCGCAGCATCTCGTTTTCCCCCATGTTGCGGTCCGCAGCGGAAACTGAGACCATCAGATAAACCAGGGTGTCTTGGTGGGATATTGCGTTCATGGGAGGCGTGGCCCGATGTTACGGTTGTCCAAAACCTAAGCCGGGGTGCGCAGCCGTTCAACTCACCTTTTTGGGTGTGCAGACGGCATGTCTGACACACCTCCAGGATTTGCTTTTTTGAGGGCGCAGACCTAGTGTCCGCGCGCTTGTCGGCCCCTGGTCAGTCGCCTTGGGGCCGGCATGCATTTCACCGCTCATTTTTGTTTCTACTGCGGGTTTTCTGCCATGACCGCCACGGCCTTTCCTTCGCTGACCATCACGCCTGATCTCGTTGAGGCGGCCCAAACGTCAAAGGCGTGGCCCTTCGAAGAGGCGCGCAAGATCATCAAGCGCTATGCGAAAGACGGCTATCCCGAAAGCGTGGTGTTTGAGACCGGCTATGGCCCGTCGGGTCTTCCCCATATCGGCACGTTTGGTGAGGTGGCGCGCACCTCCATGGTCATCAACGCCTTTCGTTTGCTGACGGAAGACAAAGTGCCGGTCCGCCTGATTTGTTTTTCAGACGACATGGATGGGATGCGCAAAATTCCCGACAATGTGCCCAACAAGGACATGCTGGCGGAGCATTTGGGCAAGCCGTTGACCGACGTGCCGGATCCGTTTTCCAACGCCTATGACAGCTTTGGACGCCATAACAACGCGCGGCTCATGGCGTTTTTGGATCAATTTGGATTCAGCTACGAATTTGCCAGTTCAACCGACACCTACCGGTCGGGACAGTTCGATGAGTTTTTGATGCGCTGCGCGCAAAAATACGATGACTTGATGGCCGCCATGCTGCCGACCTTGGGGGAGGAGCGCCGCGCGACGTACAGCATTTTCCTGCCGATTTCGCCAAAGACCGGCCGTGTCCTGTACGTGCCCATGAAAGCCGTGGATGCCGAAAACGGCACGATCACCTTTGATGATGAGGATGGAACGGAAACGACCATGTCGATCCTCGGCGGTAACGTGAAACTGCAATGGAAGCCGGATTTTTCCATGCGTTGGGCGGCACTTGGGGTCGATTTTGAGATGTACGGGAAGGACCACCAGAACAACTCCAATCTCTACGATAAGATGTGCCGCATTCTGGGGGCCCGCGCACCGGAACACTTTATCTATGAGCTGTTCCTGGACGACAAAGGCGAGAAAATTTCAAAGTCCAAGGGCAATGGCATCTCCATGGAACAGTGGCTGAGCTACGCTTCGCCTGAAAGCCTCTCCCTGTTCATGTTCCAAAAACCAAAGACCGCCAAGCGGCTCTATTTTGACGTCATCCCACGGCAGATGGACGAGTATTTCCAGCATCTGGCGGCGTTTGACGGGCAGGACGCAAAGGCCAAACTCAGCAACCCCGTTTGGCATATCCATGCTGGCGAACCGCCCGCCGTTTCCGTGCCCGTGCCGTTTTCCATGTTGCTGAACCTGGTCAGCGCGTCTAACGCCTCCGACAAAGAAACGCTCTGGGGATTTATTTCTCAATATGATGCCGAGGCGACGCCACAAAACAACCCGAAACTCGATGAGTTGGTGGGTTACGCCATCGCCTATTTTGAGGATTTCGTGCGCCCGTCAAAGACCTTCCGCGCGCCGACGGATCAAGAGCGGGCGGCGATGGACGATTTGGCTG
>JBCBCT010000023.1:0-4636 GCA_038530365.1 Pseudomonadota bacterium | reverse complement strand
CAGGTGCTGCTGGGCCAAGACCAAGGCCCCCGCTTCGGCTCATTTGCTGCCCTTTACGGCAAAAATGCCACGGTCGCCCTCATCCGTAAAGGCTTGGCCGGCGAATTGATGTAAGCGTGGGCGTTAACAAGGCGTGACGAGACCATGGCAGGGTCCAAGGTCCAACAATGTCCTCAACGCCCGTCATTGCGTGGCATGTCCACGCAATCCATGCCTGAGGCACCTGGCCCAAATCGTGGCTTGCCGGGCTTCCCCGGCAAGGGCGCGTGTGGAGGCACGTATCAAATCCCTATTGGCTGGCCCATACAATTCGGGCGATCCAGTCGACTTCTGTGACGTCGAGGGACCGGTTTTCGTGGTCTGGGTTCAGCGATTGCAATTCGATATGCTTGGCTGTGCGGCGGGCAAGCACTTTGGCCATCACTTCCCCTTCGTGGGTGCGCACCACAACGCGGTCACCGCGCCGCACGGACGCGCCGGGGGAGACAATAATGCGATCCCCGTCCCTATAGAGAGGTTCCATACTGTCGCCGGAAATTTCCAGCGCGTAGACTGTCTCGCCATCGCTTTGGGGAAAATCAACGGCGTCCCAGCCTTCGCCGGTGGGAAGGCCCGCATCGTCAAAAAAGCCGCCGCTGCCCGCTTGAGCGAGACCCAGAAGAGGCACAGCACTGGGCATGTTGGGAGGGGCGTGGGTTTCCTGCAGATTGGCACCGAAGTTTCGGCCGCTTTCGGCAAGTGCCGTCAACCGCTGGTTAAAGGCCACTTTATCGTCCGCCACCAGCTCGGTGAACAAGGACAGATCCGTGCCGGTCGCGTCCATAATTTTCGATAGCGACTCCGTAGACGGCCATCGCAACCGCCCGTCGGTGCCAATGCGCTTTGATTTGTTAAAGGTCGTCGGATCAAGCCCCGCATTCCGCGCCAACCGAGACACCGAAATGCTGTTGCGTTCCGCCAAAGCGTCTATGGCCGACCAAACTTGCGCGTGTGAAAACATGCCTGAATCAGCTCGAAAAGGAAATTTATCCTAGAGTTAGTGGATCAAATCGAGTCTGTCCAGTGCGACCTCAAATTGGCTCTGTTCGGGTCCAGATAGCGGGCGTGAGACCATCTCCATGCCGTGCCATCGAAGTCGAAATCCCGCGAGCGAAACGGCACGGCGCTGCACTGTGGATCCTATTTGACCCAGCGACGAAAACCCCAGGCTGTCGGCGTTGCGGATGTGACGTTTCAATCGGCTCCTGCTCAGTCCTACCTGCCTGCCAACCCTCTGAAGCGTCTCATGGGTTCCGGCGTGTTGTGCCCAACATCATCCCAGATCAGATGTGAACGCGCCGCGCCCGGTTTCTAAGGCTCGGTCGATCAATTCGATGCGGTCTTGGCCCCAAAAGACTTCGCCGTTGAGAACGTAGGCGGGGACGCCCACGGCGTCGGCGGCGATGGCGTCTTGGGTGTTTTGGGCCCGGATGGCAGCGATCTCCTCGGATTTGGCAACGTTCAAAATCGTGTCGGGATCGAAATCGCAGGCGGCAAGCCGGTCGGCGATCTGTTCCTCGTCTCCCATATCGGCATCGTCCACCCACACGCCTTTATAAACGGCGGCCATGAAACGGGTCGGGTCTTCGCCTTTCTCGATGATGGCGATGGTGCAGCAATCGGCAAGGGCAATATCGGTGGGGAAGTGCTTGGGCTTCGGATTGAGGGGCACGCCGCGCCATTCTGCTAACCGTTGTAATTCGATCATGCGGTAGCGCTGCCGAACGGCGGGCCGCTTGGATGGCATAACGGCGCCCGACACGTCCCAAATCCCCATCAGATCAACCGGCTTAAACCGCAGCGTTAGATCATGCTTTGTCGCAAGGTCCAGGATCGGCTGATGGCCGAGATAAGAGAAGGGGGATTGGCCAAGGTAGTAGATGTCGAGGGGGGTGCTCACGCGATTGTCCTGGGTGGAGGTGGCGGGGTCGAAACTGCACCCAGTTTTTGCCCGCGCCCTGCGATTTGGCAAGGGCGATCGAGAGGGGATGCCAAAAGCTAAACCGAGTCTATCGCAAAGCCTGAAGGCGCGCCATGGCGTGGCGTAGCACCCCAAACGTGCGTTTCAAAAGCGGTCGTGTCCGCTGCTGCCAACCGCCGAGCCAAAGTCGTCCCAAAGGGGTCATGGCGCGCTCAAAACATACAAGTGGCACGGTCTCATGCGCCCAGGATCGTTTTTGACGTGTCGGATAACCCAAAAGACTGAGGGGAATGCGCGCTTTGCCTTCAGGGGTGTCCAAAGACGTCTGTATCAAGCCATTGCCGGGTGAGCTTTCGGCAAAAGCCGGGTCATAGGCCGACAAGTAGCTGTGGCGCAGCCCATGACCTTTCAGTGTGATGTGCGCCGCAACCAGTCGCGCGCCGCACCGCAGCACTTCAAGCTGCGCATCAAACCCAAGCCTGTTCGCGTCCGGGCCGTCGCTGGTCCGTCCATTGGGAAGGCCCAGATTTGCCAAAAATCTGTCGCTCCCCGGTGTTGAAAGGCCAACGGAATGGGTGCGCGTTCGCGCGAGCCAATCCCGCTTCAGCACCATGATCTCGGCAACGGTGGCGGCAAAATCAGCGTCGTTGCTTTGAATGCGCTGAAAGGTGACCGGCCCTTTCGAGCGCAGTTTTGCGAGGCCTTTACGGACGGTCTTGCGCAAGTTTTTCTTCAATCCGCTGCCATCTACCAAGGTGATAAATTCGGCAGGATCGGGGCGAAGGGCAGGGATGGTTTGAGGCGCGGTTGCGACAAACACATCGATGGCGCGATGCAGCGCGCAGCCTTTGACGATGGCGTTCAAGCCCACACAATCAAGGGTCGGGTTCACCATTTGCTCGGCGAGGGCCAGTGTCAATCCGGCCGTGCAGTCAACAGCCTTGTCCGTCAATGCGTTGCTCAGTTGGGTGTGCGGATGGCCCAGTGGCAATAGATGGTTGAGGCCTGACCTGCGCCGCATCATCAAAGGTAAGACCGCAACCAGACGACCGCTGTGGTAGACAAATGAGACCTGTGGCTTGACGTTCAGCCCGCTGCCCACATGACGAAGCCAAGGCAAGCACCACACCGCGCTTTGGAACGCACTGTTGGGATCATCCGCCCGCGTTTCCAACGCCTGCCATTCATGGGCCCGTTCGGCCAGAGCAGCCTCCGTCGACACCGTTTCGACACGCCACGTATGGCCCGGGCAACCCTGTGGGTTTTGATCATCGACGATCACAGGTGCAGCATGGCTGTTTGGCGCTTGTGCAGATTTGTGCGCCGTTGGAGCTGACGTAGGAACCGCCAAGGGCAGCCGTTCAAGCGCAGGCATGGCTGGAAGGCGCGCAGGCGTATCGTCTTTGACCTGATCCATGGCGTGGGCTCGATAGCGGGATTGCCAGCCCAAACCTAAACCGCCCGCACCCTCGGTGTGAGGGGGCGGGCGGCTGAAGTTAACGTGTGGTTAATGTGATCGGCGCGTTACGCGGCCTCTTTGGACCCCGTGGCTTCAGCGGCAAAGCGGCCATAAAAAGTCTCGCCCTTTTGCGCCATCTCGTTGATCAGCGCGATGGGTTTGAACTGTTCGCCATGCTTGGCGGTTAACGCTTCGGCGCGGGCGCGGAAGGCTTCAACGCCCATTTGATCGATGAACGTCAGCGGGCCGCCTGAATAAGGGGCAAAACCAAAGCCGAGGATCGCGCCCACATCCGCTTCGCGAATGTCGGTCACCACGCCTTCTTCCACCGTGCGGGCCGCTTCCATAGCGATGGTGAAGAGGAAGCGATCCTTGATCTCACCCACATCCACGCTGTCGGCATCTTTTTGCGGGTAAAGCGTTTTCAGCTCCGGCCACAGATGTTTCTTGGCGGGTTTCGGCGGGTAGTCGTAAAACCCTTTGCCCGCCTTCTTGCCGATGCGACCGTGGCCGTCGACCAGGGTGTTCACGAGGTCGAAATGGCGCGGATCGACGGCGTCTTCGCCAAGGTCCGCCATGGTCTGTTTCATGACCTTTTGGGAAAGATCAATGGCCACTTCATCGTTCAGCGCAAGCGGACCGACGGGCATGCCCGCCATCATGGCCACGTTGTCGATCATCGGCACGGGAACGCCTTCGATGAGCATGTTCCACGCTTCCTGCATGTAACGCATCACGCAACGGTTGACGTAGAAGCCGCGGGAATCGTTGACCACGATGGGCGTTTTCTTGATCGCCAGCACATAGTCGATGGCCATGGCCAGCGCCTTATCGCCGGTCTTTTCGCCGGTAATGATTTCCACCAGCATCATCCGATCCACCGGGGAGAAGAAATGGATGCCGATGAAGTTTTCCGCTCGTTTGGAGGCTTCCGACAACTCGGTAATCGGGATGGTGGAGGTGTTGGAGGCAAAGATCGCGCTGTCGGAAATGACGGCTTCGGTCTGCTCTGTGACGCTCTTTTTGATGCCCTTGTCTTCAAACACAGCTTCAACGATCAGGTCGCAGCCGTCGAGATCGGCATAGTCCGCTGTCGGCTGGATGAGAGAAAGCAGTGCCTCTTTTTTCTCCGGCGTGGAGCGGCGATAAGGCGCTGGCCATGGCCATCGACTATGTGCTGGCGATCAAGAAAACGCCCATCGTGGTCAACGATTCCC
>JBCBCT010000022.1:2555-33562 GCA_038530365.1 Pseudomonadota bacterium | reverse complement strand
GAGGACAGCCGTTTTCCATTGGTCTCTTGGTAACAGGTGGAGACTTTGGCAATGGCGAGCCTATGCCAGTCTTTGTTCAAGTCGATACGCTCAAGGCTCACCGTGTCCTCATGCAGCCTAATAAAACTCAGGGCATTTTAGAAGCGGCCGTGCGGTACGATGCTGCCAAGCATCGGACGTTAGTGGATCAATTGAAGCAAGGCAGCCAGGTTCGCATTTGGACGTGGAACCAAAACGGTACTGGGGTCATGGTTCCCTTGACGGGGTCCGCAAAGGCCATCACGCGCGCAATGGCGGTGTGCGGGGCGTCCGCAAAGCAGGCGGCTGTTCGGCCTGAGGGTTCACCTGGAATGTTATCCGCCGCCGCTGTCCGCAGCCAGATCATCGGCAAAAACCTGTCCTTTGCGGGCGGTGAGGCTGAAATGATCCTCCTCTCCAACGGGCGCTTTGAAGGCCGCATGGGTCCGCGCGCCAACAATGGACGCTATCGGCTGCGCAGCGATGGTCGTGTGTGTTGGAACAATGGCTTTGTGTCTGGGTGTTTTCAGTTTTACCGGAAAAATGGCGGGATCAACGTCCGCCGAGCGGACGCAAAAAGCAAAGCGGATTTAGGCCCTGTGGCGGTCTCGAACTAGGTTTTCTTCTCTGGCTAGGGGGTCCACCGGTGCTGCCAACGCGCGAGGGCCAACGCAAATCTGGACACTTGAGCCCGATTAAGACGCCGACAATACCTGCAGCGCGGCGTGCACTCGGGTGCGGGTTTCTGATGGCATGATGACGTCGTCGATTTCGAAGGTGGTGGCGGCGTTGAGCGCTTTTCCGCGTTCTGCCATTTGGTCCACCAGGTCATGGAACAGCGCGTTGCGGCTTTCTTCGTCCGGGCAGGCGGCTAGTTTATCGCGGAAGCCCAGGCGCACCGCGCCTTCCAGACCCATGGCACCGAATTCGCCTGAAGGCCAGGAGACGACCAGATCGCTGCTGTGCAGCCCGCCGCCGGCCATGGCCATTGCGCCCAAGCCGTAGGCGCGACGCACGACAACCGTGATGATGGGGAGAGAAAATGCAGCCGCGCTTTTGAACATACGCCCGATGGGTTTTGCTTGTCCGCTGGCCTCCGCCTCTGGCCCAACCATGAACCCCGGTGTATCGACGAAACTGACAATGGGTGCCTTCCATTTTTGGCAAAGCTCAAAAAAGTCTGCCGCTTTTGCCGCCGCATCACCATCAATCGCGCCGCCCAACGTACGACAATCGCTGGCGAGGACACCGACAGGTAAGTCTTCAATTGTGCCAAAGCCAGTGACCAATGAACGGCCAAAGTCAGGTTTCAATTCGATAAAGCTGCCGACGTCCAGCACGCCGTGCAAAAGGTCCCGCGGATCAAACACAGCCCGCCGATTGGCGGGAATAAAGGTGTCTAAAAAGCGTTGCGCCGGTGCCTGTGACTTTGGGGTGGACCTGTACTTCACCGCCAGGAGCAACAGCTCCTTCGCCAGCGCTGTTGCCTCAGCCTCTGTTTCAACAACTCGATCCACGACACCGGCGGTGGCGAGGATGGCCGCCGGCCCCACGTCGTCGGGGGAATATGTCCCCAAACCGCCGCCTTCGATCATGGCTGGGCCGCCCATGCCGATGCAGGCTTTTTGTGTCGCAATAATAATATCAGCAACCGAAGCAAACGCCGCGCTGCCAGCAAAGCAGTAGCCGTGCACCACTGCAATCACCGGTACCGTGTTGGCCAAAGCAGCAAGCGCTTGAAAACTCGTTACCTGCAATTGCGCCGTTGAGATCGCGAAGGCATCGACGTCATTGGGCCGTCCGCCCCCGCCCTCGGGAAACATGATGAGCGGGAGATCTCGTTTTTGGGCAAGTTCGATAATTCGGTCCACTTTCTTGTGGTGGAAATAGCCCTGCGTGGCTGCCATGACCGTGTAGTCGGCAATCAGCACGACCACCGGACAGTCATCGACACAGCCTGTGCCGACAATCACCCCATCATTGGCGGATCGCGCGATGAGCGTGTCGATGTCGTGGACGCTGCGCTGGGCCGCCAATGCGTGGCCGCCATATTCGCTGAATGATCCCTCGTCCAACAGGTCCATCATATTTTCAAATGCTGTGCGCCCACCGCTGGCGTGCCGTCGGGCGACCCGCTCGCTACGACCTGCGTCGGAAAGGGCAACGCGCCGGGCGGCGAGCTCTTCAATCAGCGGGGAGGGGGCGCTTTTTGCTCTGGGTTTGGGCACATCGCTGTCCATCTGGGAGGCGCTCAAAACTGCGATGGCCTGCTCCGCTGCGACCGTATCTCCGACCGCAACAGCCAAGTCCGTCACGCAGCCCGCCATGGGCGCGACGATGACCGTTTGCATTTTCATGAGCTCGGTTGTGACCAGGGCGTCGCCGGCGGCCACAGCGTCGCCCGGTTCAACGTGAAGGGTGGTCACAACACCCTCTGTCACGGCGATGATGTCCATGGCTTTTCTCCTTCAAATCCCGTCTAAACCCCAGGCGTCAGCCGTCTATCTTTCACGGCGGCAAGGCGGGTCCTGAACAGCTATCACAGGGCCCCATTGCAGCGCAGCCTGCATTGTGTTTAGAGGCTGGCAAAATTCCTCCCTCACCCGTTTAGGAACCTAGTCGATGGCCATCGAACGCACTTTTTCTATGATCAAACCCGACGCCACGAAGCGCAACCTCACCGGCGCAATCACGGCGAAACTCGAAGAAGCGGGCCTGCGGGTCATTGCTTCCAAGCGGGTGCACATGAGCCTGCGTGAGGCGGAAGGTTTTTACGCAGTCCACAAAGAGCGTCCCTTCTTCGGAGAACTGACGGAATTCATGTCCTCCGGCCCCACCATCGTTCAGGTGCTGGAAGGCGAAAACGCAATTGCCAAAAACCGTGAAGTCATGGGCGCAACCAACCCTGCGGAAGCTGCCGATGGCACCATCCGCAAAGAATTTGCCCTGTCGCTGGGCGAAAACTCCGTCCACGGATCCGATGCGCCGGAAACCGCCGCTGAAGAGATCGCCTACTGGTTCAGCGCAACTGAAATCGTCGGCTAACGCGCCTTTTGACGTTAAAACACCGCAAAAGCCCCGGGCGCCCATCGGCACCCGGGGCTTTTTTGTACGCGGCCCCCTTGAAGCGGCCGCCAAATGGCGATGCAATGGCGAGCGTCGGGGGCTATTGTTGAAACGTCAAACGGGAGACCAACACAATGTCCAATCGTCACCGCATCGCAGGGCTTTTGGTTGCCAAGGCCCTTATGATCACACTCTTCGCATTCGGTGGAACAGTCGCAACCACGCAAACGGCGGAGGCCTGCAATGGCGTCGTGCGGGGTTTGAGCAACGTTTACCGCCCCAGCCGAAATTCCGGCTTTTTGGCCGTGCGCACTGGTCCCAGCACACGATTTCGCAAAATCGACGAAATTTTCAACGGACAGCGCGTCTGGGTCAGCAACCGCAGCGGACGCTGGGCCTTCGTAACCTATAACGGCCGCTCCGGTTGGGCCTTCGGCCGCTGGATCAGCGTACGCTGCTAAATGTTTTTGATCCTGCGGGACGACGGTTTTTGATCCTGCGGAATGGGGGCCTAGGGGCCTGTAGGTCGGCTTGTCAGTGGGCTTGTCAGTGGGCTTGCCGGTCCGGGATAACCCTAGCCCCTCCAGCGGGCTTTGGCTTTTTCATCGCTTTCCCGCGCGTCAACCCAGGTTCCGCCATCGCCGGAAATCGGGTGCTCTTTCTTCCAGAAGGGGGCATCCGTTTTCAAAAAATCCATGACAAACCGCGCCGCGTCGAAAGCTGCGTCGCGGTGCCGACTGGTGGCAATGACCCCGACGATCTGCTCGCCAGGCGCGATTTTGCCCACGCGGTGAAGGATCGTGAGGGCATCAACAGGCCATCGCTGGCAGGCGTCTTCGGCCAGACTTGTCAGCAGCTTTTCGGCCATGCCCGGATAGTGTTCCAACTCCAGCGCCGATAACCGCCCGTCCTCGCCCCGGCATAGCCCTACAAACGAGGCGACAGCGCCGACGTCCAAACGCCCTTGGGTGAGGTTTGCCGATTCAGCGGCCAAGTCAAAATCGTCCTGTTGAACGCGAATGGTGATCAGCCCACGCGGTGCGGATTTGGACTGGGTTTCCGTTCCTCTCGCAGGCAAAACGATCTCAGCCACCGGTCATCGGCGGGAAGAGTGCGATCTCCCGGGCATGTCCGATGGGCGCTGCGTTTTCAACATGGGTTTGGTCAAGAGCCACGCGGATAATGTCTGGAAATTCCAGCGCCGCTGCATGGTTGTCGCTTTGGGTTTTCAGCCATGCCAACAGATCAGCAACGGTTTGGACGCTGCTGGGCAGGCTCACAGTCTCCTCGGCAACGCCGATGCGCTCCCGTACCCAGGAGAAGTAAACCAGTTTAACAGCATAGGCCGTGGTCTCAACATGGTTCTGTGTTTGAGCGTCCATCAGCCTTCGTCCTCGATCATATGTTTGAGGCCATGGCGGAAATAATCATAGCCCGTAATCAGGGTTACGATCGCTGCGGCCCAGAGCAGCACGATGCCAATTTCGGTGCAGTAGGCGAACAGTTTGTCCCCCGCGGGTCCGGCAATCAAGAACATCAGCGCCACCATTTGTAGCGTTGTTTTCCACTTGGCCAATTGTGAAACCGGAACGGCAACCTTCACGTCGGCTAGAAACTCCCGCAGGCCGGATACCAAAATCTCACGGCTGAGGATCACGACCGCCGCCCAAATGCTCCAGCCTGCGATGGTCCCGTCCGCTGCCAGCAACAACAAACAAGCCGCCACCAGGAGTTTGTCGGCAATGGGGTCCAACATGCGGCCAAGGGCGGACGTCTGCTGCCATGTGCGGGCGAGGTAGCCGTCGAAAAAGTCAGTGACGCTTGCCACCACAAAAAGCGCGACAGCGGACCAACGCATGACATCGGAACTTTTGCCGCGCTCTTCTAGATCAAAACACAGGACCACCAACGGCACGATCATAATGCGCGCGTAGGTCAACAGGTTCGGCACACTCCAAGGCCCCGCCTGCCGCTGCGGCCGCGACGCGCCGTCCACCGTAGACGCGCTCCGGTCGGAGACGGCCTTTTTGGGAACATGTGTGGTGGGGACATCCTGGCTCATATCCGAAAGTCAAAACCCATATGCAGACCGATTTCAACTGGTTTGGTGGCATTCATTGCCCAGCGCCTCTCTGTGCCGGAAACGCCGCAGCGCACGGCGCCAAAAACGCTGCGTCAACGGAGCCTTAAGTCCGCTTCGCTATCGGTGACAAGCGGTTTGCCATCGCCAGACCGCACCCTGCATGAAAAAACGCATGCTGAAATGCACAGAGGCCGTTGTGGACACATTTGAAAAGAAAGGCATGGCCGAAAAGGGCGCTGCCCATGTCTTTGCCGCCTTTGGCTATTCCATGCAGGGCTTGCAGGTGTTGCTGCGGGAGGAAGCGGCGCGTTTGGAACTCATCATGTGCGCCGTCAGCATGGTTCTGTTTTTCGCCGTTGGTGCCGGTGCGCTGGCGTTTGCCGGGCTGCTTTTCCTGCTGTGCCTCATTTTAACGGTGGAGGCACTCAACACGGCCATCGAAATCATTGTCGACAAAGTGTCGCCGGAGCGATCAGACTTTGCCAAACAAACGAAGGATTTGGGCTCCACCGCGGTGTTCTTCATGCTGCTGGCGCACTGTGTCTACGTTGCGGCTGTCATCGCCCACAATCTGGGTTGGGTCGCCTGGTAGCAACGCCCTGCAGCGCCCTGCGCCACGTGATACGAACCGGTGGACTAACCGTTCTGGAAATGATCAAAAATTGTTTGCGCTAGCCGCTCTGACACACCGTCGACGGCCATCAGATCTTCCACCGCTGCGCGGCTCACCGCCTTGGCGCTGCCAAAATGGTGAAGGATGGCGCGTTTGCGGCTTGGGCCAACCCCGGCGATCTCGTCCAGCGGATTTTTCAGCGTCTCTTTTTTGCGCCGCGCACGGTGGGTGCCGATGGCAAAGCGGTGCGCTTCATCCCGAAGCCGCTGGATGAAATAGAGCGTCGGGTCGCGAAGCGGCAGGGAAAATGACGGCTTGCCCGGTTGAAAAAAGCGTTCTCGGCCCGCATCGCGGTCGGGACCCTTCGCAACCCCAACCAGATTGACCTTACCGGTCAGCCCCAAGTCTTTCATCACCTCTTGCACGGCGGACAGTTGGCCCGCCCCACCGTCGATTAGCACCAGATCGGGCCATGGGGGCAAAACATCAGCCTCGCTCTCCGCCTCAGGAGCATCGTTGGCCGTTGGCGGTTGATCGCCATGTTCTTTGACGAGCCGCGAGAACCGGCGTGTGAACACCTCCCGCATCATGCCGTAATCGTCGCCGGGTGTGAGGTCTTCGTTCTTGATGTTGAACTTGCGGTAGCTGTTTTTGGCAAAGCCCTCCGGACCCGCCACGACCATGCCCCCCACGGCATTGGTGCCCATGATGTGGGAGTTGTCATACACTTCGACCCGGCGGGGCAGGGTGGGCAGATCAAACACCTCCTGTAACCCGGCCATAAGTTTGGCTTGGGTGGCGCTCTCCGCCAGTTTGCGCAGCAGGGCTTCCTTAGCGTTGCGTGCCACCTGCTCAACAACATTCCGCTTTTCGCCCCGTTGGGGCCGATTGATGAGCACCTTGCGCCCCGCTTTCACGGCCAGCGCATCGGCCAGCAGGTCTTGCTCGGGAATGTCGTGGGACAACAGGATCGAACGCGGCACGGGCTTGTCGTCATAAAACTGCGAGACGAAGGCCGCCAACACCTCCGGCTCATCAAAGCTCTTATCGGCGCGGGGGAAATAGGCCCGGTTCCCCCAGTTTTGTCCGGTGCGGAAGAAAAACACCTGTATGCAGAATTGCCCGCCCTCCATGTGCACGGCAAAAACATCCGCCTCATCAATGGTTTGGGGATTGATGCCCTGGTGCCCCTGAACATGGGACAGAGCCGACAGGCGGTCCCGGTAAATCGCGGCGGTTTCGAAGTCCAAGGCTTCGGCCGCTTTTTCCATCCGCCGGGAATAGTTTTGCGTCAGTTCCCGCGATTTACCGTTCAAAAAGTCTTTGGTTTGCTGCACCAGTTCAGCATAGCCCTCCGGGGAAATCTCACCGGTGCAGGGGGCCGCGCAACGCTTGATCTGGTGTTGCAAACAGGGCCGCGTCCGAGCGGCATAAAAGGAATCGGTACAGGTGCGCACGAGGAAAATGCGTTGCAACGCATTGATGGTCATATTGACGGCGCCTGCGCTGGCAAACGGGCCAAAGTAGTCTCCCTTCTTGTTGCGCGCGCCGCGGTGCTTGAAGAGGCCGGGGGCCTCATGGTCGCCGGTCAGAAGAATGTAGGGAAACGATTTATCGTCCCGCATCAAAACGTTGAAGCGAGGCCGTAACCGCTTGATCAGGTTTGCCTCCAGAAGTAGCGCTTCGCGCTCGGTGGCCGTGGTCACAAATTCCATGGCCGCCGTTTCAGCAATCATCCGCACGGTGCGGTTGCCGCCATGACCCACCCCGCGGGCGTAGTTCGACACGCGATTCTTGAGGTTTTTGGCTTTGCCGACATAAAGCACATCACCGCCGCGGTTCATCATGCGGTAAACGCCGGGCTTGGGTGGCAGGCGCTTCACCAGATCGGCGATCACCTCCGCGCCGGTCTTGTCGGAAACGGGGGCCGTTTCCTCCCACATTATGTTGCCGGAATCCCGCGGCTTGGCGCGCTGGGGCGCGGCGCTAGCATCGACACCCTTGTCGCCGTCCTCAACGCCGTCGCCATGTTCATCGGCGTCCAGCGCGGGCTTGGTGGAATCACTGTCACTCATGGGCGGAAACTTAGCGTTTACCTTCTCACTTGGGGATGCGCTGGGCGAGCGGAATTAAAGGCGCGGGGCGCAAGCCCTTATTCCCCCATCATCTGGTCCGGCGTTTCCCAGGCCAAATGCTGGCCACCGTCCAGTGCCACCATTTGCCCCGTCATGGATCGGGTGCG
This sequence comes from Pseudomonadota bacterium, assembly GCA_038530365.1. Taxonomy (GTDB): domain Bacteria; phylum Pseudomonadota; class Alphaproteobacteria; order Rhizobiales; family Rhizobiaceae; genus Pseudahrensia. Next base: position 25,540 of record JBCBCT010000022.1, on the reverse strand, counting down.
CACCATGTAAAGCGCCGTCTCCACAAATTCATCCAGGCCCGGCGCTCTTTGCAGGGGCACGCTGGCGACCTGAGCATCAAAGTCTTCCTGCGCCTGGCGTGGGCTTGGCAGCGTTGGTCCCGGCCCAATGGCGTTCACGCGGATGCGCGGTGCCAGCGCCTGCGCCATGGTTTGCGTCGCTGCCCAAAGCGCAGCTTTTGACAGAGTGTAAGATGTGAAACCCGGTGTCAGTTTCCAGACCCGCTGGTCGATGACGTTAATGATCAGGCCGTTGTTCCCCTCTGGCAGCAGGTCGCTCATCTGTCCGGCCAGTCGCACCGGGGCTTTTACGTGGACATCAAAATGTGTGTCCCACAGCGCTTCGTTAAAATCCGTGAGGCTGTCGCTTTCAAATGTGGATGCGTTGTTGATCAACACGCCCACGGGGCCGAACGCTTTGTGAACGGCGGGCATCATCCGTTCCGTTTCCGCCATATTGGTCAGTTCCGCTTGTAGCAGGGTGACGCGGCTTCCGACGGCCTCAATGGCGCGGGCTGTCTGTTCGGCGGCGTCCCGGGAGCCCCGGTAGTGAAGGCCGATGGCAAATCCGGCTTGGGCAAGGCCCAGCGCGAGCGCCGCGCCGACCCGGGTCGCGCCGCCGGTGATCAGAGCGGTTTTTGGCAGATCATCGGGGAGTGGCGGGGGTGAGGCTGCTGACTTCGGTTCTGTCTGCGACACGGGCTCACGCTTCTAAACGAGGAAGGTGGTCGTGAGATACGCGACGTAGAGAACCAACAGCAAGGTGCCAATGCGGCGACCAATCGTCAGCTTCAGCAGGGGGATCAGCACCAAAAGCGCGGTCGCCGCCAACATGACCCAGATATCGAAGGCAACGATATGCGCCATGGCCTTGCCTTCAATGTCGACCACAAGGGTGGTGATGCCCATGATCGCGGCGAGGTTGAAGATGTTTGAGCCGATCACGTTGCCGACGCCCACCGAGGCGTTGTTTTGCCGGGCAGCCATGATGCCGGTTGCCAGTTCCGGCAAGGAGGTGCCGATGGCGATGATCGTGACGCCGATCAATTCGTCCGACACGTTCAACTGCTGGGCGATGTCGACGGCAGACGTCACCGCCAGATGCGCGCCGGAAGGGAGGGCCACCAAGCCTGCAACCAGGAAGCCCAGGATGACGGGCATGCGGGTGGGAACGTCGCCGATCTCGTCGTGGTAGTCATCTTCGGCCTCGTCCGCATGGGCTTTGGCTTTGTAAAACTGCATGCCCAGGAAAACGACGAGGAAGCCGATCAGCACCAAACCATCCGTTTTGGTCAGGGGCGGGTTCATCAATTGCCATGCAAACACGACCGAGACAGCGGTCATGAGGACGATCGAATCCCCAATATCGCTTTTTTGATATTGAATGCGGGAAATAAGCGCCGGCACGCCCAGAACGAGCAAAACGTTTGCGATGTTGGATCCCACAACATTGCCAACGGCAATCCCGCCCGCGTCGTCCAAGGCTGCATCCAGGGAAATCACCAATTCGGGGGCTGACGTGCCAAACGCGACGATGGTCAGGCCGATGATAAGCGGTGGGATGCCCCAGCGTTCGGCGAGCCCCACCGACGCTTTCACCAACCAGTCTCCTCCCAAAATTAACGCGGTCAAACCGAGAGCGAGGAGGAGGTAGGAAAGCATGGGCAAAAAGATCCGTCAGGCGGAAAAAACCAACAGCCAGACGGCACGTTGTCTTAGGCTGCCCGCGAAATGGCGTCGCACTCATGGGTTTTCAACCGCTGGTCTTAGCGGGGCGCGAAAACTGGTGCAGCAGCTTTGACGCTGCCGGCCGGGTCAGCCTCTGGATTTGCTGCTTAGGGTTCGTCGGACACCTTGCATCAAGCCGTGCTAGGCCTGCCTGTGAGGAAGAAGTGCGGCCAAGTCGGGATGGGCCTCTTCAAAGGCATTTAGCCAATCGATCAGCGCCGTCCGGCCCTCTTCCCAGCGCCCATCAAAACGCAGTTTCATATAGGAAATCGCGGCGGCACAGCCGAGCGAGCCGGCGTGCATGTCCGATCCATGGGGCGGCAGGTTCTGCATCAGCGTATCGAGCCCACGGTTCACTTTGCCCATCTGCCGTTCCAGCCAGGGCGTATGGACTTTTTCTTCCGGGCGGAAGCGCATTTCGTAAATATAGGCAACGGAAGCATCGCAGATGCCATCGCACAGCGATTCGGAGTGTTCAACAGCGGTCAGCGCATCATGATCGGTGGGAAACAGCGCGCCATCCATCAACCGGTTGAGATAGCGCAAGATCGCACGGCTGTCGTAAATGGTGAATCCATCATCCAGCACCAAACAAGGGATTTTCCCCAGCGGATTGGCGGCCAGCAGTTCCGGCGATTGGTTCGTTGCATCCACGTCCACCAGAGTGACATCGGCTGCCAGCGCACGGGCGGCCAGAGCCGCTTTGGCCGCATAGGGCGAGGGCCCGGAGACGAGAAGTTTCATGGGATGACCTGTGTTAAAAGAAGTATGGGGCGGTGTGCGGGCTCAGTTGAACGGTCACGTCGGACCGGACGCTATTGCTTACCAGTTGAGCGTGCGGCACGCCCCGTTATAGACGCGCCACTCGTCGCGGTTTTGCAGGCAAAATTCAACATGGAACCCGGTGCCAGCCAGACCTTGTCCACCCTCAATCAGATAGAACATGCGCCGATGCTTGCCGTTCGACAGCGCAGCTTGGGCTCGGCAGTAGCGGCGCGGGATTTCATAACCCGATTGCGTCATGCGCTCATGGGGATGGACAAGTCCCGCCACCGTGAACCCACGGTGCCAAGTGTTGGCCTCCGCCCAGTTGAACTTCTCGATCACCTTTCCCAGCACCTTGGGATCATCACACTGTGGAAAGGTTCGCAGATCGATGAACGGTTCCAGCAAACCGGCCCGGGCCGGCGCGAGCGGTGCCACACCGGCGGACGCTGACGCCACCAACGCGAGAGAAAACGCAGTCACACTCTGGCGCAGCCCCCGTTTCAAACCCGTCGGAACCGGCAGTCGTGAGAAAAGTGAGCCCATGAGAATTCGCGATTCGAGTTAATGCTGAGGCCGCAGCCTCCTTTGGTTGCGAAAAACACTGAGGGAGGCGCCACGCAGAATCAAGCGCAAGGCCCGGGGAAAGAGAAGCGGTACGCAAATTGCCCACGCGTGTTTTCATCTTTGCAACAGATGGCCAAAGATTGGGGCGGAGTTGAACAGGCAAACGCAGACGCTTGCACAAAAATGCCTTGAGAAAGCGCGGATAGTCGGACGCCGGTGCCCGCGGTGCGGCAGAAAGGCACCTTCCCGCTTTCCCGCGAACCCCTCAGACCTGCGCAACGTACCTTTTGCAACCTCATCTAATTCCTCGGACAGCCCATGTTCTATCGACCCGACAACCGACCTCAGGCCATCTTCTTTGGTTCTATCGGAACGCTGGTGGACACCACCGAGCTTCAACGCCGTGCATTTAACGCAGCCTTCCAGGGTGCAGGATTGGGATGGCGCTGGGACCGGTCTTTGTTCAACGCGTTGCTGAAAACCGTGGGCGGTGTCGCCCGCATCGAAAGCTTTGCGGAAAGCCGGGGTGAGGTTGTGGACGCCTCAGCCATCCACGCGCAAAAATCGCAAATCTTTCAGATGATGCTCGGCCATGAAACGATGGAACTGCGGCCCGGTGTCGCCGACGTGTTGTCCGCCGCTGCGCGTCAGGCAGTGCCATTAGCATTCGTGACAACAACATCGAGAGCCAATGTGGACGCGATCCTGTCCTCTGTCCGCACCGAAATCTCCGCCGAAACCTTCGCTGTTGTGATCGATCGGTCCATGGTGGCTGCGCCCAAACCTCACCCGGAAGCGTACCAATTGGCTCTGACCAAAATGGGCGTAGAATCAGCCTCCGTTTTGGCCATCGAAGACACCGTTGAATGCGCGCAAAGCGCCGTGGACGCCGGCATCAAAACGCTGTGCCATCTCAGTGAGTATGCCGGCGACCCCCCCAAATCACCGGACCGCAGCCTTCAAGGTCTCCATTTGGTTGATCGCATAACCCCAGAGCTCTGCGGTCTTTCCCCGGCATTTCAGTTCAAAACGGCGGTGTAAATGTCCATCCTCGCCCTTTTGCTCAACGCCACGCTGTTTGGCGGCATGGTGTTTTTCAGTTTTGGTTTCGCGCCAGTCCTGTTCAAACAATTACCGATGGAGCAGGTCCGTCCGCTTCTGCGCGGCACGTTCCCCTTTTACTATCTGGCGGTCATCGCCCTGGCGGCCTTTGCAGCCTTGGTTGCCATGTTGGTGTCCACACTGGCGGCGGTGCTTGTCAGTATCATTTGCCTCAGCACCGTCTATGCCCGGCAAATTTTGATGCACCAGATCAACGCAGCCACGGACGCGGGCAATCAAAGTCTGTTCAACCGGCTCCACGGGGTGTCGGTGGTTGTGCAACTGATCCAAATCGGTCTGAGTGGTTGGGCTGTCGTGCTCCTCGCCTTCTAACCATGCCAAAACCTGCCGACCTCTCCGATGAGCACAAAAGCGAAGTGATCCAGATGGCGCTGTCGGATCATGTCAGCTTTCGCGACATCCAACGAGAATTTGGCCTGCGGGAAAAAGAGGTGAAGGCGCTCATGCGCGCCTCGCTCAAAACCGGCAGCTATCAAGCATGGCGCAAGCGCGTGCGCCGGTTTGGTGACCGTCGTGCTGTCTATAAATGATGCCCAACCCAGGATGAGTGCCCCATCACAATTGTCCCTTTTCGTCGATTCTGACGGAAACAGCGACAGTGCTGAACGGCAGGCGGCCATCGCAGCTTATCAACACCTCACGCAAACCGTACTTCCGCATCTTGCAAGGAGCGGTCAGGCCGCTTGGCCCGTCCGCGAGGACCATTGTTTTCAACGTATCGTGCTCGACGCAATCTGCGGCGGTCCGTGGTACGATCACATCAAGAAGCCGGCGTATCAGCACCTCACCCGCGACCAAGCGCTGGCGGCGGTTGCTCTCTGCCACGATGTCATCGAAGGGCGGCAGGATTTGGCGGCGCTCAACCAAAACTCGCTCCGCTGGCGTGGCAAACTGAAGAGCCGTTAGAGCTTTTTGATACGGTAGGCTGCGCCCTTGTCGGCCCTTAACACCCGCACCAGCCAAGGCAAAGCCGTCTCCATCTCGCTTCGCAAAGTGTAGGGCGGATTGGCGATGATCATGCCGCATCCGTTGAGCATGCTGGCGGCCCTTGGCTCTCGAATGGTGAGTTCGATGCTGACCAGGTCGGGGTGTTTGAGCATGGTCAGCGTTTCCAACCAATCATCGGTGTGGCTGCGTCGTTTCAACGGGTACCACAGCGCCACCGTTCCACCGGCCCAGCGGTGGGCGCATTTCTGTAACAGATCCACCATGCGGTCGAAATCTTGGCCATCTTCAAACGGCGGATCGGCGAGAAGAAGCCCCCGTTTTTCCTTCGGCGGTACGTGAGCACCGGCGACCAGCCAGCCATCCAGATGGGTGACGCGGGTCTGAAAATCCCCCGAAAAATTCCTCGCCAACACGGCGTGATCCTCCGGGTGGAGCTCATAGAGCGAAAGACGGTCCTGCTTGCGAAGAAGATCGCGAACCAGTCGGGGAGACCCGGGATAAACGGCATCCCCACCGGCCTTCACCGCATCCAGATAAGGCGCGATCAACGCAGCAACCGCAGGCGGGACGGGGGCGTCGAGCACAGCGCCGATGCCCGCTTTCCATTCCTCTGTTTTCGCAGCCTCTTCGCTGTCCAGACGGTAGGAGCCCAGCCCTGCGTGGATGTCGTAGACCCGAAACGCTTTCTCCTTGCGCTTCATATACTCCACCAGTCGCATCAAGACGATATGCTTGAAGACGTCTGCAAAGTTGCCGGCGTGGTAGGCGTGACGGTAATTCACGGGGGTTGGGTCTTTCTAAATCGAGTGGGACAGGCAGGATCGGACGGTCCACGGCTTGCGCAAGGCCTCTGTCTCACGGCACACTCATGGAATGCGCGTGACCGCTGTAATCGCCGTGCAAGGCCATGGGCTATGGAAGGCCATGGCGTCAAGCAAGCCTGGGTCCACAGCGGACCGAGCAATCCGTAGAGCCGCAAGCTCAAATGGTGGGCCTGCGCCAACCGAAGCCGTTTCAGGACCGTTATGTACAAGCCCGTTGATGTGAAACTGTTGCCCACAACCTGTCCCCACGATTGCCCGTCCTGCTGCGCGCTCGAGGCGGAAGTCGTGGACGGCCGCAGCATTGGCCGAGTGCGGGGCGATAAGGAAAACACCTACACCGACGGCGTCATCTGCGCGAAGGTGGCGCGCTACGCCGAACGCATTCACCACCCTGACCGCTTGCTCCAGCCTCGTCTGCGCACCGGTGCAAAAGGTGGCGGCGCTTGGCAGACCGTGTCCTGGGAGACGGCGCTTGATCACGTGGCCGAGCAGTTCACAAAAATCGAACAGCGCCACGGCTCTGAGGCCACTTGGCCCTACATTTACGCGGGCACCATGGGGCTCGTGCAGCGTGATTCCATCCACCGTCTGCGCCATGCGAAACGCTGGTCGGGGCAGCACGATACAATTTGCATAACGCCGGCCTGGACCGGTTTCGCCGCCGGCACGGGCAAGGTCATGGGGCCGGACCCGCGCGAGATGGCGGTTTCCGATTGCGTGGTGATCTGGGGCACCAATGCCGTGAATACGCAGGTCAACGTCATGACCCACGCCATGAAAGCCCGCAAAAACCGAGGCGCAAAAATTGTCGTTGTGGACGTCTACCACAATGACACGATGAAACAGGCCGACCTTGCGCTCTGCCTGCGTCCGGGAACCGACGGGGCGCTCGCTTGCGCGGTGATGCATTGCTTGTTCCGCGATGGCCAGGCGGATCGCGCCTACATGGATCAGTTCGCCGATTGTCCTGAGGAACTTGAAGCCCATTTGCAGGCCAAAACACCGCAATGGGCGGCACAGATCACGGGGCTCACGGTCGAGGAGATCGAGGCCTTTGCATCGATGCTCGGCGCGCGCCCACGCAGCTACCTTCGGCTTGGCTACGGGTTCACGCGCTCTCGCAATGGTGCGGTGTCCATGCACGCTGCCCAATCTATAGCCACGGTGCTTGGCGCGTGGCAGCACGAAGGGGGTGGAGCGTTTCACAACAACGCAGACATTTATGCGATGGACGCGAGTGAAATCAAAGGCGCCGCCTTCCTCGATCCCACCGTCCGCACGATGGACCAATCGAAGATCGGGCGCGTTTTGACCGGTGATGCGGAAGCCCTACAAGGGGGCGGGCCGGTCCACGGTTTGTTCATCCAAAACACCAACCCCGTTAACATTGCCCCCGAACAACGCCTGGTGCGGGAGGGGTTTGCGCGCGATGATCTGTTCACCGTCGTCCACGAACAGTTCATGACGGAAACGGCGCAGATGGCGGATGTCGTTTTGCCGGCCACCATGTTCATGGAACATGATGATGTTTATCGCGGCGGCGGGCATCAACACATCATGTTGGGGCCCAAGCTTATCGAAGGTCCGGGTGAGACGCGCGAAAACCTGTTTGTGGTCGATGAATTGGCCAAGCGTCTCGGTGTCGGTGAGCTGCCCGGTTTTGGAAAGACCGCCCGCGATCTCATTGACGGTCTGCTAGGCGCATCAAACCGGGGGTCTTTGGCGGACATTGAACGCACCAAATGGGTGGATTGCCAACCATCGTTTGAGGACAGCCACTACCTGAACGGCTTCGGCTACCCCGATGGAAAGTTTCGCTTCGCGCCGGACTGGTCAGCCGTGCCGTCCTGCACGCCTCCGAGCACCATGGGGCTGCAAGGCCCGGTGGCTGCCATGCCCCGCCTGCCGGATTATTGGGCCGCTGTGGAAACCGCGGACCCGGACCACCCATTCCGCCTGGCAACGTCGCCCTCTCGCTCCTTCCTGAACTCCACATTCGCGGAAACCGCAGGATCCAAGAAGCGCGAAGGCGCACCGTCCGTGATGATCCATCCCCAGGACGCCGACCAGCTTGGAATTAAGGAAGGCCAGGACGTGATCGTGGAAAATCAAAGGGGTGAAGTGATCCTCGAAGCGCGCATTACCGACAAGGCGAAGGAAGGCACGTTGATCGTGGAGGGCTTGCATCCAAATGCCGCCCACAAAAACGGTTGGGGCATCAACGTGTTGACCAGCGCCGACACCGTCGCGCCCCACGGCGGTGCGGCACTCCATGACACGCGGGTGAACTTGCGGCCACAGACCTAGTCCGACTGTAGTCCCGACAGGTCTTCGCCGGTCGCTCCATTGATCACCACCGCATTGTCGCCGCTCCAACGGACGCGTTTTTCAATGACCATCTGGAGCGCCAACGGATAAAGCGCGTGTTCCTGCGCCAGCACCCGTGCGGCCAGTGCCTCTTCTGTGTCATCAGGCTGCACCGCCACCGCCCGCTGTGCGATGATGGGACCCGCATCCAACTCGCCCGTAACAAAATGCACCGTGCAGCCGTGCACCCGCACGCCGCGCTCCATAGCCCGGGCATGGGTGTCAACGCCCACAAAAGCCGGCAGCAGGCTGGGGTGAATATTGATCAAACGCCCGCGCCAGTTCTTGATGAAACGCTCTGACAAGATGCGCATATAACCGGCCAGGCACACGAACTCGATCTCGGCCTCTTTCAGCGCCTGTGTCACCGCATCTTCATGGTCTTCGCGGCTATCAAATGTCTTGTGATCGATCACCTTGAAAGGAACGCCCTGTTCCTGCGCATGCAGGATGCCTCCGGCGGACGGCACGTTGGACACAACTAAGGCGATGTCGGCTGGATAGTCCGGGTCCAGCGTTGCCCGCAAAAGCGCAGCCATGTTTGACCCCCGCCCGGACACCAAAACAGCGATACGTGTTCGGGACACGGAGCTCAGCCCGCCGTTTTTGAGTGAGGTTGGCTGGAAAAGGCAAGTTGGCCGGACAGGGACACAGCCTTCGCGCCCGCCTCTCGGGCCGCAATCTGCCCCAAGACGAAGGGTTTTTCCCCATGTTCGGCAAGCGTGGCCATCACCGCTTCGCTGTCCGCTTCTGAAACCATCACCACCATGCCAACTCCACAGTTAAAGGTGCGCAACATCTCAACGGTCTCGACGCCGCCTTCAGCCTGAAGCCAACCGAAAACCGGCGGCGGGGCGATGGAGGACAAGTCTATCTTGGCACACAGCGTTTCCGGCAAAACCCGTGGAATATTTTCCAGCAGGCCACCGCCGGTAATGTGCGCAAGCGCATGGATGTCATCATGGGCTTTCAGCGTCGCCAGAAGGGGCTTTACGTAAAGGCGCGTCGGTTCAAGCAGAGCCTCGCCCAAACTGCCTGCGCCGAATGGACTGGAACTGTCCCATCCAAGGCCCACGCGGTCTACGATCTTGCGCACAAGGGAAAAGCCGTTGGAATGCACCCCGCTGCTGGCAAGCCCCAGGATAATGTCCCCTTCCGCCACGCCCTTGGGCAAGAGCTTGGCCCGTTCAACAGCGCCGACGCAAAAGCCTGCAAGGTCATAATCGCCCGCGTTGTACATGCCCGGCATTTCCGCCGTTTCCCCGCCCAGCAGAGCGCAACCGGCCTCGCGGCATCCAAAGGCGATACCCGAGATGACCTGCTCCGCAACACCGGTTTCCAAGGCTCCCGTGGCGAAATAATCCAGAAAAAACAGCGGTTCTGCGCCCTGGACGATCAAATCGTTGACGCACATCGCCACCAGATCGATACCAACGGTGTTGTGGAGATCGCTTTCAATCGCGATCTTAAGTTTTGTGCCCACGCCATCATTGGCCGCGATCAGCAGGGGGTCTTTGTAGCCTGTCGCCGCAAGGTCAAACACGCCGCCAAAACCACCGATTGAACCGTCTGCACCGGCCCTGCGGGTTGCAGCAACCAGAGGTTTGATCGCGTCCACCAATGCATTTCCAGCATCAATGCTCACACCGGCGTCGGCGTAGGAGAGGGGCGGTTTGTTGTGCTCTTTGGGGTCGGGCATGGAGGGTCGAAATACCAAACGGGTTGCGGGCCACGCAGGCTGAAGCGCGCGTGGTATGGGCTTAAGACCTGCAAACCCCGCCGTCTGCCCCACCTTGGGATGAACCGGCGGTTCCCCCATGCTTTCGCACAGGATTTCGTTGCTAAGGCAACATCACCCGATGCGCGAAGGTTTCCCCATCGGAGATCGTGATCTGTGTAAAGCCCGTCAGTTTGGCCAAATCGAAGAAGTTCAGGCTCTCGGGTTCGTCGGCATTGCGAAACAGAGGCGACGTGCGCGCCTCCGCCGACAGGGCCGCGAGCAATGCCCGCATGCGGTAGAGCGTGTTGTAGCGGTCCGAGCCCGACGACACGATGATCATCTTCTGCCCGGCCGCGCCTTTGGCAAAGATGTGGTAATCGGGTGCAAAGCCACGCTTTAATTGCCGCGCGTTCAATCCAACCGTAAAGCCAATCCGCGTACGTTTTGTGGCCGATGCCATTGTTGATAATTTGGAGCGGTAAACCTCGTCACTGTCTGGCGTAGGATAGTAATAGCCCGCATGGCGGTCTGCCGTCTGCGCCAATGCAACAGAACCTAAGGGCGTGGTGATCAACGGGAATACAAAAAGCGCGAAGATCGCCACGGGCCAATAAAAACGGTTCACACCAAAACTCCTGAAACAAAACAGCACCCCCGGGAACGCGGTACTTCGGGAAGCGGCACCCCAAAAGCGCGAGACGACACCTGAGCGCACCAGGACATCCACCCGCCTCAATGTGTGCGCAGTGGGCTATCCCGCCCCGAAAGGCTGAAACGCGCAATCGGTCCTGTCAACTCGCGCTCTGCTTGATATTTGTGCAGTCAATCGTCATTTTATTAGGCAACCATGCCACAGTTCGCTGCGGAACGCTCGATTGACCATCCCAAATCTGATCACCTTTGGCCGGATTGCCCTTGTGCCGCTCATCGTTTGGGCGTTGCTGGCTGGGGCTTACGGCTGGGCGTTTGCCCTGTTTTTGGTCGCTGGCGTGTCCGACGCCGTGGACGGGATCGTGGCGCGTTTCTTCAACCAACACAGTGCCTTGGGCCAAATCCTGGACCCTTTGGCCGATAAGTTGATGATGTTGTTCGTCTTCGTGGCGCTGTCGTGGTTGGAGCACCTGCCGGTGTGGCTGGTGGTCATCGTTGTGGGACGCGACGTCGGGCTCGTGGCCGCAACAGCCGTGGGGGCAGTGTTGCGGCGCAACGTGTCGATTGCGCCTTTGTTCGTCTCCAAAGTCACCACCACGCTGCAAATTGCTCTGGCGGCTTTCACGCTGTTTGAGTTGGCGTTTGCCATGTCCTGGCCCTGGGCGGAAACGGCGCTGATTTTTGCGGTGGCCGGCTTCACCTTGGCGTCGGGCTTCGTCTATCTGTTGCAACGCAGCCAACCCTTGCTGCACACTGAGGGCAGCTCCACTCGCCTCCGCCCGCAAAGCGAAGCGCCCCTGCGCTCGCAGCACTTTCCCTCTTCGCCCCGCGCGTCGGCCCCACCCACCGGGTCCGTGCGCAAATAAAGCAGCCGCCGCGCCATGTCCGCCGACGAAAAACCAAAAGATGAAAAGCCAAACGATGCGACCGCTTTGCCGGAAGAGTATGACGGTGAGTCAGTCCTGTTTGGTTCTTCTGATCCCAGCGATCCCTTGCTCAGCCCCACCGCCACCAGACAGTTGATTTTCTGGACCTCGGGTCTAGTGGTCACGGGCCTTTTTCTGTCGATTTTCAGCTCAATTCTGCTGCCTTATATCGCCGGCATGGTGCTGGCCTATTTGCTGGATCCTGTCGCCGACCGGTTGGAAGCCTGGGGCGCGAGCCGCTTGGTTGCCACCCTCGTTATCCTTTTGATGTTCCTCGTCGTTTTCGTCATCGCGCTCTTGGTGGTCGTGCCGGTTCTTTCCAACCAATTGGCCGGTTTCATCGAGCGTATGCCCGGCTATGTGAAACTTCTTCAAGCGCGATTGACCGAGATTGAAGTGCCCTGGTTGCGGCGACTAGTTGGAGAGGGGGCGGACAATGTGCGCGAAAACCTCGACAAGCTTTTGAGCCAGGGCGCAGGCTTTTTGACCACGCTTCTTTCCTCCATCTGGAATTCCGGAAAAGCCCTCATCAACGTGATTTCGCTTCTGGTCATCACACCGATCGTCGCCTTTTACCTGCTTCTGGATTTCGACCGCATGGTTGCGCGTATCGACAGCTGGTTGCCGCGGGACCACAAGTCAGACATCGAGAGCATCGCCTCCGACATCAATGAAGCCATTGCAGGTTTTGTGCGCGGGCAGGGCTCGGTCTGTCTCATTTTGGGCATTTTTTACGCCGTCGGCTTATCGCTCGCGGGCCTGAATTTTGGGCTATTGATCGGCATGTTTGCGGGGCTCATCAGTTTCATCCCCTTTGTGGGTTCAATTGTTGGTTTGATCCTGTCGTTGGGGGTCGCTCTTGTGCAGTTCTGGCCGGACTACCTTTGGATTGCACTCATCGCGGGCATCTTCTTCCTGGGCCAATTTTTGGAAGGGAATATTTTGCAGCCAAAATTGGTGGGCGGCAGCGTCGGCCTCCATCCCGTCTGGCTGATGTTTTCACTGTCCGCGTTCGGTGTGCTGCTCGGCTTTACCGGCCTTTTAATCGCAGTTCCCGTGGCGGCGGCGATTGGCGTGTTGGTGCGTTTTGCGCTGCGAAAATATCTGGCGAGCGAACTTTACACCGGCCACAGTCCCGATGCTGCGCCCAATCCCTTTACGTCATCGCCTGCGGACACAAAAAACCAAGACACCTAGGCTCAACAAGCCGTCTCCTTGCCCAAACCACCCTCCAGCGCGTCCCCCGCCGCTCGCTGCGCCTGCCGATTGGATCCAGCTTTTGGAAAAGCAATTATCGCTCCATTTGCCCTTGGCCGTTGGCAGTGCCCGCGATGATCTCGTGGTGACCCCGGCAAACGCGCGGGCCGTCTCGTTCTTCGACGATTGGCCAAATTGGCCGACCCAACTTGCCATCCTCGCCGGTCCGGTGGGTGCGGGAAAAACCCATTTGGCAACCATCTGGGCGGAAAGCGCGGGGGCCGAATTTCGCGCCCCGGAAACAACGAGCGATGAACCGCCGGACGTGAGTGGAAATATCGTGGTTGAGGGTCTGCAACAGGGCGCATTCTCGGAAGTTTGGCTGTTTCATCTTATCAATGCGGCGCGAGCCACAGGCCACACGATGCTGCTAACGAGCCGCCGTTGGCCCGCCGATTGGGGCGTTGCCTTGCCGGACCTGCGCTCGCGGCTGCGCGCTGCCCATTTGGTAGAGCTCAATGAGCCGGATGATGATTTGCTGCGCGGTGTGTTGGTGAAATTGTTCGCCGACCGTCAGGTCTTGGTTCAACCCGCCGTTGTCGATTATCTTGTTGTGCGCATGGAACGATCCCTGGCCTGCGCCCAAGCGTTGGTTGCCCGGCTGGATGGGCTGGCTTTGTCGCAACGCCGGGCGGTGACCCGGACCCTGGCGGCCCAAGCGCTGAAAGAGATGGGGCTTCTGGATTAGACGCAGCCGGTTGCAGCGGCTATCGTCACAGTCTTTTCATGGTTTGCCGCCAGACCCAGTCTGCATGCGCCCCAGGCCGTAAACCCATCGAAGGCTCCATAAGAAGATGGCCCAACAACAGGACGCCGCCTCCGCTTCGGCTGCAACTCCATCCGCACCGTCTCAAGAATTGGCAACAGCCGATCTGACACTTGCAAAAAACCGATACATCAACCGTGAGTATTCCTGGTTGCAGTTCAACCGACGGGTGCTGATGGAAGCGGAAAACCCCAACCATCCGCTTCTTGAACGGCTGCGGTTCCTGTCCATTTCCGCCGACAATTTGAACGAGTTCATGATGGTGCGCATCGCCGGCCTTGCCGGTCAGGTGCGGGAGGGCGTGTCCGCAATTGCCGACAATGGTCAAACCGCCGCCGAGCAATTGGCCAACGCCACTGACGAAATTTCTTCGTTGGAAACCCACCAATACAAAATCTTGGCTGGCCTTCTGGATGAGCTTGCCCGCGAAAACATCTTCATTCTCAACCGGGATGAGTTGTCCAAGTCTGAGGTTGAATGGGTTGAGCAGCGTTTTCTGGACAATATTTTCCCCATCCTGACGCCGCTCTCCATCGATCCTGCCCACCCCTTTCCCTTCGTTCCGAACCTTGGGCTGACGGTGTTGTTTCGTCTGGAACGGCAGGCCGACAAGCGCAGCATGGTGGCGCTGGTGCGCCTGCCATCGTCCCTCCAACGCTTTGTCAAATTGCCGGTGGGGGAAGACGATCCGGCCAATCGCTACATTTCCGTGGAAGAGATCATCAGCCTGTTCATTCATCAGCTCTTCCCCGGTTACACGCTGCGCGAGCGCGGCATGTTTCGACTGGTCCGGGACAGCGATATTGAGATTGAGGAGGAAGCGGAGGACCTCGTTCGTCTGTTTGAATCAGCCCTCAAACAACGCCGCCGCGGGCAGGTCATCCGCGTGGAATTTACCAGCGACACGCCGGCTTCCCTTCAGGCCTTCGTCAAAAAAGAATTGCGGGTGTCTGACAGCGAGGTGATGGAATTGGAGGGCATGCTCTCCCTCGATAATCTCAGCGAAATCGTCAAAACGCCGCGCACAGATCTGCTGTTTTCGCCCTATAACCCGCGCTTCCCAGAGCGTATTCGCGAGCACAATGGCGATTGTTTCAGCGCCATTCGCCAAAAGGATCTTGTGGTGCATCACCCGTATGAATCCTTTGACGTGGTGATCAGTTTCCTGCGCCAGGCGGCGTTTGATCCAGATGTCGTGGCGATCAAACAGACCCTCTACCGCACCTCAAATGATAGTCCCATCGTACAGGCGCTGATTGAGGCGGCGGACAACGGCAAATCCGTCACTGCGCTGGTGGAACTCAAAGCCCGCTTTGATGAGGCTGCCAACATTCGCTGGGCCCGCGATCTGGAGCGCGCCGGGGTGCAGGTGGTCTATGGCTTCATTGAACTGAAAACCCACGCCAAACTCTCTCTTGTCGTGCGTCGGGAGCGCGGCGAACTCGTCAATTTCGTCCACATCGGCACGGGCAACTACCACCCCACCAATGCCCGTATTTACACCGATCTGTCTTTCTTCACCGATGACCAAGACATCGCCCGCGACGTCGCCCGCGTGTTCAATTTTATCACGGGCTATGCCCGTCCGGAGGGCCTGCGCAAACTTCTGGTTTCCCCGGGCCACCTGCGCCAAAAACTGTCCGATTTGATCCAAAAGGAACGCGACCATGCAAAGGCCGGTCGCCCGGCGCAAATTTGGATGAAGATGAATTCGCTGGTCGATCCAGCCACCATCGAGCTGCTTTATGAAGCCAGCGGTGACGGCGTTCAGATCGATCTGGTCGTTCGTGGTATCTGTTGCCTGCGCCCGCAAGTGCCGGGCTTGTCGGACAATATCCGGGTCAAGTCGATCATCGGCCGTTTTCTGGAGCATGGCCGCGTGTTTTGCTTCGGCAACGGCCACGGCCTGCCGTCCAAGCAAGCGCTGGTTTACGCGGGTTCCGCCGATCTCATGCCCCGCAACCTTGACCGCCGTGTGGAAGTGCTGGTGCCGGTGGAAAATGAAACGGTCCATCAACAGGTACTGGATCAGATCATGCTGGGCAATCTGATGGACAATCAACAAAGCTGGGAAATCCTGCCCGATGGCACGGCGCGTCGCGTGGAGGTCAGCAAAGGCCAAAAGCCGTTCAGTGCCCAGGAGTATTTCATGAACAATCCGAGCCTCTCAGGGCGCGGAAAGTCGTTGAAAAAGGATGCGCCGCAAACGATCCAGTACCCAAGGGAAACGCTTTCTGCCAAAAAGTGAGCCGGTGGTGGCTAGGGCCTTGCGTGGGCTCGCTTTGCGTTAGAGTTTATCGGTCCACACGTCGATGACCGCGCGAAGTCTTGGGGGAGAACGTTATCGCACGCACATTGAAATCCATTCTGCGCGCCCAGGGCCGGCTGCGGAAACTGACCCCCGTCGCGATCATCGACATTGGCTCCAACTCCGTGCGGCTCGTGGTCTATGAAGGACTGTCTCGGTCCCCCACGCCGCTGTTCAATGAAAAAGTGTTGTGCGGCCTGGGAACCGGCATGGCGCTCACCGGCCGTTTGCACGAGGCGGGGGTGGAGCGCGCCCACGCCACGCTCCAGCGGTTTCGGGTGTTGGCGCAACAGGCGGGTGCCGACGATATATACACCCTGGCCACCGCCGCCGCCCGGGACGCCGAAAACGGTCCCGCGTTCATCGCTAAGGCTGAAGACATTCTCGGACGCGAAATCCACGTCCTCACCGGCGAAGAGGAGGCCGCATTCGCCGCCCAAGGGGTGCAGTGCGGATTTCAAGACCCCCATGGGCTATCGGCGGACATGGGGGGCGGTAGCGTCGAATTTCTGCGTTTGGAAGGGGACACCCTAAAGGGAAAAGGCATCACTTTGCCCCTGGGCGGACTTCGCCTGCGCGATGAATCCGGAGGTGATATCGCGAAGGCCCGACATATCGTCAAAGCCGCTCTCAAGAACGCCAAACAGCTGAAAGAGGCTAAAGGGCAGGCTTTTTATGCCATCGGCGGAACCTGGCGCGCCCTGGGCCGGTTGCATATGGCGCGGGCCAATTATCCGCTCCACATCATGCACAACTACGAGATTTCGGCCAAGGAAGCGCAAAAGCTGTGCCGTCGGCTAACGCAAAATCGCGCCGGATCCATCCGTGGCATTGAGGCTGTGTCTTCAAGTCGTCGTGGGCTGCTGCCCTACGGAGCGGTGCTTTTGTCGGAAATCATGGCGGTGATGAAACCGTCGAGCATTTTGTTTTCCGCCGTTGGGCTGCGTGAAGGCTATCTCTATTCTTTGCTGCCCAAAAAAGTGCGCCGCGCTGACGCGCTGGTGACCGCCGCAGAAGAATGGGCCGTGCTGCGCGCCCGCTCGCCGGTGCACGCCAAAGAGCTTGTGGACTGGACGGGTCGGGCGTTTGAAGCCTTTGGTGTCTCGGAAACCAAGGACGAGAAACGCTACCGCGCCGCCGCCTGCATGTTTGCTGACATGACGTGGCGATCCCACCCCGATTACCGCGGCGACCAAGCGTTGAACCTCATTTCAAACGCCAATTTGGTGGGCGTCGACCATTCAGGCCGCGCGTATATGGCGCTGGCGATTTACTACCGCCACGAAGGGCTCGTGGACCCCTCCGTCAGTCCGGCAATCCTGCGGGTGGCCAAGGAAGGTCAGGCGGAAAAGGCCCGCCTGCTGGGCGCGCTGTTTCGCGTTGGATATTTGTTTTCAGCCGCCATGCCGGGCCGTTTGCCCCACGTGCAGTTTCGAAAGAACGAGGGCGAAGGCTACGATTTGTGCGTGCCCGAGGCCATGGCCGGCTTCAAAGGTGAACGTCTGGACCGGCGCATTTCTGGGCTGGCAAACGTCCTAAACGCCCCCATCCACTGGACCATCGCCGCCTGAGCAACCGTTCAATCAGGCACGCTTACGCCTCGGCCCCGACCATCAAATCCAACGTCTGAACGCAGGCGCCGCTGGCGCCTTTGCCCAGATTATCGAGGCGTGCGACGAGATTGATCTGCTCTTCGTTGCCGAAAACAAACAGCTCCATGTCGTCTCGACCCGCAAAGCCATTGGCCTCTAACCGAGTCACCGCGTCGGCTTCCTCAAGGCTGCGCACGATGACGTGGTCGCCGGGGCAGGCCGCGTAGTGATCCGCCAGAGCCGCGTGGACATCTGACCGATTCGACGCCGCGAGCGCGTCGAGATGAAACGGAATTTGCACCACCATGCCTTGGGGGTAGCGGGCGACGCTAGGTGCAAAAATTGGCTTCCGCTCCAGCATCCCGTAGCGCGAAATCTCCGGCACATGTTTGTGCGAAAGGCCCGTTCCGTAGAGATATTGCGTTGTGGTGATAGCGTCCGGGTGGTCGGCCTGTTCCATCTGCGCGATAAGGCCCTTACCTCCGCCGGTGTAGCCCGAAACCGCATTGACGGTCACAAAGGCATCCGCTGCCAGCAGACCCGCCAGCCGCAGTGGCCGGAGGAGGGCGATGGCCCCGGTGGGATAGCAGCCGGGGTTTGACACCCGAGTGGCCTTGGCCAGGGTTTGGGCGTGGTCGGGGTTTAGCTCCTTAAAACCGAACGTCCAGTTGGGGTCCGTCCGGTGGGCGGTGGAGGCATCGATGAGCCGAGTCGTTCCGCCTTCCACCATGGCCGCAGCCTCCTTTGCCGCGGCATCGGGCAGGCACAGGATGGCGATATCAGCCGCGTTCAAAAGCGCGCACCGCGCATCTACGCTGTGGCGTTCGGCATGGGGAATGGACAGCACCTCGACGTCTTGCCGGCCATTCAGCCGTTCTAAAATCTGGAGACCGGTGGTGCCGTGTTCGCCGTCGACATAAATCTTGGGTTTCATAGGTCTTCTCTAACGTTCAGCGGTTTGGCGCGGAAGTTCAATCTGCTGCTGGGGCTGAAGCCGGATTTCGCCGAAGCCCAGAGAGATGGTCCATTTGCCAACCTTTTGTAGATCGTCCCTCAATCGAGGGGTCAGGGGGTCAAAACGGTCTAGGAGCGAAATCGTCGCTCCCACACATTACCCAACATATACATCGCAACCGTCGATCCCGCGATGGCCGTGATGTCAGCGTGGTCATAGGCAGGCGAAACCTCCACGACGTCGGAGCCAACGACATCCAGGTTCTTGATGTGCCGCAAAATCGCGAGCGCCTGGGCCGATGTCAGGCCCCCGGAAACCGGCGTGCCGGTGCCGGGCGCATAGGCGGGATCCAAGCAGTCGATGTCAAACGAGATGTAGGTTTTCGCGCCCCGCACCCGATCGTAAATCCGCTTGGCGATCTCCTTCGGCCCAAGCTCATGGCACGTTAGCGCGTCGATGATTTCGATGCCGTAGTCCTGCGGCGCGTGGGTGCGAATGCCAATTTGAATTGAATGGTCGACATCAATAATGCCTTCCTTGACGGCCCGGGTGATCATGGTGCCGTGATCCACCGCACCCTCTTCGTCGTCCCATGTGTCCTGGTGTGCGTCGAACTGCACGAGGGCGAGGGGCCCATATTTTTCGGCATGGGCCTTTAGGAGCGGGTAGGTGACGAAGTGATCGCCGCCGATGGACAACAGGTAGGGCGAGGACTCCGCCGCCAAAATGTGCGCCGCGTTCCGTTCGATGATCTCCGGCACCCGGTTTTGCAACCCGTAGTAAAAGTAGCAATCGCCGTAATCGATCACCGCCATATCGCCAAAAATATAGTGGCCAAACGGATATTGCGGATCATTGTCCATGATCGCAGACGCTTCCCGAACGCCCCGCGGTCCAAATCGTGTGCCGGGCCGGTTGGAGGTCGCCGTGTCCAGCGGAATACCCCAAACCACCGCGTCCACCCCAGTTAAATCGTTGGTGTATTTCCGCCGCGCAAACGACAACGCCCCCGCATAGGTCGGGTCCGTCGCCTTGTCGTGCAACGTCTTGGCCGTGAAAGCATTATCCGTGCCAGGGTATTTTGGAAGGGTCATGGCAGCTTTTCTCAACGAAAGGACATGGTGGGACGGGAAATAAAAAAGGCGGGCTCGATGAGCCCGCCTTTGACATGCATCGGTGATGCGAAGGGTAGCTCTTAACGCTTGGAGAATTGGAAGGAGCGGCGTGCTTTCGCGCGGCCGTATTTCTTACGTTCCACAACGCGGCTATCACGGGTCAAGAAGCCACCGGCTTTAAGGGTCGGACGAAGCTCCGGCTCAAAGTAGGTGAGAGCTTTTGAAATACCGTGGCGCAGCGCACCAGCCTGGCCGGACAAACCGCCGCCGGTCACCGTTGCGATCACGTCAAACTGGGTCTCACGACCCGTCGCGACGAGGGGCTGTTTCACCACCATCTGCAAAACCGGGCGGGCGAAATACTCGGTGAAATCCCGTTCTTTCGTGGCCTTGGTCTTTTCGCGGCGGTTCTTTTGCTGCACGGCACGGCTTTTCGCGACGCCTTCAATGATGATGCGACCGGAACCAGGCTTCAGCCAAACGCGCGCGATGGCGTCTTTCCGTTTGCCGGTGGCGTAGGCGCGGTTGTGCTCATCGACCTTGCGCTCGTGGACCGGCGCATCGGGAGCGGCAACAGCAGCAGCCGGTGCGTCCGCATCAGCAGCCGCTGGCGTTCCAAGGGCATTGCCCAACTCTTCGAGGGAATTGATCTCGGCCATGGCTTATGCAGTCCTTTTGTTCTTCGGGTTCAGGCCGGAAAAATCGACCGTCTCGGGCTGCTGCGCCTCGTGTTTGTGATCCGGGCCGGCATAGACGTAGAGGTTTTTCATCTGACGGCGGGACAGGGGGCCACCCGGCATCATGCGCTCAACAGCTTTTTGCATGACGCGCTCGGGAAAGCGGCCTTCAAGCAGCGCCCGTGCGGTACGCTCTTTAATGCCGCCAGGATAACCCGTGTGCCAATAGTATTTTTTGTCAGTGCGCTTGTTGCCGGTGAAGGCCACCTTGTCAGCGTTAACGATGATGACGCTGTCGCCGTCATCGACATGGGGGGTGAAGGTGGGCTTGTGCTTGCCACGCAAGCGGTTGGCCACGAAGGAGGCAAGACGGCCCGGAACAACGCCATCGGCGTCGATCACGATCCATTTCTTTTCCACTTCTGCCGGTTTTTGCGAGAAGGTTTTCATCGGGGTTTCATCCCAAATTTTGGTTTTGATCTAAGCCCGCGCAACAAAGCTCACTTCAAAGAAAGGCGGAATGGCCATGCAACTGCGGGAAAAAGCGCCTGAGGACGCTGTTGAGTGGGGTGCTACGGGAAAGCTGTGAGACCGTCAAGCCGCATTATTTCAGCGACAGGCCTAAAAATCGTTTGAAATCAAGATTTTGCAAATTAGGTATTCAAGTACCACAATTTTTGATGGACAGTGCGCGCCAAAAATTGGTGGCATTTAAGGTGTGCGCGGCAGAGCTGCGGCTTTCCGTTCCCAAAAGTGCACCTCGGAAGGTGCGGACATCGAACCATCAATCGAACGCTAGGGGATGAATCGACAGCGTTTGTCGTTGTGGTGCGGCCCGTGCTTTCCCGGTTGCGCCCCATTGCCCTGCTGCTGCATTCTTGTTAGTGCCCCTGCGACTTGGCCCCGGCAGGGGTCTGGCTGACATTTTGGTCGGTTCCAGCCACAGACACCCCAGCGCACCACACACTGTTCGCAACAGCCTTGGAAACATCCAGCGGCCCGCGCAAGCAGTATGCCGGCGGCGCGGTTTGATCCCACGGCCAGCTGATCACCGACCGTTCACGAACACAAACGAGGACCCGATGCAGGTTACCGAAAAGCTCAACGAAGGGCTCAAGCGCGAAATCGCTGTCACCATTCCCAGCGCAGAAATGATCGAAAAGCGCGATGCCAAACTGCACGAAATGAAAGACAAGGTGCGCATTAACGGGTTTCGCCCCGGCAAAGTGCCGTTTTCCCATGTGCAAAAAATGTTCGGTAAATCGGCCATGGGCGAATTGGTCAACGAGACCATTGAAGAGCAGACACGCTCTATCCTCGCCGAGCGCAAGGAAAAGGCTGCCCAGCAGCCCAAAGTGTCGATGACGGAAGACGAAGCCGAAGCGGAAGAGATCCTGTCCGGCAACAAAGATTTCGCTTTTGACATCACCTATGAAGTGATCCCGCCGTTTGACATTGCAGCTTTCGACACGATCGAAATCGAACGCCCGATTGTTGAAGTCTCCGACGATGAAGTGAACGAACAGATCGAACGCATCGGCGATTCCAACCGCGCATTTGAAGACAAAGACGGCGCTGCTGCAGAAAAAGACCGCGTGACGATGGACTACCTTGGCAAGATTGACGGTGAGCCTTTCGAAGGTGGTGCGGACAACGGCGCGACGCTGGTTCTGGGGTCCAACACTTTTATCCCGGGTTTTGAAGACCAGTTGATCGGCGCGAAGGCCGGTGACGAGAAAGAAGTGAAGGTTTCCTTCCCCGACGATTACGGCGCGGCCCATCTGGCCGGCAAAGAAGCGGTGTTTGAGGTCAAGGTCTCAAAAATTGAGGCCGCCGGTGAACTCGTCATCGATGATGAATTTGCCAAAACCCTGGGTCTTGATGATCTCGAGAAGCTGAAAGAGATCGTGCGCAGCCAAATCGAAAACCAATACGGCACGCAGACCCGCCAAAAGGTGAAACGTCAGTTGCTCGATAAACTGGACGAACTGCACCAATTCGACCTGCCTGAAGGCATGGTGGAGCAGGAGTTCAACAACATCTGGGATCAGATCACCCGGGATCTTGAGCAGGCCGGCAAGTCTTTTGAAGATGAGGACACAACAGAAGAAAAAGCCCGCGAAGACTACATGAAACTCGCCAAGCGCCGTGTGCGCCTGGGCCTCGTGCTGGCTGAAGTTGGTGAGACCGCGAAGATTGAGGTGACCGAGACCGAGATGCAGCAGGCGCTGATGAAGCAGGTGCAGCAATATCCCGGCCAGGAAAAAGAGGTCTACGAGTTCTTCCGCAGCAACCCGGACGCCATCGGCAGCTTGCGCGCGCCAATCTTCGAGGAAAAAGTGGTCGACCACATCCTGGAAAACGCAACTGTTACGGACAAAACCGTCTCAAAAGACGAGTTGATGGAAGAAGACGAATTGCCGGTTTAATCTCAGGTTCATCGGTCAGGTCTGAGGACCAAAACAAACGGGCGCGCAGACCGTAGGTCTTCGCGCCCTTTTTTTAATGCTCAGCTGGCGAAGAGCCAGCCGACGCATATGCGTCGCCCCCACGGAGCGCAGGCGGTTTCACCGCCGACAGCGTGAGTGCAAGGGAGCGGAACGCTCAGCTGGCGAAGAGCCAGCCGACGCATATGCGTCGCCCCCACGGAGCGCAGGCGGTTTCACCGCCGACAGCGTG
>JBCBCT010000022.1:0-2455 GCA_038530365.1 Pseudomonadota bacterium | reverse complement strand
AGTGCAAAAGAAACATCACTTTTAATCGCAGACGACCACGCGTTCGCCGCTGCGGTTGAGGAAGCTGCAGACATAGCTCGTTCGGTCGCTGCCGCCCCGGTAGTCGAGCACGGTGATGTTGGGATCGCCGAGTAGGGCCTTCATCTCACGGGTGAAGTAAATAGCAGGGAAATGCGGCCGGAAGGCTTTCCGCAGTCGTTCCGCCGCCCGGCTGGACCGGCTCGACACGGGGATCGCGCGGGGCGACACATCGGTGTCCGCTGCGAGCAGTTCGATCGGCGCAGAGCGGACCGGTGCACTGTTGGCGCTGCCCACCAGGAGGGGTGCCCCGACGGCCATGGCCGCAAGAAACGCAACACTGCGCAAGACCGCGCCGCGCTTGACCGAACGAAATGGGCCAGTGGCTTTATTGGGGGCTGGCGCTGTTGCTGAACCGTATGACGCTTGAGTGTGAGTAAACCGCATGGGAAGTCTCCTTGTTGGCCCCCATGGATGTTTGTGAACGCAAGGGAAGGGGGCAGAAACGGGGCAAGAAGAGGTTCAGGAAGTCTGCAAACCTCTGTCTCGCCGACCCTCAAAACATGGGCGCGCGCACGTTCAGCGTGAACCCCGACACCGATAACACCGCGTCACGCTTCCGTGGTGCATTATGGCACGCGAAAGACGGTTGAAGGCGTACAGGGCTTCCAGGGTGTAGGCCAAAAGGCACTGGTGAGCTTGCCTGTCCAGGCCATCGTTCGGTCATCAATCAACGTAGATGTCACAAACACGGCAATGTTCGTGACCTTGCCATCACGCACCGGGCATCGAAACGGCCACTCCATCGCGCATTATGAACGCTGCAAAGCAATCACCCAGCCCATGACGTTGTGCCCTGGCAGGTGGTCTCCGAACTCTTTTGCTTTCTCTGTCGCCACGCCGCGCGCGATCATGGCTTCGAGTTGCGCTCTCAAATCACCTTTTTGCCAAAATGGGTCGTTGAGAGCGACGATGAGGTGGCCGTGGGGTTTTAGAATGCGCAAAAGCTCTTCGCACGCTTTTGGGTCCACGTGGCCGAAAGAGAAAATCCCGACGGCGGTGACGATGTCATAGCTGGCATCAGGGATGCGGGTGAGAGGCTGGTTGAGATCAGCTTCGAACAGGGAAGTGTAGACGCCTTTCTCCTTTGCACGGGCCAACATCTCAGGGGAGAAATCGCAGCCATCGATCGTCGTGACACCTGCCGATGCCAAAGCCACACCCGACAGGCCGGAGCCGCACCCGGCGTCGAATACGCGCACCGATTTTGGGTCCGAAAAGCGCGCAAGCATGTCCGCCACCCGCGCGGGCTGGGCGTAGCCATTGTCTTGGCCAACTTCCTGGTCATAACTCGCCGCCCAGGTGCGATAATGGGCGAGCGTTTCCTCACCGTCCGACAGTGAATAAGCCGCCCCGAAATGGCCATCCTGTGTGGTGTCTTGCTCTTCGCCACAGCCGACCGGACCACCGGTCTTGGCTGTGGTCGTAGGTTGTTTTCCCATCGTTTGCTCCTTCCAGCAGTGGCCAGTTTTGCGACCGCCATCCACCTTGGCAAGTCGAGGCGCCATCAAAAACATCAACTCAGCCCAGATTGCGGGCGCAGTGCCGTAGCGAGCGAAAATCAACCTCCAGAGCGTTTCACGCGATCCACGTCAGCAAAGCCAAAAAGTGCCTTTCCACAGGGTGATGTGGCCGCCGTGCAACACACGTTTAACAAGTCCTCGTCTATAGATCGCTCGGGGCTTTCTGCCGTTTTTCAAACACAAAAGCTGCCCATTCCCATGCCCACGACGCGCGCTAGCCGTGTTGGGCTTTAAAACACGCACATTCTGCCAGACATTCGAGACATTTATGGACGCCAAGACCTTCGACAAATCCCGCCTGCCCAGCCGCCACGTAACGGAAGGACCGAGCCGCGCGCCGCACCGCTCTTACCTCTACGCCATGGGTCTGACGTCGGAACAAATCCACCAGCCCTTGGTCGGCGTCGCCTCCTGCTGGAACGAGGCTGCGCCCTGTAACATCTCGCTGATGCGCCAGGCTCAGGCCGTGAAAAAAGGCGTGTCCGCCGGCAACGGCACCCCCCGCGAGTTCACCACGATCACAGTGACAGACGGTATCGCCATGGGCCACCAGGGCATGAAGTCGTCCCTCGTGTCCCGTGAAGTCATCGCCGATTCGGTGGAACTCACCATGCGCGGGCATTGCTACGATGCCCTCGTGGGCCTGGCTGGTTGCGACAAATCCTTGCCCGGCATGATGATGTCCATGCTACGCCTGAACGTACCGTCGATCTTCATTTACGGCGGATCGATCCTCCCCGGCACCTACCGCGGTCGCCCGGTGACGGTGCAGGATCTGTTTGAGGCCGTCGGCCAACACCAAACTGGCCAAATGACGGACGAGGATCTGGACGAGTTGGAACGCGTAGCTTGCC
>JBCBCT010000021.1:27823-33919 GCA_038530365.1 Pseudomonadota bacterium | reverse complement strand
AGGGTTTGGCCACATGGAACGCACCGGAGGCCACACCCTCCGATCTGCTGCCGGAATTACAGGGCCGTTTGCCGATCCGTGTCGAACTGCGGGCGCTCACGAAGGAAGATTTCGTGCGCATTCTCACCGAAACGGAGGCAAGCCTCATCAAACAATATGTGGCGTTGATGGGAACCGAAGAGATGAACCTTGAGTTCACCGATGATGCGATTGACGCGCTGGCCGACACGGCGGTGGAGCTCAATGCATCGGTTGAAAACATTGGCGCGCGGCGTTTGCAAACGGTGATGGAACGGGTGTTGGACGAAATTTCCTTCACCGCCGCCGACCGAAGCGGCGAGACCGTGACGATTGACGCGGCGTTTGTGCGCGAAAACGTAGGCGATTTGGCCAAAAACACCGATCTGTCCCGATACATTCTCTAAACGGGGTGACTTAGGCCTCAATCGGTCTTGATCAGACACAATCGCGCTCCAACGGGGCCTTCATTGTGAAAATGAGTATGCGGGCGCTCGCACAACTGTGAGCCCCAAGCGCCTTTTCAACGCTCATCGCAGGCGGCTAGTGACAAAAGTCGCTTGCCGCCTTTGGCCGTTCTGCCGTACATCAAAACGATGAAAGCGCGCCTCTTTTCCCTTACTGTTGCGTCTGCCTTTGGCTGGGCTGCTCTGGCGGCCACACCTTCGTTTGGTCAGGCGCTGGTTCCCGCTGGCAATTTCCACGCCAAACAACCGGCCATTCCTTCGGGATCGGTGCGCCGCACCCGCGGTTCGTCCTTCGATCGCAAGTACCAAAAAATCAAAAATCTGCTCGCCCGTGACCGAAAACTGATGAGCAAGATCAAAGCCGCCGCACGGACCCAGGGTCTTGACCCCATTCATATTGTTGGCGCTTTGGTGGGTGAACACACCTACAATGTCGATGCGAAGGATCGCATTCAAACCTATTACGTGAAGGCGCTGGCTTATCTGAACCAGGATCTTTCGTTTAAGCACAACGGCATGTCTGTCTCCCGGTTTGTGCGACAAGCGCCGTTTTCCCGCTGTCAAAACACGCGCACCCGCTACGATCTTTGGACCTGCCGGGAGCAGGTGTGGAACGCCTCGTTTCGTGGAAAAACGGTTGGTGGTAAAAAATGGCCAAACGACCGTTTTGGGCGCGTTTTCTTTCAGCCATTCTACGCTGGCCAGACCTTCGGATTGGGCCAGCTCAATCCTCTTACGGCGCTGAAGGTGAACGATATTGTCCGCGCCCGCTCCCCTCGCGAGCCAAAACTGACCGTCAGTCGGGCTAACCAAGTCTACAACACGATCATGGAACCGGATTCGACGCTTCTTTATATGGCAGCGGTTCTGCGTCACAGCATCGATGTTTATAAACAACGCACCGGGTTCGACATCTCCAAAAATCCAGGACTGACGGCGACCCTATACAATTTGGGCAATGTCACGCTGCGGGCCGATGCTCTTGCGCGCGTTAATCGCAAGCGCCGTGCGGAGGGGAAAAGGCCCCGCCGCCCGCGGGAGAATTACTACGGCTGGCTGGTGAACGCGAAAGAGGCGGAACTTCGCTCTCTTTTTTAAAGCATCGTCATTTTTTGGGTCCGGCTGCGTTTGAGGCTTAGTCTGAGGAATTTGCTGTTAAAAGTGCCAACAGCGCGGAAACGCTGTCCTCATCCAGTCCGGCGATGCGTTCGGCTAGAAGATTGGCCGCCAAAGTTGCTGCCGCACTTGCCGTGGTTGTATCCACCACGACCCGTGTGTCCGACAAATGGGCCAGACGCTGCAGGTCTTCCGCCTCGTCCCAAATTACGCCCAATTCGCCAACAATCCGTTGCAACAGCGGCCAGGATGGTTTTCCCCGGTGCCCATGTTCCAGAGCGGAAAGGTAACCGGCGGACACGCCAACGGCGCTGGCAAACTGTCTTTGGGTGATCCCTTTTTCCGCCCGCAGCGCCCGCAAGCGTTCACCAAACGGCGTCATCGTTTTCGTCCCATTTGTTCCCCGCGGGACTTGCGCAACCGCACATACAGCGCGCCATCGCCGCCATGGGAAACATGGGCTGCGCGATAGCCATTCACCAAGCGTCGGAAGGCATGGAGATCAAACCAGCTGGGTACCATGCGCCGCAAAATGCCCGTGCCCCGCTCGCCTTTTCCGGTAATGACCAACACCACCCGACAGCCGCTCCGTTGACTATCATCCAGGAACCGCAACAGGCGATCTTGGGCCTGGTTCTGCGTCATGCCGTGGAGGTCTAGTCGCCCGTCGATGGACAGCCGACCTTTGGCCAGATGTTTGTGCACGCGATCTTCAATGGGGTGATGTACCGGCGCGGGTTGGGATGGTTTGGCCGGTGCCGCAAAAGGTGCGGCCGACTTGGTGCGCTTTTGGGAACTTGCTGGAATTGCCCCCGCCGAAGCGCGCATGAGGGCTGCCATTTCATCGTGCAGCAAAGAGGCGTCTGGCCGCTTGCCTTTCAGGGGCTCGGTGGTGCGCGCCACCCGTGTCCAAAGCGCGGCATCATCTTTAGGCAAATGAGAAAATGCGCTCTCTTCCCCGCCGCCCAACCGGCCGTCCTTGGGTTTGATCGTTTTTGCCATGATTCAACCGCCAGCCGTGGTGCCAGCAATGCGAGGTTTGAGGACCGTCATCGCGCAGGGATGGCGCATGCGCCCGGCGATCCAGCCCGCGTCTTCGCCGGAACCGGCAAAATAATCACCCCGCTGCACGCCTTGAATGATTGATCCCGTGTCATGGGCCACCATGAGACGCTGAAAGCGTTCGTCTTGCCTTGGCAGCGGCTCTTTGGTTTCCACGAAAATGGGGGTGCCAAAGGTGTGGAGCCTGCGGTCCACCGCCAGACTGCGCCCGGCAATCAGCGGCAGTTTCGCGGCGGCCACATGGCCTTCATCGGCGGCGCTTTGGTTCTCTTCTTCAAAGAAAATGTAGGAGCGATTGTGCGCTAAAAACCAATCCAGCCGATCCGGATTGCTACGCATCCAGTCGGCCAAAAAATCTGCGGTCATGGTGGCGGGATCTTTGTCGAGCAGTCGGCACAAAACAGCCCCCAGCGATGTGTAATCATGGCCTGCCTTGGCGGCAAACGTGATGCGCTGGGTGCTGCCATCTTCAAAGACAAGTTTTGCTCCGCCTTGAACATGGATGAAAAACCCTGTCACGCGGTCTTGGACATAAAACAGCTCCAGACCCCCGCCCTCCAAAGCCCCGGCATTGATGGCGTCTCGGTCGTGATAGAGACCAATGGAGCCGTCGGGCATGCGTCGTCCAAAGCGCATATCGGCTGGCAGGGTGGCTGGGCGGTTGTCTTCGGTCAGATCAATCAAATCCGGCGGCCTGCGATAGATCGGCTCCGGAAAATCGTCTGTTTTTGTCCGGGAGGCGCGCACAACGGGCTCAAAATAGCCCGTGAGAAAGCCACGATAGACGCTGTCGTTGTCGGTTGATTTGGATGTGTCGGTGTACACAACAGGCTGAAAGTGCGTCTCAAAAAACGCTTTTGCCGTCTGAGTATCGCAACCGGCAAGCGCCGACGCCGCTTTTGCGAGGTCCCGAAGAGCAGCACCGTCTATGCCAAGCGCACGGGTCGTTGGTGTTTGCTTCCTCGCCCCGCTGAGGGCGGCAAATGCCTGTAAGGCCTGTTGATGGTCGTCCGCCGCCCAGCCGTTCAGCGCCTCAAATGGGATGTGTTTGGCCTGGTACCCCACGAAATGCTACCCCACGACAACTCCAAATGCCGTTTATTCGTCGGTAGCAACGAGTTTCCAGTTTGGATCCCGAGACTTCAACGGGCGAGCAAACGTCCAGACATCGACAATTTCCGCCACTTCATCGGGATCGCCATCGATAATAGTATCGTTTTCATCCAAAGTTGCGGAAATGATCTGGCTGGTGAAACGCACGGTCACCTGAGCCTCGTCCCGTGTCACGTCGGCGGCCAGAATGCTGGCTTTTTCGGTGCCCACAAAGCTGGTCTGGACCTTCTCGCCCGCCGCCTTGCGTTCATCGATCACCGCCTCAAAGTTCTCAAAGACTTCGCGGGACAAAAGATTTTTGAGCGAGCGTTTGTCGCCGTCCGCAAAGCCTGTGACGATCATTTCATAGGCAATTTTTGCGCCATCAAGAAATTGGGCGGGATCAAAACCGGGGTCGCGGCTGTAGATTGCCGTCAGACTTTTCTTCAGGTCTGCATCATCGCCGGAAATCGATTCGATGGCTTTTTGCGCGTCCGTCATGCCATCGTCGGCACGGCGGGTGCGATTGCCTGGCAAGGTGACAACGTTGTCATTGGCTTCCCGGCTGTCGCCGCTGTTGCTTGACTGATCATCCCGCGCGTCCTTGCCATTATAGGGATCATACGGCGGGCGTTGCTCATTGCCGGTGCGGGTTCCCAGCACGCTGCGCAATTTCCAAAATACGAAAACCGCAGCCGCGAGAGGCAAAAGAGTAAATAGATCAAGATTTTCCATGAAGATTTTCCATGTCTGCGCAGGCTCGCGCTGAATGTGATGAAGGCAAAAACCGATCGAACGGGGGACAAATGTGAGGACAGCCCGCGCTGACCACGGCACCACACCCCGCCCGACGCTCATATAGGCCAATGGCTGGCAGGTTCAAAGGGTTTCGCGAAGACCAAACAGCGCGTTGGTCACCATTTGCGGCCCTCGATGCTGTCCTGGGCAGGGTGCTCAGCCGTGACACTGCGGGTCATGGGTTCATAAGGCCGTGGAATTTGCCCGCAAGCCTGCCTATGTAGCCGCCATGCGATTATCTTATCTTCCGCTTCTTTTGCTGATCATTCCGGTGGTCGAGATTTCGATCTTCATCACGGTGGGGCAGCATATCGGTGTGCTTTGGACCGTTGTGTCCATCATACTCACCGCATGCACCGGGGCGTTTTTGTTGCGCTTTCAAGGCTTCCGCGTGTTTGGAGAGCTCAACCGGCAAATGCAGGCGGGGGGCCTTCCCACCCGCGCTTTGGGCGATGCAGCTTTGATCGTGGTGGCGGCGCTTTTGCTGGTGACGCCGGGTTTTTTGACGGATGCGCTGGGTTTTTCGCTGTTTGTGCCCGCTGTTCGTCGGTTCATTTGGGCCTTCATTGCAAAACGCATCACGGTTGTTGGCCCACGAACGGGCGCTGGCATGGGTGCTGGAGTAAGTTTTGGTGGGACGCAGTTTGGCGGTGGCGGCCCGGACCAGTACCCCGGCTCCTCAAACGGTCCTTCCCATGGGCCATCCAATGACTCCCCAGCCGGTGCCGGACCCACCATCGATTTGGACGCCGACGACTACGAAGAGCGCGCTGGCGGAAAACCCAAACCCGGCGGACCGTCACCCTGGAAGGGTCAATAAACAACCGCAACGTGTCGATAGGCCAACCATTCCTTGCAGCATGTCGGGGCAGGTGGTAACCGCTCCCGCAAAACTTCAACCAATCGGCTGCACAAACATGGTCACAAACATGGTGCAGATGCCGCGCTTAGATCGTGCCCACGCATACCGCGCACACACAAAAGGGGAGCCAGGATGGCCAAGAAAGAAAAGCAAAAAGAAGAAGCCGCACCGGCTGCCGAAGGTGCCAATGGTGCAGCGCCGTCCCTAAACGTACTGGCGCAGTACATTAAGGACTTGTCCTTCGAAAATCCCCACGCGCCCCATTCGCTGCGCCCGCGCGAAGAGCAGCCGGAAATCAACATCAACATCAACGTCAACGCGAACCCGTTATCGGAGACGGATTTTGAGATCGAGTTGAAGCTGAACGCCGATGCCGGTGAAGGTGAAAACACAATGTTCACCGTGGAATTGGTTTACGCCGGCGTGTTCCGCCTGACCAATATCCCGGAAGAAGCCGTTCCGCCGGCTTTGTTGATTGAGTGCCCGCGGCTGCTGTTCCCGTTTGCCCGTCAGGTTATTGCCAGTGCAACCCGTGACGGCGGCTTCCCGCCTTTGATGATCGATCCCATCGACTTCACGGCCCTGTTCCAGCAGCGCGTCGCTGAAGAGCAGGTCAAGGCACAAATGGCCAACGCGAATTAAGCCAAGCGGTCCTCAATTTAACAATCAGAAGGGCGGTCC